>JAHEJT010000019.1 GCA_024638765.1 Verrucomicrobiales bacterium
GTTGAAGGAAATGGGTTCCCCGGACCACGCCCTCACGGGCGCGGCTACATTGCTTTTTAGTGCCCACGACCTACTCATGTAACTGTGTCGCCATCTGGTGGATGCGTTTTTCCTCTGCTTCGATCAAGGCGAGGTATTGCTCTGTTTCGGCGGGGAACCAGCGGATTTCGAAATCGCGGTGGTCGCGGCTGCTGGGGACGTGGGTGCGATCGCCGTGGAGAAAGGCCCAGTTGGTGGGACGCCAGTAACGGAACCAGAGGCGGTTTTTTTCGATGATGAGGTTTCGGAGGGGGGCGGGACCGGGGGTGATCTTGCGCGTGGAGCCAAGCCGGCTCGCGATGGTTTCGGCGACCGCCCGGTGTCCGGCGGGAGTCAGGTTGACTCCATCGGCGGTCAGTGGGGGGTCGCGGCGATCGAGGAAGGGATGGAACACGTCGATGGACACGAAACCGAGATCATTGGCGATTCTTGCGATGGTTTCGGTGTAGGCCTCCGCGTTCTTGTTGCGCCGGGAGAGTTCGCCGGCGGGGAGGTAGGGAAAGGGCTCGAACGGGAATGGGGAGACGAGGATGACGCTGCGGGCGTGGCCGGCAAAGATATCAAGGAGAGTGCGATAGGCCTTATCGAACTCGCCGAGTTTTTCGAGGCCGTCGAGGGATTCCATCCGGCCGAACCGGGCGATGATAACGGGGTTCTCGAATTTCGACAGGGTTTCCTCCCAGCTTGGAAAATTGAGGGGACGCTGCTGGCGGTAGACGGTGTCTGCTTCCCAGGCGAGGGTGCGGAACTTCAGTTTGAGGCCGCGGTGGGCGGCGGTGAGGTGAGATTCCAGGTAACCGTGAAATTGGGAGTCCACGGTGTTGGATCCCCCGACGAAGACGACGGTGTCGTTGGGGAGGAAGGGGGAGGGTGGGGGGTTCTCTTGACCGCGGGAGTGGATCGGGATCAGAAGGGCGAGGAGGAGAAGCGTCGGGAGACAGAGTGTGCCGAATCTTTTCCCGAAGGGGTGCATGAGAAGTAGTCCCGCCGCTCCGCGGCGGTTTGGTTGTTAGCCTGCCTTCGCCATTCTGCTTCGGCACGGCAACGACGAAGCGTTGCCCTCCATTTTAGAGGAGCTCGGGGTAAATGGATTTGAGATCGAGTTGGTCTCCGGCTTCTTTCTGCAGTTTGAGGAGGGTTTTGAAGAGTTTTTTTGCGGTCTCCTGATTGGCTTTGTCCTCGAGGAGATTGTTCATTTCGCCGGGATCATTCTTTACGTCGAAGAGGAGGGCGACGGGGACCTGTGGGTAGAGGATGAGCTTGTGTTTGCCCTGGGTGACGGCGCGCTGGCCGTCGAGGTAGGCGCCGTAAATGGCATTATAAGATCTTTTGGATTCGCCCCTGATGAGGGGGAGGAGGCTCTTGAACTGGACGTGTGACGGGATGGCGGAGCCGGCGAGTTCGAGGGTGGTGGGCATGATATCCTGGAGATAGACGGGGGCATCGTGTTTTTCGCCGGAGGGGATATCGGGTCCGGCCACGAGCAGCGGGACGCGGACGCTGTGGTCGAACATATTTTGTTTTCCGAAGAGTCCGTGATGGCCGACGGCGAGGCCGTGATCGGCGGAGAAGAAAATGTAAGTGTCCTCTGCCTGGCCGGAAGCTTCGAGGGCATCGAGGATGCGTCCGATCTGGGTGTCCATATGGGTGATGATGGCGTAATACTCCTGGCGATGGACTTTGACCGAGTGTTCGGTGCGTGGGAAGGGGGCGAGTTTTTCATCGCGGAGCTTGCGGCCGGATTTCATGTCTTCGTTGTAGGGGTATTCCGGGATAAATGACTTGGGAATGCCGACGTTCTCGAGTGGGTATTTCCGGACGTAGGCTTCGGGAGATTGCCGGGGATCGTGCGGGGCGTTGAACGCGATGTACATGAAGAAGGGGTTCTCGCTCTCTTTGGCGAGGGTCAGGAAATCGAGGGCGTCATCGCCGACGACTTCGCTCCAGTGTTTGCCGCCTTCCCAGAAGCCGCCGAATTGCGGGTCAAAGGGGCTCCAGGGATCGGGGGAGTCGGGAAGAGGCCGATTGTAACCCTTGTCGGTTTGTTTCGGCATTCCGCCGCGGACATTGCGGGCGACGGTGAAAGTTTTTTCCGGATCGGCTCTCACGTGCCATTTGCCGGTGAAGTAAGTGTCGTATCCGGCTTTTTCGAGGAGCTGCGCCCACATGCGGCCTTTCTCCTGGAACTCGGGGACGATATTTTTCGAGGCTTCTTCCGCGTGCCAGAGGAAGAGGCCGGTGTTGAGCATGTTGCGGCTGGCGACGCAGACGGCGCCACTCCAGGAGCCCATGTTATAGGAGTGGGTGAAGGTGGTGCTGCGCTTGACGAGTCGGTCGAGATTGGGGGTTTCGATTTCGGAGTTACCGAGGGAGCGAATCGTGTCGAAGCATTGGTCGTCGGCGAAGATGAAGAGGAGGTTGGGCCGGGCCGGCGCGGGGTGCTGCGGCTGCGCCGCCAGGGGGAGAAGCGGGGCGGTGGTAAGCACAAGGGAGAGTGCGGCGAGGGCGACGGAGAGGCGGTTCAGGAAGGAGCGGTTCATAGTGAGGTAGAGGGAGGTTGCGGGCTGTGATATTCAGGGTCAGGAGGGAATAACAGCAGAGAGGGGGGGTTCCTTTCAATGAAATCGGGGCGGGGACCGTCTAATAATGGCGGTAAGCCCGTCCGAGGCCCGCCAAATGGGAAGATTCTGGCCCAGGCGAGTGCTCATCATTGACTAGGGGCAGATAAGGACAATAGTATCAGGTAATTGCTTATTTAGGATGCGTTGGTTATTAAGATCAAAGATTCATAAGGCCACGGTGACCGAGGCCAATCCCGATTACGTGGGGAGTATCACGATCGACCTGACATTGATCGAGGCGGCGGGATTGTGGCCCAATGAGAAGGTCCTGGTGGTGAGCAACACCAGCGGGGTGCGGCTGGAGACTTACGTTATCGAGGGGGAAAAGGATGGGGGTGAAATCTGCATCAACGGGGCCGCCGCGCATCTCATCAACGAGGGGGAGGAAGTGATCATCATGGGCTTTGAGCTGACCGAGAAGCCAATCTCCCCGAAGGTCGTCCTGGTGGATTCCGAGAATCGGATCGATCGTCAACTGACGGAAAAACCGCGGACGGTGGTTGCTTGACCGGTTGCCGGGGTTCGTGCGCCCGGAGACCCGATTGACGGTGCGGGATCGGATTGCTATGCTTTGCAGATGGCGCCATTGTGCGTTTTCAGATCTGGAAGAAGTCCTGCGAAGGCTCTCGATGCGCTTTTGATTTCTCGATGGGGAGAGAGGGGAGTCAGGGAGGGCGAAGTTCACCTATGAGCGCAGGTCCGTTTGCGATTCTCATTATGGGCCGGACGGGCAGCACGCTCCTGACCGAGGCTTTGGACTCGCATCCAAGGGTCGTGTGCGCCGGGGAGTGGCTGACAGGTGTTGGGCGGAAGAAGGGGGCCAAGCGTCAGATCATCGAGGCTCGGTCCTACCTCAAGCATCGTCCGAGCGACGATTGCTCGGCCTGGGGATTCAAACTCAAGCTCAGTGATGTCAAGGATCGAGGTGCCTTTGCCGATGTCTTGCGAGATTCCGGCGCCTCGATTATCCATCTCGAACGGAAAAACCGCATCAAGCAGGTTGTCTCGATGTTCAACGCGGCTCGGCTCCATGCGGCAACCGCTGACTGGAACCTGTATGATCCCGGGGCACGTCCGGGGATGTTCCGGATAGATCCGGTGGAGTTCCGCGAGGCCCTCGCACAGGTCGAGAGGGGCTGCACCGCCCTGCGGGAGTATGTCGCCGCGCTCGGGCTGCCCTCGTTGTATATCGTCTACGAGGAACTGCTGGAGGATCCGAGCGCCGTTTTCGTTCGCGCCTTCTCGTTCCTCGGGGTGCCGCCGGCGGATGCCAAAGGTAAGGCGGTCAAGAACACCGACGATGACCTGCGGAAGGTCCTGGAGAACTTCGAGGAACTTCGAGAGAGCGTCGCCGGGTCTCCCTACGTGTCGATGTTCGATGAGGTCGTGCGGACAGAATCAGATCCGGGTTCATAGATTTGCCGCAACAACCACACCTGGTTCACAGTCCGGTGGTGGGACCAGGGTCTAAATGCCCAATTCCTTGAGAAACCTGCCGATCACTTTGTCGGTCGACAGGTGTTCCTCTGCGAGTTCGCGCGCCCATTTCACGTGCTGCCGATAATCGGCGTTGATCGAGGCAATGGCCTCGGCGGCTTCGCTGGCATTGTTGACTGCAAACAGTCCTCGTCCACAGGGCAAGTGCTTGGAGAATCCGGTGTGTTGGAGAACGACGGGTTTGCCATAGCTGAGAAAATAACCTGGCGTGTCCCCGAACCAGCCGCACTGTGTTTGGACAAAAGCATTCTTGGCCACGGCAAATTGCCCCTTGGATGCGGCCACGTAATTGCGATAGGAATCCACCGATACAGTGAGAGCCTCGGCATCTCTCACCCGCCAACCATGTCTTGAAAGTCGTTCTCTAGGCACCTTACCCTTGCGACCGGATACGGCGACCTCGATCGGCTCATCCAGCAAACCGGGTAACTCGATAAACCTTTCAAATTCGACATCTTTTTGGCCATAGGTCTTGCCCTGATACGTTACGGGCTTGTGTGATTGCCAACTCATCACGGTGGTGAAGATCCCCTCCTGATTGACTTCTTGGGTCACACCATCCTCGAGGAGAACGGGGGTGATGACATGGTGCCAGGCGACACCGGCCGTGGGCGCGGTAGACGCTGTGGTGCCGATGTTGAGGCCATCGGTAAAAAAATAGTCGTAGTCCCTGATTTTTTCCCCGGACTCCAAGAGCCTCATCAGCTTGACGTGGAACCAACCGGGTTCGCCATCCAGGAAAACGCGTGTGGGGACCTCAGAAGCTCTGTCGAAAAAGTGTCCCCATTCGAAATCAACGAACACATCCGCTGACTTGAATACTTCATCCAACTGTTTCTTTGAAAGGCCGTGATACGTGTCTTGCTCGTCGATGTAACACCAGTTGTTCTCAAGGTCGTATCTTTTGAGGAGAGAATTGATGACCGAAACACCATACGAGCAGTCGCTTGTCATGATTTTTCGCGAGGCGTCATAACAGGAATTCTCCCATTCGCTGTCTTCCACCAGATAGACGTCATGCCCCAGCCGTTTCATCCCCACCAGCCAGGTCAGGATCCACTGGTTCAGACCTCCCATCGGGTAGCGGACCATGATCGCGTTAACGATGATACGTGCCATTCTTGAACCCTGTTATGGATTGGAGAGGTTTTTGGAATCGGTGTGGCATTTGCATGTCGTGGCGGTAATCCATGGTCAGATCCTCAAGAGCAAGCGGGCTTGGTGAGGATCGACGGATTCGACGGGGGCGGAGAAGGACGATTCGCGGGTGACGACGGTAACCGATGCGGGCGGCGGTTCCAAGGAAGTCGTGAAACGAATATCGAGTGGAACGGGGGATTGAAGCGACGCTTCTTCATGCACAGTCAGCTGCAGCTCACCGCGAGTTTCCCTCAAGCTTAAGGTCTTGCCGAGGGCTGACGCAAGATGCCGATAGTCGACAAATCGCCGGGCGCCCGCGTTTTGCCAGGCGTCCAGCCACCGGGTCATCCAATCGACACCCTCGAGTGAGAGTTCGCGGTCGTGGAAGTAGCCGATCACCGGCAGTCCTGAAGTAAACCATTTGCCGTCAAGCTCGTTAAGATAGGGGGCACAGACATGCTGATTCCAGCAGAAGCGATCGTCGTGGCGGATCGCCAGGTAATAGCTTCCGATCAGCCGCAGTCCCGCATCGAGCGCCGTGGAGAGCGTCTCGTCCGTAAATTGCTCGCCGGGACAAATGAGTGTCGTCGGCCGGGACCCAAAATAGTCCTCGATAGTAATCAAGCCCCTCGTGATCGGATGGTCGGAGAGGGTCAGTTTTGCGAGGAACGGTTGCGCGCTTTTTCCCAGTTCTCGATACCAGTCCTCCGATTCAAAGCGATCGTCGGCACGGAGCCAGGCATCGATATCCGGATGGATATGGGTAAAGCCATGGAGTTCGATGGTGACAAGCCCGGATTCCTGCAAGCGGCGAAGGCCGCGGTATTCCGCCTGGTAATCGAAAATCGTTCCGGGGCGATGCCCGGCTTTGTCGTGATAACAGACCTCGGGGGAGGGGTGAATCGTGCCTGCCTTTCGAGGGACGGCATGGCCGTTCACTTGGAGATCTCCTCGCCTGGAGTTCCCGTCGTCAACCCAGCCCGAGATGTATCCGGTGGAAAGGCATGCATCGCGGCGCGCCAGGTCGTCTCCGACCTGCGCCCAGTCCGCCTCGGTCAATTTTGGATAGGACCAGGAGCGACTGTAAACGTTCTGGGCCCCTCCGGGATCGTCCATGCGAAGAACCATGGTATTGTCCCAGTCAAACCAAGCGACTGGCTCCGGGGATTCAAATATCAACAGATGTTTGAGCAGGGCTGTGACGCACCCGTCCTGGTCGCGGGCTTCGCTGGGGTGGAAACCCAAGGTGACAATCAGACTTTTTCCCAGGGGTTTTGCGGCAATCAGCGGCGTTCCATTTAATGTGGCCAGGGTCCGGGTCCCGGGCGCAGGCCGTAGCGCTGTCGCTTTCAGGCTGTTGCGGCAATGCCACGCGGTTTTGGGACCGGGGCCGTCCCAACGCAATTCCTTGCCTTCAATCGGGTTCAGTTTGCCGCTAACACCCTGGAGTTTCTCCAGGGGCGAACCAGGCTTGGAGCTTTGGGCCACGAAAGTCATGGGGTGATCGGTCAATTTTGAAGCGATCAAGGCGGCGTCCTCCGTCGTGAGACCGTCGGGACCGGCGGATAGAATGAGGCAGCGGTAATCGACGTTCATCGCGGATCGAAGCTCATCCTGCGATGCCTGCACGAGTCTGACGCCCCACCCCAGCGTGCGTGCCAGCGTCAACCAATCCAGGCTCTCGCGTTCTTCTGGAGCTAGCCAGCTTCCGGATCCCCAAGTCCGCTCACGAAGCGGGAGTTGCGATGCCGCTGAAATGATAAGAAGCGAGGGATGAGGCGGTGACATCGCTTTCAACAAAGTTGCCGGGTTACTGGACATCCTCGACGTTAAGATTGAGAATGGGGGATTCTTTTCGGTCCGGAAAAAAGCAGGATCTCAACTGGCGCGCGACCGCCTGGGGAGAAAGGTGGTTTACGGCAGTCGTCCGCGCCAGGGCGCGCATGGACCGGACGGTGGCCTCGTTGTCGACGACGAACTCAAGGGCGGCTGCAAGCTCCTCGTCGTTCCCGGGTTGCACCAACCAACCGGTTTTGCCGGGTTCGACGAGCTCGGCGATCCCTTCCAGGTCGGAGGCGAGAATCGGTGTGCCGCATGCCATGGCCTCACCGACGACGGTGGGAAACCCCTCCTTGATGGAAGGGAGCAAGAGGCACTCGGCACTGTTATAGAGAAGGGCCTTTTCGCGGGCGCTGTCGATCCACCCGAGAAAACGGACGTGATCGGGCGCCAGATCCGCCGCCAGCTGCTCCAGGGCTTTCTCATCGGGACCGGAACCGCCGATCAAGAGATCGACATCCTTGTGTTTGCGAAGTGTGCGCGAGAAACTCTCGACGATGGCGCTGATTCGCTTTACGGGATCATCGAGTCGGCCGACGAAGAGGAGGTATCTCCTGTCCGGGCTGAGCGCCAATTCCATGCACGCCTCGGTTCGCTCCAAGGGCTTGAAAATCTCCGTATCAATCGGTGTGAGGACGACTTTCAATCGTTCCCGCGGAACGTGGTAGCGGGTCGATAGCATTTCCGCTTCGGCCTTGCTGGAAACCACCAGCATCTTGGCGCGTGGAATGGTCCAATGCTTGGCCCATCGTCCGACGTATCCTGCCGGCCGGCTGCCTGCATGGTAAGCGAAGAGAGGAATCTTCAGCCAACGCGCCATCAGCACCAGCACGTCGTAGCGGCCCGACGCATAGTCTTGCACGAAGATGCAATCCGGCCGATCGCTCAAGAGGGTCTTGAGGAAGGGGCCCGAAAGCAGCGCAACATAAGAGGCCATGGTCGCATACACGCGATAGAACCGGCGCCAGCGCCAGGCGGGTCTTGGAAGGTAGAAAAGATTCCATAAACAGCGATGCAGAAATGATGAACGAAAAAACTTCACCTTGCATCCAACGACTTCATGCGTCGCTTCCTCGAGCTGGGGCTTCAGGGAAAACGCGTACCAGGTGACGTCTCCAATTTCATTCTGCAGGACGGAGAGGAAAGCGTGATTCCCGGAAGCAGCCCAGCTGGTGGCGAAGGAATGTTGATCCACTCCATACTTTGGATAGAAATCCTCGAAGACATCGGGATAGTCGAAGAAAGCGATCGTGGGGCGATTCCGACGCGGTGGTTTGGCTTTGGATCTTGAGAAGAGCATTTTGTCTGTCGAAACAGTCTGAATTCACACACGAAAGCTTCCCATGGCCTCTTCAATAACTCGTGGCAGAATCTTGCGAGCGTCAAAATACTCTTTCGCGATTTCCCTTGCCGTCGAACAGTGCAGCTCGTAACGGCGATTGACGTCGTCGATGGCAGCCTCCGCGTCCCCGGGTGTCTTGAAGGAGAGAACAGCTTGGCCGGCGGGCAACCAGTCGGAAAAACCGGTTTCCTGAGTCACCACCGGACGGCCGCTCGCCAAATAGGCAGCGCTTCTCTCGCTGAACCAACCGCTGCGGCTGGCCACATACCCGTGTTTTGCGACGGTGAATTCGGCCCGGGACTGCTGAATGAACCGTTGGTAGGACCAGGGATCTTTGGCAACTTGATTCGGGTTGCTGAGTTGCCAACCCTTCTCTCGAAGCAGAGGGCGGGGGGCCGATACGCCGCCCACGGCGAGTTCAAAGATCGGTCCGCATTTTCGCGGCAGATCGAGATAGTCTGAAAACGCTTTCGACTTCATTCCGTAAGTCCGGCCTCGATACTCGAGCGCGGGGTAGCTGTCCCACTGCATCACCGTAGTGAACTTGCCGGTTTGCAGGGGCGGGGTCACCGGCCATGCCTCCAGCACGATGGGTTGCCTTGTAGGTATCCACGGGAAGCCGTCGTCGGGAATGGTGCAGTTATCCGAGCGGATATTCTCCGCGAAGGTGAGAAACCGGTTATGCCTTTTCGCAAGGGCCATTCTGGCGGGGTCGGTGAGATGGCGTACTTGGGTGAAAAGAGGATCGGTATCCACCAGGACGCGCACTGCGATGTCATCGAACCAAGGGCGGAGGACATTGGAGCAGGACAGGTTGATGAGGAGATCGGTGTCCTTGAGGAGGGCGGGGATGCGGCCGGCGCAAGGTCCAAGCCACCGCGAAGTATGGGCGTCATAGTACGCCCATTTCTCATCGTGATGGAATCGTGCAAAGCAATCGGCGGCGAACTTCAAGCCGTACTCGGGGTTCGCGTCCGCGACGCCCCGTGCGGGATCGTAGCAGCAATACTCGTTATCTCCGCTGTCTTCCAAGAAATACACAGCGTGCCCGAGATCGCGGAGTCCCATCACATATTGCAGATGGTGCCACGCCATTCCGCCCATCGGTCCGCGCACAAGGTAACCGAGGACGACGATGCGCAGTCTGCCGGGGAGATTTTCAAAGGCCGCACTCATGGAGAAATGTTTCCAACACGGTTTCCGCTTCGAGATGCTGGCACGCGATCTCCCTGGCCCTCGATGAGTGGCGGCCATAATCGCCCTCGATTTCCTCGATGGCGGCGGCGGCTTCTTCGACGTCACGCACCGCGAAAAGACCTTCGCCGACAGGGAGATGGTCGCTGAACCCGGTATCTTGAAGGACGACGGGCCGTCCGCTGGCGAGGTAAGCGGCGCTGCGGTCGCTGAACCAGCCGGACCGGGTTTCGACGAAGACATTCTTACAAACGCTGAACTCGCCCCGGCAGTTGCGAATATACCGCTGGTAAGCGTCGAACGAGATGGTGACTTCCTGGGCGTCGCGCAAGTGCCAGCCCGCAGACTCGAGCTCGTGCGCGGGGATCTTTTTACCGGAAGCGGCGAGTTCCATGGGGACGCGCGTCTTTCGTGGAAGCCGGATAAATCTGGCGAACTCGAGGTCTTTCTGGCCGTAGGTGCGGCCGTTGAACTTGCAGGGCTCGTGCGACCGCCAGTTCATGATCGTGCTGAAGGGAGCATCGGCAGGCGGCGGTTCCACGGCGAAAAGCTCTGTGACAACCGGATTGAAAACGCCGCGCCAGGTTTTGCCTCCCGTGGGGGCGGTGCTTTTCGACGTGCCGATATTGGCTCCGTTGCTGAAGTAGCGGCCGTATTCGTTTACTGGTTCATCGCTGGCGATGCGATTCTGCATGTGGATCTGAGTGTATCCCGGTTCGCCGTCGACGAGCACGGTGACACCGCCATGGTTTGCCTCCTCGAGCCAAGCGCCGTGGGTTCCGAGGTCGATGAAAACATCGGCGGAGCGGAAGAGTTCCTCAATTTTCTCCCGGCTCATGCCGTGGTAATCATTCTGGAAATCCACGTAGCACCAGCGGCCGGCGAGTCCAAAGCGCTCGAGAAGATCCACGGTGGTTTTGAGACCATAGGCGAAATCGTCGCTGGAAGTCTTGCGGACGGGATCGTAACAGGAATCGGCATAACAGCTTTTCTCGACGAAGACGACGTCGTGCCCCAGTCTCTGGAGTCCCACGAGCCACTGCAGGGTCCAGGACATCATGCCCCCGAGCGGGTAGCGCACCATGTAGGATCCGGCGATGATACGTGCCATGGGCTGGGGCGCTTCCTCACACGGGGCTGCCCGCTCCGGTGTTGATTTCGGCGAGGAATTCCTCGCGTAGTGAACGGAGCTGGTTACGGGCGCCCGCAGCGCATTTTCTTGCGTCAGTGCGCGCTTCCTCGGTGAGGCAGTAGTCCAAGGCATCCTGAAGCTCTTGGTCGTTCACGGTTTCCACCGCGAAGTGGATGGGCCAGCCGATCGACTCCGCCTGGCGGGTCACTTTTGCGCCGCCCAAGATAGCGTCAATGGCGAGCGCGGGGATGCCGTTCTTGATGGCGAGGGCGATCCCATGAAGACGAGTGGTCAGGACGGCGTCCATGCGGGCGATGAGGGATTCCACCTCCGCTGCGGTGCGGAGCGCGGTGGTGTTCTCGTCGAGCCGGGTATCGATTTCGACGACGGCCATTTCATTCGCGTCGATGAGGCGATGGATGGCTTCGTTAGCCTGTTGGTGCCGGCCGCGCTCTTTGTATTCTTTCTGCGGGTGGACGAGGAGGAGGCCGACGACGGGGACTTGCGGCTGGTCGCAGAGCAGGGAAATGTCGGGGTGCGCGCCCGCAGAGCTATCGCGTGCGAGGAGTAGATCGAACGGGTTCCACTCCTCGAGAGACTGGAGCATGCTGAGATTGACCCCGATCTTATGGCAGTGGGCAAAGCGATCGAGGAATTCGCGGGAGACTTCGTTCTCGCCGAAAGGGCCGCACACAAAGAGCAGGTGTGTGTACGCCGAGGGATCGACCGCACGCCAGTCGACGCCCCCTTCGAAAGGCGGGGCGAAGGCGACATCGTGGTGGTGGCCGGCCGCGCCAAGCCATTCGCAGACCACGTCTTTGGCCATGAGATCGCCGGCGGTGGCGCCGTAAAGCTCAAAACTGAACCAACCCATGACGAGGGTTTTGGGAGGGCCGGCGTTTTTCATGTGTCCACGCGGAGTCGTTAAGAGGTTTCCTGAAGCTGCTGGGAACCGGCGGCCGCTGTGCGATTCTGGAGCTGGTGTTTGGTATTAGCAGATTTGAACTGTCTCAAATCCTCTTGAAAAGCACGTCCCTGGCGCGCGATTTTTTCAAGGAGCATGTTACGGGTGAAGTCATAGAGTTCGAGGTCGAGTGCATTGAATTCCAGGATTGTTTCGATGGTGTCCCCGGAAAGTGAGTCGGCCGCAGGCCGGTCAGGATTGACGAGTCCCGGGAGATAGAACGGGAGAGGCTCCCAGTCGAAGGCTCGCCTTAGCATGACGAGGGATTCATCGAAGAGATCGGTAACACCGGCGACCAGGATGGAGTTTGCAAGGTTTTCTTTTGCTTGTTCAAGGATTGATGGAGAACACAGTCCGAAGCCGGGATTTTGTCCGGAGATACGCCGGGTCTGATCGTTGTCAGCTTCGCGGCAGGAGAGATTCCTGACGAAGTCCTGAAGGCTGATGTTACGATCATTGATCGCCTTATGCAGTTCGCAGTCCTCGTAACGGCGAATGTGATAGTAGAGGGAAGCCACCCGGTCGACGGGGTGCCGGAGCATGGTGACGTAAGCGCCCGGCTTTCCGAGATGGCGGTGGATGCCGAAAGTGAAGTGGCCCACAACCGCGCGGAGACCCGGGTTACGCAGCGCCCGCCGCGCTTGGGGAGGGACGCGGCCGTCGTTCTCCACGTGGAGGCCCGCCGGGTAGTAGTAGACTCCGTCGGACAGAAATCGGTCATCAGAATGGGGATAATTCCGATCGTGTGTGCAGTGGTAGATGCAGTTGGTCAAGGTCGTGCCGCCGCACTTGGGAATGTGCAGAAACAAAGGGATCGGCACCCTTTCCGGCGAAGTGTTATTCGCTTCCGGTCCTTCAGTTTTATCCATGGATTACCCCTTCGCGGGTTCCATCGCGCCGGATTCAGCGGGCGATTGATTTGGTGTGTTCTTCGATGGGGCTTGAAACGCGTCCTCGATAAGGCGAGAGAGCACTTTGCCGGAGTCGAAGCAGGCCTGGGCGATCTCCCGCGCCGCCCGGGCATGCCGATGGTAATTCCCGTCCACTTCCCGGATGGCTTCCGCGGCGGTTTCAGGCTCTGAAAAGACGAGGATGCCTTCGCCGGTGGGCAGCACCGGTTGGAATCCGGTATCCTGGACGACTACCGGGCGTCCGGCGGCGAGGTAACAGGAGGAGCGGCAACTGAACCAGCCGGGCTTGCCGGCCACGTATCCGTTCTTGGCGACACTCCACTCTGCTTTTGAGGAGATGATGTAATCGCGATAGGCGTCGAGGCTGGAGCAGTGGATTTCGGGATCGACGACATTCCAGCCCGTTCTGGTGAGTAATTCAGCGGGGGAGGCATGAGGGTGGTCGTCGAGGAACGAGGCAATTTCGGTGGGCAGATCGAGATCGCGGGTCTGCCAGTTTACGTGCTCGGTTTTCGCGAGGGCCACCTCAAGCGTCACCGGGGCCACCTTGGAGGGGAGTTGGAGGAAGCGTTTAAATTCGACATCCTTTTGTCCGTATGCCTTGTCCTGGTAAGTGAGAGGCGGGTAACTCGTCCAGTTCATCACGGTGGTAAAAGCTTCCCGCGGAGCAGTATCATGATGCCATTGGTCCAAGACCATGGGATGCCTCGTGGGAAGCCAGCGATGGCCGGTGGAGGGCATGTCTTCCGAGAAGCATTCCCCGAAACTGAAATGGACGTCATGAAGATCGATCCGGGCGGAGAAAGCCGGGAGTTTTTTGAGGAACTTAATCTGGGTGAAAAGCGGATCCGAGTCGATGTAGGCCATGCGTTCGACATCACGGTAATTCTCGGGGTGTTCCAATGTGCCGGAAACATTGATGAGCAGATCGGCGGAGGCCACCACCGCCTTGCGCCGTTGATCGGACATGCCGAACCAGCTGTTTTCGAGCGGGAACCGGTACGCCCACCGGTCGGCGAGGCCGATGCGCTCCATGGTTTCCTGCAAGTGCCGGAGGTTCTGGCCGGGATCTCTGGCGACCCAGTCGTCACCTGATTCGCCGCCGTCGAGGTTGTAGGGCCACTCTCCGGAGTCCTCGAAATAGTAAACGTCGTGACCTAACAACTTGAGGCCCAGAGGGTATTGCAGATAATCCCAGGCGACCCCGCCCATGTGGGGGTGCTGGCCGATGAGGCCGGTGACGATGATGCGAAGAGGCTGAGAAGACATACTGGGAGAGGACCTATTCCAAAACGCCGGCGGCGGCAGCCGTCCTTTCGGTTTCTGAGGAGAGATCCTTGAGGGTTTGGGTTTCCACGAGTCGGCCGTTTTTCAGGTGAAAGCGGATGTCGCTGTGCTCGAGGGTGCTGAGCCGATGCGCGATGATGAAAGTGGTGCGTCCCTCCATGAGACGTTGCAAGGCATCCATAATGCTGGATTCGGTGTCGACATCGACGGAACTGGTTGGTTCATCAAGAACCAGGATCGGCGCATCCTTAAGAAAGGCCCGGGCCAGGGAGATGCGCTGCCGTTCTCCTCCGGAGAGGGACATGCCGCGGTCTCCGACCTGGGTGTCATAACCATCCGGCTGAGCGACGATGAAGTCGTGGGCATTGGCGAGGCGGGCGGCGTTTTCGACCATTTCCCGGTCGGCTTCCGGTCGGCCATAAGCGATGTTTTCGTAAATGCTCGTGGAGAAGAGAACGGGTTCCTGAAGCACAATGGCGAACTGGTTGCGCAGGTCGGCGAGCCTGTAATCGCGGATGTCGACACCGTCCAGCAGGATCTCCCCTGAGGTGGGATCGTAAAACCGCAGCAGCAGGCTGATGAGTGTGGTCTTTCCGGAACCCGTCCGTCCCGCGATGCCGACGCGCGCGTTTGGTGGAACCTGAAAGGAGATTGCGTTGAGGACGGGACTAGATTCGTCGTACCCGAAGGAGACGTTGCGGAAGCAGACGTCTCCGGAAGCCCGATCCAGCGATCTGGCGCCGGGCCTTTCGATGACATCGGGGGACTCGTCGAGAAGGGAAAAAGCGCGTTCCGCACTGGCAAACTGCGACTGCAGACTGCCCGCTTGCCGGCTGATCCGGTTCAAGGGGCCGAGGAGCATGCCCATGTAAGCCATGACCATGAGGAGTTCTCCCAGGGTGACGAATTCGGATTGGACGTGCCTGACGCCAATGAAGAGGGCGGTTGCAGTGCCCGCGGCGAGGATCAGGCCGAGCAGCATACTGAAACCGCTGTCCACGCAGGCAAAGCGCAGTTGGGCTCTGATACCCTGGTTAGCCATTTGGACGAACCTTTCCTGCTCACGATCCTCCTGTCCGAAAGCTTTGACGACGCGAACCGCTCCGAGCACTTCCTGCACGACGGAAAATGCGCCGCTTTGCACCTCCTTGATTTGGCGAGCGCCGCTGCGCAACCGCTTCTTGTAAAGCACGAAGACTCCGAGCAGGAGTGGGATGATTCCTATGGCGACAAACGCGATGTGCGGATCGATCCGCCAGGTGATGTACATCATGGCGACGACGGTGACGATTGCCGTGACGAAGGGAGTGACTCCTTGGAGGGCAACCTGACTAATCGAGGGAGCATCGTACTGGATGCGGTAAAGAGAATCGGAAGCCCCTTTGCGGTCGTGGTAAAGAAGCGAAACGCGCTGCGCGTGCTGAAAGAGACGGGAGCGAAAACCTCGCACCAGTCTTTGACCAGTGTAAGTGGTGAGAATATAGGCGCCTGCCTCCTGGAGTTTCGAGAGGAGAGTAATCGCGAGCATGAGAAAGAGGCAGAGGAAGAGTATTGCTGATTGGGAAGTTGTTACGGATTCAGGCAGGACCCCGGCGAGGAAACCGGGAAGCGGTTTTTCAGCCAGCACACTGTCCACGGCGATCTTGAGGGGAAGAGGGGTGAGCAATGCCAGAGGGCTGGCCAGCAGGCTGATGGCAAAGGCGACGAGGATGTGGAACCAGCACGGCTTCGCTTCCGTGAGGAGCCGCCGGTAAAGCTCCCAGTCGTCGTACTTGGAGGGTTCCTCAGCGCTCATTCTGTTCTTTGCTCGGGAAGGTCGAAAAGGCATGCGACAAGATAGCATTACCTGCTGGGGACCTCTTCCCCGAGCCTTCTTTTCCGGACGGGCGCCGAGACCGCCTCGGTGGCAGGACTCGGAGCGGATGCCGTTTCGTGACGGCGCTGCTTGGCGCGATGTTGGTCGACGAAGTATTCCATCGTCTTGTAGATCACGCTCCGCAAGTCGTGGGTTGGTTTCCAGCCGAGGAGCTCTGTGGCCTTGGTGATATCCGCGATGCGGCGGTCGCAGTCTTCGTATCCTTTGCCGTAGAATTCTTCGGATGGCACGCTGATGATTTCCGGAAAAGGATCTCCATCCTGGCGGAAGTTTTCATCGAAAATATCCCTCATGAGGTAGGCCATTTCCTTAATAGTGATTTCGTTTTCGGGGGTGCCGATGTTGAAGATCTGCTTGTCGCAGACGCCGTCCGGGTTTTCGATGATCCTCACCATGCAGTCGACCGCATCGTCGATGATAGTGTAAGCGCGGTAAGCTTTGCCGCCATCCACCAGGCGCATGGGCGTGCCATAAAGGAGCGCGTTCATGAAATGGCTGAAGACCCGCGGATTGCCGGCTTTTTCGCTGGGCAAATAGTCGATGCGGGGTCCGATGAAGTTGAAGGGGCGAATAACCGTGTACTTGAGATCATACTGGAGGCCATAGGCATGGAGCACCCGTTCGAGAAGCTGTTTCGCGCAGGCGTAAATCCAGCGATGGTTCTTTATTGGGCCCATGATCATCGGCGTTTCGTCTTCGATAAATGGGCAAGGCATTTCGCCAGGATCTTTGCCGACGACGCTGGCTGCCGTCATCCCGTATACTTCGCAGGTGGAGAACTGGATAATCCGTTTCTCGTGTTTGACGCAGTACTCGACGATCTTAAGATTCTCGGTGAAATTCAGCTTAAAGACGCCAAGGGGATCGGTCACGTAAAGCGCCGGATTGGCCAATGCCACGAGGTCGATGACTAGATCGTGATCTTTGGTTTCCTGCTCCAGGGTGTCGTTGTCTTTTCGGATGTCGAGGTGAAGGTAACGCAAGCGGGGATCGTCGAAGACTCCAACTTCCTGGAGTTTATCCTTTTCGATATCGACGGCGGTGATCTTATGGATGCCCTCTCTGAGGAGCCTTTCCGTGAGATTGACTCCGATGAAACCGCCTGCGCCCAGGATTAGAATTTTCATTATTGGTTCCTTTCAGTGATTAGAGCTTGGTTTATCGAATTGTTCTTAATGGAGAGAATAGGCGTTGCCTCACTCAATTTCTTCGTCGGAATTTGATGCTTTCACCGCGTCGAGAAGCGCCGCTTGTGCGCTCGCCGATTCGTTGAGGCCTCTCCAGAGGAGCGAGAGGCCTCCGGTACCGCAGATCCAGACGATCGGCCACGCCGACTGTCCGAGGGCGAATCCGGAAAGGGTGAAGATGATGATGGCCAGGATGATGGCCTGGCGCCTCCACACCGGCCACGAGCGGATGCGGACGTATTGAGTCCCGGATCCCTGGTCTTCCACTGCCATAAGGATCCGGGCCCAGCCGAAGAGTCCGCCGTGGACCTCGAAATCCCACCGATCGTAGTCTCCTCCGCGCCGGAAAGAAGCGTTGGCGTAATTGAGCCCGCGCTCCAAATCGAGTAGGCGTTGCTCGGGGGTGATCCAGTGTTCGGTGAAGACTGCGGACTGGCGGGGCATGGGAATCACCCACTTCTTGGGAGTCCGGCGGCGCCACGCGATGAGCCCGTGGCGCAGCCGGCCGTAGAGGCGGGCCAGCGGCTGGGCGATGTGGAGAAAGAACGTGAGCATCTGGGCGGCGTGGAAGTGCCGGCATCGAGGAAGCCTTTGAGAAATCCTGGCCTTGCGGACGCTGATAGCGTTCTGGATGAGGACCAGGCCGACGGCGATGGTGAAAAATGGGAATGCGAGAAGAAGGGGAGACCAGATCAGTCCCAGAGCCGAAAGACCCGCCAGCCCAAGGATCAGGATCCACCACTCCGGCATCGCGGAGAATGAAAAGAGATAGTTAGGGGCGGACTCATGAATGCTTTGGAAGGGGGCGGCGCCCCAGGGCCCATGGTAAACTCGGGAAACACATCCAAGGACACGGGTGATTCCGTTGCCGTAAACGCGGCCGCCCCAGCACACGTGACCGATGGAATTGTATTTTTCCGGCCATTTGGTTTCGAGAAGCGCCTCCGCTTTGCCGTATCCCATTTGCTGTTTCAGATACCCGGGCACCGAATTGCGCCGACGGTGCCAAACGAGGGCAGCGGCGTGGTAACCGAGGGTCCAGCCCTGCTTCTGAATTTTCCAGCAGACGTCGACGTCGTCGCCTGCCACCCGGAAGGCGGGATCGAATCCGCCGATGGCTTGCAGATCGGCTTTGCGGAAGGTCATATTGCAGCCTGGAATGTGTTCCGCAACATCGTCCGTGAGGAGGACGTGGAGCGGGCCGCCCGGGGAATTGGCGACACAACGGGCGGTGAACGCTTCATCAGAAGGAGGGAGATTCGGGCCGCCGATACCGGAATGGCCGGAGTGTGCAAAAGCATGGTTGAGGTAATGAAGCCAATGAGAATCGGGCCAGGCATCATCGTCGATATAGGCCACGTAATCGCCGGATGCGGCGCGCATCCCGACATTGCGGGCGTGACTGAGGCCCCTGTTTTCCGTGTTAATGAGGTTTATCCCTGTGTAATCCGAGACGATCGCCCTCGTTCTATCGGTGGAGCCATCATTGACCACTATGATTTCGTAATTGGGATATTCGAGTTTCAGCAGGCTCTCGAGGGACTCGCGAATGGTTGCGGAGCCGTTACAGGTGCAAACCACGACCGAGAAGCGCGGGGGATTCTCTTGGAGCGGAAACGGGACTTCAGCAAAGGCGTTTTCCACGGAGGCCAGCGCGGGTTTGGGGTTGCGCTCCCGATCTGTGAGGCCGAAGGCCCAGTCGTCGACTTCGCTTCCGCCGCGGAACCACTCGTCGGTCCAGGAAAAGATAACGGTGCCGGCGCAGCCGGCGGCAAAAGAAGTGCGGATCTGCCAGTCGAGGACTTCGGATTGTTTCTCCTCACCATGGCGCATGGCATCGAGCCCGACTTCGCTCATAAGGAGAGGGCGATCGCCGGCGATGTTCTGGAGTCGCGCGAGGTATTTCTTAAGCGTGTCCGGAGATTCCAGATAGACATTAAAGGAGACGAAATCGAGGAAGGGGAGTTGGAGGTATTCGGTGGTGGGATAATTTACATAGGTGACCAGACCCTGAGGATCGACCTCCTTCACGGCCCGATATATTTGGTGGAGGTATCGTTCAATACGGCGCCGTCCTATCCAGCGGGCGACCGCAGCTGGAATTTCGTTGCCAATGCCGTAACAGAGCAGGGCGGGGTGCCCGGCGACGGCCCGCACTTTTTCACGCACCATGGCGGGGATGTCCGGGGCTTTTTTCCTCCGATCGATGAGATATCCGACAAATTGCTCCGCGGAGAGGCCGACCATAACCTTGAGGCCATGGCGGTGGGCGATATCGAGGAGGGAACGCGGGGGCATAGTATGAGGAATGCGCACGGTGTTAAAGCCGTGCGCGGCCATGAGCCGGAAGTCCCGCTCGACAGTCTCCAGGTCGTGATATTCCTCCTCTTTTTCGTTGGGGCGAAAGGCCCCGTAAGAGATTCCTTTGATGAAAAACTTGTCTTCACCGAAAAAGAGGAACTTGCCTTGGACTCGCGGGCGATTGGAAGAGATGGAGCCAATCGCGACGGCGTCAGGTGTAGCAGGATCGGTTGCGCTCTTCAGCAGCGAGAGGCCGTCGGCAGCCTCTTCAAAATAGCTCATTCGTTTATCCTCAGTTGGTGTGCTGGTTTGGTCTCAACAGCCATCACAACTGAGTAAAAGCAATTTTGCAAGCTGTGGCCGCGCATTTAATGTCACAATATTGGCGTTTATTGGTCTGTGAAATTTTTCCACTGATGCGTGTGCAACCTCGCGGAGTGAGTTGTGTAATTGTTAGGAAACCCGTACCATTTGATTCGGCTAACTTTTACGGGAGGTGAGACAAAGTTGAGCGGGGGGATCTGTGGGCTTGGGAAGTTTCAAAGATGGGGCGCAGGGTGACGGTGGGAGAGAACGGGGTGGGGACGGGGGCAGGCACGGAACGGGGGGAAGGCCGGGAAGGCGAGGAAGGCGGGAAATCGCTTAAGAGGTTGGGAATAGACGGCGATCGAGATCATCGGCGAAAACCGAACAATCAATATCACTTAATAGAATATTTGCAAAATACCGTTGTAAATACCATAAAAAGTTGTTATAGTAATTATAGAAAATATAAAAAACACAAAATAACCCATGAGATTTTCCCCGAAACCCATCGGCCGTCTCACCTCTCCTGCCAGCCCCTCCCACCTCAGGACCCGAGCTTTCTCCCTGGTCCAGACCATGATCACCCTGACGATCGGGGCGATCATTACCGGCATGACGGTGAACCATTTCGCGGGCTCCCGCGCTGCGGTTGCCGCTCACAAGCTGGAAAGCGATGTGCGGTCCTTGAACACCGCGATCCGGATTTACCGCAGCTTTGGCGGCAACCTCGATTCCGTATCCACTCCTGAAGAAGTCTTAGGAAAGCTTCAAAGTCAGGCCGATTCGGTGAGCGCGCGGCAGACCGCCGGATTGACTGGGAGCCTTATTGATCGTCGCCTGCGGGCGCACCCTCTCGGAGACACCGATAGCCTTAAGCCGCGGGCGGTGTGGGATGCGAGCAACGAAAAGTTTGTGTTGACCAACAGCGGCAGTAACGGAGTGGCTAGTTTCATCATCGACAATTCGCTGGCTGGAGAGCCGGTCCAGGAAGAGACACGCGAGCAGCATTTGAATCTGGCCAACGAGGGCCCCTGGATCTGGGATTACAATGATTCCAGTGCCGTGGCCGCCAACTCTCCGACGCCAATTTTTCCTTCGGGCGCAGATGAAAGCGGTCCCTCCGGTGGCGGTGGGACCGGCGGCACCCCGGGCGGGACGGGTCCCAGCTCCACAGCCCCCTTGTCTCCCCCGCAGTTTTCCATCCCCGGAGGCGTACACATCGTTACGGCTTTTGACCTGGAACTGACACTGCATAACCCGAATACCCCCGGGACTTCCCGCATCATTTACCGGGACGGCGAGAGCGGGGGCTGGGTTCCTTATTTTGGGGGAGTTCTCGATGTGGTGCCCGGCACCAAGATTTATGCGATGGCGGAAAGCATTCTACCGGAGGAATGGTCCAACAGCCCGACCGTAGACCAGACCTACGACGCTGGACAAATCGTCATGGATCCTCCCGTGATTCTGACTTCCTCCCTCTCGTTTGACTACGTGGGGAACCAGATCGTCAACGTGGAGATGTCCCATACCAATGAGCCGGAGTATTCGAGCCTGGAATACCGGATCAATGAATCGCCCTGGCAATCCTATGGGGGAGGATTTAGCCTTTTCTATATCGACTATCCGAACGGCGCCCACATAGAAGCGCGTGTTATCGGCACAGCGGAAGATTATCCCGAATATTATGTCGACAGCGAGATTGCGTCGGCATGGATTGAGGAGGCGAGGCAGTATCTGCTGGAAGCGCCGTTTATCTGGTTCAGCCACAAGAGTTTTTGTGAGGATGTCGATTCGATCACAGTCAAGCTGACCAATCCGAATTCGGATGGATCCTCGGACATTCATTACAGGCTCGAGCCGTTGCCGGGTATGCCGGGTGAGATTACGAGTTATGGGATGTATTCCGGAGAATTCGATGTGGCATTCGACAATTATCCAGGCGGTTTCGGAGTACGGGCTTATGCCAAGGCCAGCAACATCGGTTATCTGGATAGTGAGGAAGCGGTTCTTTATACCCGGGGAAACGGTCTTGGTCTCCAGGGAGGGCACTTCGATCTGGATACCTCGTCATTCATCGCGGACATCGACGGTGGAAGCACCGACGGTCACGTGCACGAGTACGACGACAAACACGATGTGACCGGGGGAAACTTTTTCCAGATGCTTGAGAGCAAGCTGCACAGTATCCAGCAGGACATGCCCAACGCCACGACGAAGTTCAAGATCATAGTGGCCAACACCAATTTGTCTCCCGGGGGGCGAATGGTCATCAACAAGAACTACAACACGAGTGATTACAGTTCCTTCGAATCTGTCGGCGGATACGGGGGCACCGGGGTGGCCGATCTCCCGATCTACAGTCTCAACGGCCAGGGGGGCACCGTGAAACTGGAAGACTTCGGCCTCTATTTTGGAGAATATTCGATTCCCGAGGGCGGACTGATTCCCACGAATACCGGTGATGTCAGGAATAACACTCCCGGCAAGAACGGGGAGTGGCGCAACGGCGCTTTGACGGTCCAGGCGGTCAAGGTGAATGCGGATGGGAGCGACGGCTTTACCCTGGATCCTTCCCTGAGCGCCGGCGGACACGGGGTGGCGACGAGCGGACTGATTTGGGAAGCCACCTTCTTCTGGCACTGGGGCGGGAAATCTTATCACGAGGAGGAGAACACATTCGTCGCGGGCGATGCCGACAGCGTGGCGGAACACGTGGAGTCTTTCGAAGCCGGGAGCGAATGCGGAGATACGAACGAAGGGCACGGCATTGATCCCGACAGCGACGGTTATGTGGGCGGCGATTCCTCGGGAGGTGATTCCGGGGGAAGCAGCGGCGGCGGCGATCCGGACCCGAATCCCAATCCGGGGACAATTTGTCCGCCGGACGGACTGATCGCGGAATACGAATGGAACAATGGTGCCTTCGAATTCACGGGAGGGGCCTATCCGAACGCTATTACCTTCAGCAATCTTCAGTTCAAGGATGGAGATCCCGATAAAGTTCTGATTGCGGACTTTAACTCTACTCTATTGATTGATCTTGTCGATGTCGAAAGCGACAACTGGGTTACGGATAATTACGTTTCCTCGACGCTGGTTGGCGTCGTCAGCGGCACGAACGACAAAGAGATCAAGACGCTGAAGTTCTATTGTGCGGAAAGCGGCAGCAGTATCGATCCGGTTTCGGGAAGCGGCGGATCGGAACCTGGTGATGGCGGATCCGGAAATTCCAATAGCGGTTATGTTTGCCCTCTGAACGGCCTGATCGCGGAATACGAATGGCAAGACGGCATCTTTAAGTTCAAGAACGGTGCCTATCCCAACGGAATTACCTTTACGAACCTGCAGTTCAAGGACGGAGATCCCGACAAGGTATTGTCCGCCGACTTTTACTCCGTGCTTCCGGTGGACTCGGTGGAACTGGAGAGCGATGGTTGGGCTTACGACAATTACATTCCCGCCATGAAGTCGGGTGACATCGTGGGAGCCAACGGTAAAGAAATCAAGACCGTGCGTTTTTACTGCTCGGGATGGGTGGAGCCCAAAGTGGTGCTTCTCGATGAGGACGCCCTGAGTTCCTCACTCTCAACCCTTGCGAGTCTTGCTTCGGGTTATGGGGTGAGTGCAGCCGAGATGATGAACGAAGACGATCCCGTGGGACCTGGGGACGGAAATCCGTTCCTCCTGTGGAGTGAAGATTACTACGGGGACGAATTGCTGATCACCGGCGGCAACTTCCAGGATCTCGGGTGGTTTGTCTTCACCGAGAACAGTCTCGTGGACGAGGAAGAATTCTATCTTGGGACGGAATCGGCAAGCAATCTGAACGCCGTGAGCGGGGTGGTTGGATTGGACCACACCAATCTCTTCGACTTGGTTGGAGAGACGATCATCGGATTTGTATATGACGGCGATATCGCGCCGGACGCGGAAAACAACCACACGGCGGACCTGTCGGGAGACCGGCTGGGACGCTTCGCCTTCACGGTGACCGGTTACGAGGCGCCCGGCTCAATCGTGGATTCTCAGGATCCCTTGGACCTGTGGGATCTCCGGATCCGGGTGGAGAATCCGTATGGGACGACTTTCGAGGATCCGGCGTTTTACTCGATGCTTTGGGAATGATGCTGTGAATTTGAGAGGCGATTAGTTCTAGATTGGTTTTAGGGGCAGAGAAGTGATGAGCCCCGTCCCGGCTTCGGCCGGGGCGGGGTTTTTCTTTTGGGGGAAGCCGGGTAGAGAGAGTGGAATGCCGTGCTGATGGGTTCTGACCACGCGCGGATTTCCCGCCCAGAAGGCGGGAATGGAGTCGACGACGGGTGGGGGAGAAAATTAAGAACACAAAATGATGAAGGAAAGGGGGTAATTAATCTCACTTAATAGAATTTTTGCAGAAAATCGATTTTTTTATAATAAAACATATTGCTTATAGAAATTATAGAATATATAATACCTAGTCTGTTCGCTCGTTTCGCCTGGAATCGTATGAAGTCGCCGCATCTCCGCAGTTCTCGGAATACCCCTGCCTCGCAGGGTTTCACCCTGGTCCAAGCTCTCACGGTAGCCCTTACCATGGGGGTTTTGCTCGGGGCCCTCGCCAGCCAGTTCAATCGCACCACGACCGCCGTGGCCGAACACAACCTCGAGAACGAGGTGCGCAGCCTTAACAGCGCCATTCGCATTTACCGGACCTTCGGCGGCAATCTCGACTCGGTGGACTCAGCCCATGACGTCCTCGCCAAGCTGCAGTCAAAGGCCGACTCGCTGAGCGCCACGCGCACCGCGGGGCTCACCGGCAGCCTCATCGACCGCCGCATGGTGGTGGAATACCAGTCCGACACCGATGCTGCTTCCGACAAGCCGCGCGCTATTTGGAACGCCAATCAGCAGAAATTCCTGGTGGCGACGAGCGGAGAGCACGGAGTGGGCAGGTTCGTGATCGCCGGGAATCACAATGTTGCCTCAATTCAAGTGGGGGGCGGAGGGGCTTACATCCCGGGACACGGGAATACCTGGCAGGGCGAAGCCGGGGGCACGACCGACTCAATGGAGAATCTTGAGGAACTGCTCGGCACGGTCCAGGAAGAATCCCGTCATCAGAATCTACAGCTGGCGGCTCAGAGCCCATGGATCTGGGATTACAATGACGCCGGCGCGGGCGCGGGCGCCGCGCCGACCTCGATTTACCTCCCCGGAGTGGATGATGGCGGCGCGGGCGGTCCCCTTGGCGGTGGCGGTGGTGGCGGTACTCCTGCAGGCACCCCGAGTCCGACCGACGCCCTGGACCCGCCGGAATTTTCAGTGGCGGGCGGAAGCTATCCCATCACCTCCTTCGATCTTTCCGTAGTGCTCACGAATCCCAATCCCGCCGGGACTTCGCGTATCATTTACCAGGTGGGAAGCGGTGGCGGCTGGCTGCCTTATCTTGGCGAGGAATTGCATCTGACGCCCGCCACGACGATTACAGCCGTCGCGGAGAGTATTCTGCCTGAAGTATGGAGCAACAGTCCCGAGGCGGAGGAAATCTATGAAGCTCTCGATGTCTTCCTGGAAAACCCCACGATTCTCACCTCGTCCATTCAGTTCGATTTTGGCGCCAATCAATCCGTGCTGGTCGAGATCGAGCATGCCAACGACGAGGAATACTCCACGGTTGAATACCGCATCAATCAATCGGAATGGGAAACTTACAATGCCCCGTTTAACATTTTCTTTCTGGATTATCCCAATGGAGCGGATATCGAAGCGCGCGTGCTCGCCACTCCGGAGACCTATCCCGAGTTTTATCATGATAGCGGCGCCGCGTCGGCGCACGTTGCTCAGTTCGTGCAATCGCCCTTGATGGCTCCGCAGATCGGGTTCGAAAAGAGTCATTTCTGCCAGGATGTGGACAGCATCACGGTGGGGATTCTCAATCCCAACATCGCGGGTTCCTCCGACATTCTTTACCGAATCGAGCCTGTCCCCGGCGGCTTGGGAAGTACCACGTCGTACATGACCTATTCGGGGTTTTTCAATGTGGCGTTCGACGATTATCCGATGGGCTTCGGTATTCGGGCTTACGCCCAGGCGAGCACCCCGGCCTACGTCGACAGCGGTGAGTCAGAACTTTACAGCAAAGGCGCCGATCTTGGTCTCCAGGGAGGTCACTTTGACCTGGATACCTCTTCCTTTATCGCTTCAGTCGGCGGCGGCAGCACCGACGGCCACGTGCATGAATACGACGATAAGCACGATGTGACCGGGGCGGATTTTTTCCAGCTGCTCGAGAGTAAACTGCACAGCATTACCGAGGACATTCCTGACGGAAACACCAAATTTAAAATCATTATCACCAATCCAGGTCTTTCTTCCGGAGGCCGCCTTGTGATCAACCAGCAATATGATGCCAGTGATTACGGATCTTTCCAGACCGTCTCCTCATACGGTTCCACCGGTGTTTCCGGTTTGCCGGTCTACAGCTTCAGCGGTGTCGACGGCACCGTGCCGCTAACTGACCTCGGCATATACTTCGGTTCCTACGATATCGCCAACGGCGGGCTCGTGCCGACCAACACCGGAGATGTGAAGAAAAACACGCCCGGGAAGAACGGTGAATGGAGAAACGGCGCGCTTACGATTCAGGCGGTCCTGGTGAATCCAGACGGCACCGACGGATTCGCTTTGGACTCGAGCAAGAGCGCGGGCGGGCACGGACCGGCCACCAGCGGCCTTCTCTGGGAAGCGACCATGTTCTGGCACTGGGGAGGAAAATCTTATCACGATTCGGGTAACAACTTTATTCCTGGCGATGCGTCAAGCGTGGCGGATGAGGTCGAAGATATTGAGGCCTCGACGAACTGCGCCAGCGTGGAAGACGGCTGGGGCGCCGACATCGATTTCAGCGGCAGTGGCGGCAGCGGCGGCAGCGGTGGATCCGGTGGCAGCGGTGGCAGCGGTGGCTCGGGTGACAGCGGTGGTTCCGGCGGCAGCGGCGGCTCGGGTGGTCCCACGACGACCTTCATCTGTCCGGACGACGGCTTGATCGCGGAATACGAATTCAATGATGGCATCTGGGAATTCAAGAATGGCGACTACGACGTGGTCACCTTCAGCAATTACCAGATGCTCAGTGGCGATCCCGACGATCTCGGCAGCGCCGATTTCTCCTCCGGCGTGCTCATCGACTCGGCTCAGGTGGAGACGGACGGCGAAGGTTGGGCTTGGGACAATTACGGGGTCCCAGTGACGGGCGGAAACGTAATCGGCGCCAACAGCCGGAAGATCAAAAAGGTGAAATTCTACTGCTCACGCGGCGGCGCCAGCATCGATCCCTTGAGCGCCAACACGCCGGACTTCGGATGTCCGCCGGGCGGTCTGATCGCGGAATACGAATTCAAGGACGGTGCCTGGCTCTTCAAGGAAGGCACCTATCCGGGTGCGGTCAGCTTCAGTAACTTGCAGTTCCTGAACGGTGATCCCGAAGATCTTGAGAGCGCCGACTTCGAAGTCACCGTGGGGGTCGATGCGGTTGAAGTGGAGAGCGACGGTTGGGACACCGACACCTACATCAACCGTGTCTATACCGGCGATATCATCGGAGAGAACAATCACAAGATCAAGAAAGTGCGGTTCTACTGTTACAACTGGGTCGAGCCCAAGGTGGTGCTTCTCGATCAGAGTGCGCTGAACTCCGGGATTTCCACGGTGGCCGCGGTGGCTGCCGAGCAGGGGGTGTCCGCGGTCTCAATGATCAATGAAGATTCGCCGGTGCTTCCGGAGGAAGGCGACCCCTTCCTGCTCTGGAACGATACTTACTATGGAGACGAGCTTCTCCTGCCGGGCGGCCTGGCTGCCAACGCGGGCTGGTTCGCCTTCGCGGAGGATGATCTGGATCAGGAGAAGTTCTATCTCGGCACCGAGCAGGCTAATGACCTCGATGACGTCAAAGGCGTGCTGGCGCTCGACAACAACGGCCTCGCGCAGATGGTGGGCCAGTCCTTTATCGGGTTTGTTTTTGACGATGAGATCACGCCGGATGTGACCGATGACGACAAAGCCGACCTGTCCGGCGCGCGCCTCGGCCGCTTCGCCTTCACGGTGCTCGGAGTCGAGGCCCCGGGCGGAATCCTGGAGTCGCAGGATCCGGCCAGCCTGTGGGACGTGCGCATCCGGGTCGAAGATATCGAAGGGACCGTGTTCAACGACATCGATGCTTACGATCTGTTGTGGCTGTGATGCTTTCCAATTAAACGAAATTTCTAGGGGCAGAGAAGTGATGAGCCCCGTCCTGGCTTCGGCCGGGGCGGGGTCTTTTTTTGCGCTGCAGGACGCGAGCGGGCAGTGGGTGGTTTTCGAGGACGGGTTGGCAACCCGTCCTCTTTATTTCTGCACAGTGCTTCCCGCAGGTTGGGCAGGGGGGGCGGCCCCGGAGCTGAGAATGGGGAGCAGGGGTGGGCGAATTACGATTTCACGGCCGGCTTGGGAAGGGATGGACGCGTGTTGATTCGCGGAAACAGGAAAAAAGGCGCATCAAGTTATAAAAAATCCTGTTGATTATTATAATTATAAAGCTTATGATTAATCATTGGTTTTTCTGCCCCCAGGCTGAAAAACCATGAAAACGTCTGTTCGTCTCAATCGGAGGAATCGCAGGGCACGCGCTGGCTTCTCGCTGGTGCAAGCTCTTGCGGTGGCACTCACCCTCGGGGTTCTCCTCGCTGCTGCTGCCAGCCAGTTCAACCACACCGCGGACGCGGTAGCCGAACATAACCTCGAGAATCAAGTCCGCAGTCTTAACAGCGCCATTCGGGTTTACCGCACTTTCGGCGGCAGTCTCGACTCGGCGGATTCCTCTCACGACGTTCTCGCCAGGCTTCAATCCAGAGCCGATTCCATGAGCGCGACTCGGACCGCGGGATTGACTGGCAGCCTCATTGACCGTCGCCTGGTGGTCAAATATCAATCCGACGCCGACGCCGCGTCCCATAAGCCGCGCGCCCTCTGGGACTCCAGCCTCCAGAAATTCGTGATCGCGCGCAATGGCGAAGGTGGCGTTGCAAAATTCGTGCTCGCCGGCCTGGACAATTACGATTCCATCGAAATCGGCGGCGGAATCGCCTTCATTCCGGGCCAGGGATCGAACTGGCACGAAGACAGTAGCGACGGTTCGGGGATCACCGGTGCGAACTCCACAAAAGAAGTGGAAGCGTTTTTCGGCACGGTGCGGGAGGAAGTCCGTCACCAGAACTTGCAACTGGCTGCCAACAGCACGTGGATTTGGGATTACAACGACGAAGGCGCGGGATCGGGAGCGGCTCCGACGGCGGTTTATCTTTCGGGAGCGGGTGAGGGCGGACTTGCGGGTGCGGGCTCCGGCACAGGCGGTGGTGGCGGTGCCGGCGGTGGCGGTGCCGGCGGTGGCGGTGCGGGCGGCGGCGGGCCGGCTCCCGCGGATACCCTGGATCCCCCGGTCTTCTCTATTGCGGGAGGAAATTATCTCATCACCGACTATGATCTCCCGCTGCTGCTTACTAACCCCAATCCGGAGGGTTCATCGCGGATTATTTACCGGATCGGCACGGGAACCGGCTGGACCCCCTACCTTGGGGAAGGGATTCAAGTGATACCGGGAATGAGTGTCACGGCGATGGTGGAAAGTATTCTTCCGGAGGAGTGGGCCAACAGTGCCTCGAGGATGCAGATTTACGAAGCAGAATCTCTCTATCTAGATCCTCCAGCGATTACCACGAGCGCTTTCGGATTTGATTGGGGTGTCAATCGGACGGTCCTCGTGACCATCAATCATCCCAACGACGCGAGTTATTCGATCGTCGAGTATCGCGTGGGTGAAGAAGAGTGGCAGCCTTACCAGGCTCCTTTCAATCTTGCGGCTTCGGATTATGTCTATCCGATCGCCGCGACCATCGAAGCGCGCGTCCTTGCCACCCCGGAGATCTACCCCGAGTTCTATTTTGACAGTGCGGCAGTCAGTGCACAGATCGATCCTGCGCCGGTCGGCCTCGTCGCGCCTTCAATTTCGGCCAGGGGCAAGCAAAACAACGGTCATGGTAACAATATTGACGGCGTTGACAGCAGTAACCAGGGTCAAGGCCACGGTGGTCCCAAGGGCCAGGAGGATCCCTCCGGAGATTTCGATGATGAGCGCTGGGACGGCAAAGGGAACACCGATGGTTATTATTGGGGTGACTATGGGAACATGGCCACAATCTTGATTGATGACCCCAATGAAGCGGGCGCTTCCGAGATTGAGTATCGTGTCAATGGCGCCATTTGGCTGGGGTACACGGGGGCGATCCACCTGGAGGCGGACGATTATCTCGAGGGCGTGGTAATCGAAGCGCGCGCCATGGCCACCGAAGGCCGGTATTTTGACAGTGGCACCGTGTCGCTGACCCTTGAGGCCCCTCTTTATTCCGAGCCAGGGAGCAACGGCAACGGCAAGGGCAACGGGAAGGGGAAAGGGAACTAGGACGGCACGGATATTGATTTAAATCTTGGGGGCAGAGAAGTGATGAACCCCGTCCCGGCTTTGGTCTGGGGCGGGGTCTCTGCTTTTCGGCGGCTGCGCCGCCCATCGGGAGCCCGGAATCGGGAGCAGGAGTGCAAGTGGGTCAGGGGAAAAATGCCTGGATTTTCGGGGAAAAAGGGGTTCGAACTCCCAGAGGGACGATTTTTATTAAGGACTGTGTAAATTATTGATCACTTAATAAATTCCTGATACTGTTGAAACTACAGTCGGATTAGCATGAGAGTTTCCGTGAGAGCCTCCTCCCGGGCGAGGATTCGGGGGGGAGGGATCGTTATTGCCATCGCCGTCCTGCTCGTCGTGGTGCTGATTGCCATCGTGACCATCACGACCAATCTCCGTCGTGAAGCCGCCAACCGGGAGGCGGAGTCCGAGCACGGGCTCTCGGCGAGTGCCTCGGCGCTCGGTGGTCTCGACGGTTACGAGAACATGTTCGACGAGAATGGGGACGCCGTTCCCGATCGTGCCCCGAAGCTCGCACCCACCGATCCCGGGTCGGTGCCCTTCAAAGATTTGCGTCCAACGAAGAAATCGGGTGACAAGGAGAGTAGCGGAGCCGGGAAAGGCGCCACCCCTCCGGATGCGAGGAATGCGGCACCGATTGAACCACCTGCACCCGAAGGCGCGGCTCCCGGAGATCCGGAGTCCGCCGATGCGAGGGAATGGACGGCAGGCGGAGACGATTTAGTTGCGTCGCCCTCGTCGCGGGAGGGGGCGCCCGTGGTGCGAACGGCCTCCGCTGATAATGAACCGATTAATCGTCTTAGTCCGCCCTTGTTCTCCATGGGAGCGGGGGAATTTTCCACGACTGCGGAAAGTCATCAGTTGTCTCTCTCGGATTCAAATCCGTCCGAGAACTCGCGCATTCGTTACTCGCTGAACTCCGGTCCTTGGGAAATCTATCCAGGCGGGCTGATTACGGTTCCCGCGGGTGCGCAAATCGTTGCCTACTGCGAAAGCATCAACCAGGACTGGTTGGACAGTCCGGAAGAGGTGCGCAGTTATTCTACTGAGCCGAGAAAACTTCTGGAACCGGTGGTATACACGAGCGCGCAAGGTTTCGATGGCAATACCAGCCAGAGCATCATGGTTGCCATCAACAATCCCAATAAGTTTGCGGTATCCGCCCTGGAATACCGGATCAACCAGGGGGAATGGCGCCATTACCGCCAACCCTTCCGGCTGGCGGGCGTTGAATATTCCGCGTCAGGGGTTGAAATCGAAGCGCGCGCGGTGCCCACAGTGGATTATCACGCGCAGAGCTCGGTGGTTTCATCCCGGGTCACTAGTTCGGAAGAGACGCGAGCCTCCGGCACGATTGCGAGAAATGGATCGAATCAGCTGCCTGTTGTGCGCGCCGTCCCGCCAGCTGAGCCGCCGCTTCCGACTCGAAGCGAAGCTACTTTGAATGCCACCGGCTCTAACACCGGAGCGGGCATCATCGCCGTGAAGCCCGCGGTTATCGCGGAGGCGGTCCCGGCGACAGTTCCGGAGTCCCTTCGTGTGCTGGCGATGAGCACTCCGGCCCGGAAATCGGAACCGGACCGGCGGGAGACTACCGAGGCCGCGGCAGAAGGCGGCGAGAAGAAGCTGCAAACCGGGAAAAAAGACCAAGTCGCCCCCACCCCCACGCCGCCCGCGGCAGAGCCGGCAGAGCCGGCGGAGGCGCAACCCGTGGAGGACCTGGAAATGTGGAACGGGGAGTTCGTACACTCAAAGACCCTGCTTCCCATGGAAGCGCCGCTGCTGACGGAAAACGCGAGTCGCAAGACGTTTGATTCTGCGGAGGGGCGCTCGACTGCCGCGGCAAACGCGGAGCGGCCGGCGGCCTCCGCAACGCCCGCGGCCGCGGTTGCGGCTCCCGCAGAGAGAGTCAAAGAACACCCGGCTACAAAGGCGATTGTGTCGCCGGTTGAAAATTCCGTGCCTGCGTTGGGCGCGGAACGCCGGCCGGAGCCCGCGCCAGAGCTTGCTGCCGCGCCGAAAGAGATGCCCATTGTCATCGCCAAAGCGGTTGGGATTCCCGAGCTGGCTCCAGCGGGAGCAAAGGAGAAACCGGGAACTCCGCTCGCGAATGAGCGAGTCGTTAAGACGGTTTCAGGTTCGATTCCCTTACCGGCAACGGGCGAAACAGATATCACGCCGGCCGGCACCGCGCCGGAGAAAGAGACGCCACTTGCGAAATCTGAAGGGGTTTCTGCGGTTGCCAAGGAGAGTGGATTATTCAGTTCCGCGGTTCCCGTGAATCACGACCGTTTTGACGTCCCGGGGTACGTTGAAAAACCTGGAGACGACTACTTGGGGCTGAGCCGGGGAGAAAGATTTCTCGAGAAAGTGCTCGGGTTCTACCGCGGCCGAAAAGGGGGGCGGAAGGAAGGGACGACCGCCAACGCCGGTGATGAGCCGACGGACTTACGACTGCAAATTCAGGAGCCGGCGGAAGAGAAATTCCGGTTTATGCTGGGCACAGATCCCGCTCTGGATGCTTCGGAAGAATTCGAGAATCACGCGGGCGAGCAATCGGATGCATCGGGCAGTTCTTCTCGGATCCCCCTGAGTCATTCCCGCGCGCGGAAGGACGGATCGATCCCGCGACTGATCCTGGAATCGGCCGTGCTCTCCGATGCAGAAGTGCGTGATCTGAACTCCGAGCAGGTATTCCAGACGATGCGGGTGCAGGCCAGCAGTCCGGGGGTCAAGCAGCGGGATTTCATGCCCTTGCTCCAGGGTCGTTATTGAGGAAAGCCGGCGCGTCGCCGGGCTGAGAAGCCCGGCACATGGTCCTGTGTTCGCCCGCCGGTTGTTGGATCGCCAAGCGTGGGACCATCGTGGGACCTCGCTGCCTGGCGCTGGACCGTGGGACGGCGAGCCGCGGGTCCAGGGGAGGAAGAATCCCTTCCTTTCATTTAACTCTATGACGGTGAGTGCTTTAGGCAGCATGCACTCCTGGAAACATCCGTCCGAAGAAACCTCAGGTATCTTAAATGATTCTCAGAATTAAAAGTTTTTTCATAAATTCAAGATTATTCATTGATTCCACAGCTTTTCCGCCCTATCTTTTGGCTGGGTTTGGGGTTTTTGGAACGTTTGGAAGTCTGGGACATGAGAGTTGGGGATCGGGCGCAGCCGAATGGCTACAGCATCATCGAAGTCTTCGCGGCCATCCTCGTGCTGGGATCAGTGATCTCGGTGGCGGTCAACCTCATCGAGGATCCCCGCGAGACGACCAAGAAATACAAGCTCGAGAGCGACGTCCGGGCCTTGAACGCGGCGGTCGCCGTCTATCGTGTCTTCGGCGGTTCACTTGATTCGGTCACCGATCCCCAGGACATTCTCGATAAGCTGAAAACGATCGGCGACCTGGACACGTTGCGGCAGATGGCGGGTCTGACAGGAACCATGATCGACCGGCGGTTGATGGCGGAAATGCAGACGGACGCGGAAGCCGCCGCCCTCGGTCCCCGCGCGGTATGGGATCCAACCGCGCACCGGTTCATTCTAGCGTATTCGGGCGCCAAGGGCGTCAAGAGCTTCGTGCTCGACGAAGCGGCAGCTCTCGAAACGGTCGTGGGAGAAAACCGGGCCGAGCTCATGCGCCTGGCCCTTAGCGACAGCTGGATCTGGGATTATTCGGAGGGATTGCTCGGGAATGGCGCGGCGCCCACCACCGTGATCACGGTCGACCCGGATGACGAGGGAACTACGACGCCTCCCTTGCCTCCAACCTCCGGACCGCTTCTGCCCCCCTTGTTCACGAAGATCACCGGTTCTTACCCAATCACGAGCTTCAATCTCTTGTTGGATTTTATCGATCCGAATCCGCCCGGGATGTCACAGGTGCGCTACTCGATCAACTCGAGTGTCTGGACAGTTTACACCGGAGTGCCGGTCAGCGTGCCCGCCGACGCCGTCGTGCGCGCCTTTGCCGAATCGATTGACGTGGCCTGGACCGATAGCGTTGAAGCGATGCACACGTATAACGCATTCACGGTACAGCTTGCCAAGCCGGTGATTGTCGCGGACGCATCCAAGTTCGATTTTGCGGTCAACGATATCAATGTCGACGTTATCAATCCGAACAGCGGGTCAATATCGTATCTCGAATACCGGCTCGATCCGGCTGCTGCCTGGAGTGCATATACGGGAGGGTTGAAGCTCAAACCTCTGGATTACACCCTTGGGGTGACGGTCGAGGCCCGGGTGGTCCCCACTGCCGCGTATTATGCGGAAAGTGCTCCCGGCACCTTATTTCTGGAGGGTCCGGATGGAATATCTCTGACCGTGCCGGAAATCAGTTTCAGCGACACCAATTTCAGCGGCACGATCTCTTCCATTACAGTGACGATTACGGAATCGAATCCGAGCGGTTCCGCGGACATTTATTACCAGATCCTTCCCGCGGGCGCCGGAGTTGCCACCGGGTTCTCGGAGTACAGTAATCCGTTTGCAGTTAACGAGGTCGATTATCCCGACGGGTTCTCAATCAGGGCATATTCCAAGGCGGCGGTCGCTCCCTACATCGACAGTGATTACAACGTCCAGAGCACCGGTTCTTATTTTGGCACGGATTTGAACACCGGTGGCATGGTCGGGAGAATCTACGATCTGAAGAGATACGCCGACGGCAGCTCGACTTTCATGGAGACGCAAGGTGATGATCCTTACAATCAGGTCTTCTACGACGCGATCAAAGCGATGACGCCAGAGATCACCGCAGGCACAGTATGGGGACTCGATCCTCTCTACCTCAGGCAATACTATTCCGCCGCGAAAGCACTTTACGGATCGCGATTCTCGACCCCGCAACTGACTTCCAGCGGCAATCCCGAGTTGATGGGAGTGGAAAGTGTGGTCTCCCCCAATTACCTGGTCATGCATTACGCCGGGGATTTCAGTCCGCAAAATCCAGGGTTCTACCGGTTCAGCGGGCGCGCCGACGCCGTGTTGCAGGTTTGGATCGACGGTCGACTGGTCCTCACGGCGAATCAGGCCGCGGACGAAGTAGCATCCGATTTCCCTTGGACGGACAAACCGGATTGGGAGAGTTATTTTGCCGCAGACGACGATAACAATTGGGGCAATGCTCCAGACAATTTGAAGTATACGCCGGTGGCGGGGCCCTGGGTTTACCTCGAGGGTGAGCACCGGATCGACATCGTCGTTGGTGAAGAGACCGGTGACTTTCACATGAACCTGCGGGTCGAAGAGCAGGGGGTCACCTATGCGGATGGGGCGCAGGTATTTACCACCCGCCCGCTCGACACCGCCGAGGAATCTCAAGTCAGCGCGTCTTTCTCCTGGAGCACGCCAGGCACTTCCGCTCCTCCCGCCTTCCAGTTGCGGTAAATTGTTTGGCCAGATTTGTTTCCATCGACCCAATCACCGAAAACCAGTAGCAAACCAAACCTAGAGTAGACAGTAGGCAGAGAAAGCCAAAGACAGACAGACAGACATAGTATGAAAGGGAGCCTCTCCGGGTGGAGAAGCTCCCTTTCTTCGTTTCCGGCGGGCCGACCTCGCCCCGATCATGCCCGCCGCTCGCCTGCGAAAAAAGCCGCGGTGAGGAGATCCCTGGCGTTTCCTGAGCAGCCCAGAGGTCGGGGCCCGGGCTGCGCGGATGCGCTTGGGCGGACAAGATCCCCGGTGGAGAGCTTGCTCCCACCCTTCCCAGGAATCCCGGCCCGAGGCCAGTGGCGCGCGGCAGGTCCGGTGAAATGCGGGGGGCATTGAGTTGGGCCGCCCAGGGATGGGGACGGTTTCCAGCGCGCTGCCTGAATCTTGGATTCAGCCCCTTTTCGCAATTATGCTTCGAAAATTTGACAATTATATCAAACTCGATAATATTATCTGTTATAGAAACCTCCACCCCCTCCACCCCTTCTACCCCTATGAAATCGCCCCACCGCTGCCACCTCCGCGGCATGACCCTCGTCGAGACGGTGGTCACCCTGATCGTCGTCAGCCTGGTGGCCTCGTTCACGATGAATCTCGTGCGGGATCTTCCCTACCGCAGTGCCCACCACAAACTGCTCGGAGACGTCCGCGAGCTCAATCACTCGGTCAAAGTTTACCAGGCCTTTTTTGGCACCCTTGATTCAGCGCGCACCGCAGAGGATGTCATCGAGCACCTGAAAGATGCCGCCGCCAGCGAGTCCGCCCGGGGTATCGCCGACCTCACAGGGAGCATCATCGACCGCCGCCTCGTCCCGGTCATGATCACTCCGGAAGAATCCATTACTTCCATGCCGCGTGCGGTCTGGAGTCGTTCCCAGAAGCAATTCGAAATCGTGAAGGAGGGCTTCAGCGGAATCAAACGATTTGAATTGGAGGGCGATGTGGCATCCGCTTCGCTGGATACCGGAGCAGGCACTACTAGGGGATCCGAGCTCTCCACCGCATCCAATTGGATCTGGGAATACACCGATCAAAGAGCGGCCGGTCGGAACGATCCGACGATAGTGCCGATTTCCTCCGCGGCTCCCGAGATTGAGGTCTCTGCGGTCTCGAGGGACGCCGAACTGCTCAAGCGTCCCGAGTTCTCGGTGCCCGGCGGCAGTTACTCAATCGATGATTACGGCCTGGAGTTGACGATTTCCGATCCCAACGTCGCTGGGGTGTCCAAGATCCATTACTCCGTGAATTTGCAGCCGTGGGAGGTCTACACGGGTCCCATCACCGTGCAGCCTTCTTCTCACATCCGCGCTTATGCGCAGTCGCTCCATCCGGACTGGAGAAACAGCGGTCCGCGCACCCAGATTTACAACGCTATCCCGGTCCTTTTAAGGTCTCCCGGGATTGATCTAAGTGCCGAAAAACTCGATTACAATGAAAACCAGAAGGTGAGAATTACGATCGACAATCCCAATGAAGATCTCGTTTCCAACGTGGAATACCGAATCAACGAAGGTTCATGGACGCCATATACCGGGCCTTTTTCGCTGAGCACGTTCGAATATTACCTGGAAGGAGCCCGCATCGGGGCGCGGGTCATTGGGACCGAGGATTGGTATGTCCGCAGCGAGGAGGTTTCCTCCATTGTGGACAGGCCGGATCCGTGGTTCGAGATTTCCGGAGATGCCAGCGGCTCCATAATTACCCCCGCCGCGAATTACAAAAGTGCCGGTTCTCTGAGTTTTAAGGGCACCGGTTTCCTCGAGGTCGCTCCTGGAGAGCGGTTCAAGATCGGGACTCTGGATTTTTCCAATCGGGAAGTTGGCATTGAGCGTGATTCCGAGTCGGTCGATTTTTCGATCAACCTGGTGTTCGACGGCACGGTAAATCGCGAATTTCACTATACGCTCGCGGTGATCGAGACTCCCAATTCTGCCGGGTCTGAACAGGGAAATGCCGATTACGTCCGACTCGAAAAGCTTCTATCCGATACTGCCATTCCGATCCGGGGTGAGCGCTACCATCTGGTTCTGGAATTCGGCGAAACAACGGAGAAAGGGTATTCCAGTCCCGCAGAATTTCATGTTTACGAAGGCGCCGCCGCCGAAGGCAGTCTTTATGCGCGGCTCGAACTGGCCGACTAAGCCGAAACCGACTTTCTCCTTCTTCCGCATCCATCCAGGCTTCAACCCCAGCGATTTCTCAACTACCACACGACGCGCAGACGATTTCTTTCAAAAAAAGATCCCCCTCCTGGGGAGCAGTTCGAAGATCTCCCGGCCGGTTTTTCCTGGTGGAGCGAAAGCCGGCCAACCTCGGGCTGCTCCCCTTCGCGCGTCTGCGGGGGGGTAGTTTCCGGTTTTCCCCGGTAGCAGGCCTGGTCGAGGCGCCAAGCTGACGGGCGTTCCCTCGATGACGTGATCCCTCGAGTGCGGCCGGGATGGCAGGGGGGGAGCCGGATCGAGGAAGGGTGAAACAGGACGAAATCGGGGGCCGCTGGGGAAGCCGAGGCACAGCGAGAGGCGGAGAAAACACCCCGGCGGCATCTCAATACTGGGAATTTGGGCCGGGGATGCGAATGGAGGCTGCGAAATGCGATCAAAAGAGGACGGAATTACGGGGGAAATGAGGTGTAACCACTACAATTATTAAAATTTATTCTAATTATTGACAAAATTACCATTATTTGGTTTATTATAGATAACAACCGTTACGATCAATGAAGCTTACTCCTATCGCTCAGTCAGAAATCCGCGCCTTCACGCTCATAGAGGTGCTCGGGGCCGTCTTGCTTATCGCCGCACTCTCGGTCCTGACCATGGGCCTCATCCCGGACACGCCGAAGCGCGCTGCGGAAGCCAAGCTTAAGAATGATGTCCGCACCTTGAACACCGCGATCGACGTTTACACCATCTTCGGCGGTTCGCTCGACAGTGTGGACTCCGTCTCCGATTTGGTCACCAAGCTTCAGACCCGCGCCGACGCCGTTACCGCTACGCAGACGGCCGGACTTACGGGCAGCCTCATCGATCCCCGTCTCACCGTAGAGATGCAGACCACGGAAGAAGCCACTGAAAACGCTCCGCGCGCAATCTGGAATTCCCTGAAGAAGCGTATCGAAATCACCCATAGCGGCGCAGTGGGAGTCAAGAGCTTCAAACTCGACACCAGCCTGGCGTCTCTTCCGATCCAGCAGGAAGAAAGAACTCCCACGATGAGACTGGCGCGCACCAGCACCTGGATTTGGGATTACAACGATGTGTCTTCGAACGCAGGCGCCCCTCCGACGGGCGTGCCTTACAATCCTACTCCCACCTCTTTTTCCGGTCCGGCCGGACCGCCCGCTTCCGGCACCTTGGATGCGCCGCTCTTTTCGATCGCTCCCGGAGCTTACCCGATCACCGATTACAACCTTAACCTCAAGTTGACGAATCCCAATCCCAGCGGTCTTTCCCGCATTCGTTATTCCGTCGCCGGCGGCCCCTGGCAGACTTATTTCGGAAGCCCGATCGCGGTCTGGCCCGGCACCCAGGTGCAAGCCTTCTGCGAAAGCGTTGACGCCGGCTGGAATAACAGCAGCATTACCGCCAACGATTACAACGCGACGCCGGTGACTCTCCAGGCGCCCTACATCAACACCAGCGCTGCGCAGTTCGATTACGATTCCGACGCCAACGTTCTCGTAACGATCACGGCCGTCGATCATCCCGATCTGCTCTCTCTTGAATACCGGATCGACGGGGGCACCTGGCAGTCCTACACGGGCTCCTTCTATCTTTACGTTCTGGATTACCAAACTGCGGCAGCCACGATTGAAGCCCGCTCCGTGGCGGTGGATTCTTACTATCTCGACAGCAGTATCAGCACGGCGTCAGTGTTGCCTCCGGCGATGCCCTTCGCGATTTCGGGTGCTACTTCCGGCAGCTTCAAGGATCCGGCCGGCGACAGCGGCATGGTCACCAACCTGGCTCCAGGCGAATCGAACAACTTCTTCTCCTGGGGCGATCCCGTGGACCAGGGGAGCGACACGACCCCGCCGAGCTCTCTGACTTTCACCGACGCCAACTTCACTGACGTGTCCGCCGGAGAGCGTTTCCTCGTCGGCACCATCAATTACTACAACGGCACCATCCAGTCGAACACGGGCGCCAACACCGTGAAACTGGTCACCGATATTAATTTCAACGGAACAGAAGTCCGGACGTTCGAATTCGATCTCGAGTTGATCAACGTGCCGAACGGTTCCGGCACCCCGGAGGGAGACGCCGATTTCGTGCGTCTCCAGTCCCTGTCTTCCAGCGCGGCCGCAACTATCGAAGGCAGCGATTACATCCTGGTTCTCGAGTTCGGTGAGACTACCGATTCAGGATTCTCCACCATCGATCAGTTCAATGTTTTCGAGAGCGCTTCCGCTAGTGGTAACCTTTATGGAACACTGATGCTGGCCGGCAGCGCCGCGCCCCTGGAAGACAGCGATGGTCCCACGGGCGATGCCGGCACCGACATGTCGGATCTCCTCAACGACGTCTCCAACGCCCTCAACACGATTCCCAGCGGTGGTGAATGAGCCTCGATTGACGAACGATTACAACCAGAGACCCCTTCGGTGCGCTCCCGGTCCCCCAAGGCCGGGAGCCCCCCTCACCCTCCTCCACCCAGACCCCGCAGCACGTCCCCTCAAAGCCGCCCCCGCCTGAGAGAAAGAACACTAAGCCCAGAAAGAACCCTTCCCCGAATTGCGGGGAAGGGTTCTTCTCTTTGGGGGAGATGGGAGGGGTGGGGGCGCGGGGTTGAAGGTGGCCTGGTGGAGAGGGTGCCCACCGATTCCGGGGGGTAACGCCACTGCCCGGAGGCGAGATGCCTCGGGCAAGGCTGGGCCCTCGCGCAGCCACGGGGAAGACGGCTTCTCGAATCCTCTCAAACCTGAGAAATCGGCGCGCAAACACGAAGAAGAGATGCGAGAGGCCTGGGAATCGATTACAAGTCCGTGCCTCATGACGCGGAAATAACCATATTTATTATATTTCATTCCAATCTTTGACAAATTTGCAATAATTGGTATATTTTATATAACAACCGTAGCAGTTAATGAAGGTAAGACGCAGTAAGACCCTTTCGCCGGCTGGATTCACGCTCCTGGAGCTGATCGGCGCCCTCGTGGTCACTGCGGCCGTTACCATCCTCTCCTGCACCATCATCTCGGACCACCCGCAGACTCAGGCTCGAGAAAAAATGGCCGACGATATTCGGGGCCTCAACGCCGCCGTCGATGTTTACCGGATCTTCGGGGGTTCGCTCACCGGGCTGACCTCGGTGGAAGATGTCCTCTTGCGGCTCAAGAGCCCGACGGGTCGCAGCGCCGGCAACCTCCTCGATGTCCGTCTTCGCGCCGAGATGCAAACCGACAGCGAAGCACGTCGCCCCGGAGCAAGAGTCGCCTGGAACCCCGGGCAAGAACTTTTCGAAATGCAGCACACGGGTGATATCGGAGCCAAAGGTTTCTGGCTCGATGAAAGTCTCGCCTCCATGGAAATCGCGTTTGACACTTCCCGGGATGCAAGTGGCTGGATCGCCGATCGCAGCATGGAAGGCGAAATTGCCAAAAGCGCGACGCCGGGTATTGGGATTTCGGCGAGGGTGGACCACGCGGACGGTGGAACGAGGAATTTTGCTGGCGCCGAGGTGCTCGAGGCGCCGATTTTTTCGTTACCCGCCGGCGAGTATGCCATTCTTGATTTTGATTTAAACGTGCGGATACAGAATCCCAATCCCAAGGGCCTTTCCCGCATTCTCTACTCCATCGATGAGGGTCCCTGGATGACTTACGACGGTTCCGTGGTGGTAGTGCAGCCGGGAACCAGGATTCGGGCTTTCGCGGACAGCACGGACCCGGCCTGGCGCAGCAGTGAAAAAACGGGTGATACTTACGTGGCTCGCGTAGTGAAATTGAATTCGCCGAGAATTGTTTCCAGCGCGCCGCGATTCGATTTCAGCACCCAGCAGGTCGTGCAAGTCAGCATGGAAGACCCCAACCAGAAGGGCGTTTCCAAACTTGAATTCCGTGTCGACGGCGGTCCCTGGCAATCGTATGTGAAGCCCTTCGATTTGGGTGTCTTCAATTTCCGGCAGCATGGCGCGGACATCGAAGCCCGTGCGGTTCCGGTGGTAGAACATTTCAAGCGGAGCGAGATCGCCAAGACGCAAGTCGGTAAACCCGGTCCGGCGGCGGCCCGTTCCAGCCGAGGGAAAAGTTTTCTCGAGAACGCCATGGGAATTTCCCAAACCTCCCGGCATCGCGTGGTTCGCGCGGTGGTTGCGCCCCTGGCGCACAGCGCCGGGAACTGATTCGATTTTTCCTGAAGTCCAGCAGACCACAGCAAAGGATGAAGCCCGTCCCGGCCCAGCAGCCGGGGCGGGTTTCGACTTTTCGGGGATCGTGATGGAGATAGCCCGCCCGGGTCCCGGCGGGCGCTCAGGCGAGGACCAGCACGATGGCGAGACAGAGGAGGAGGGCGCCGAGAAGGCGTTTGGCCATGATCGCGCGGGGCACTGATTCCCGTTCCCGGTTGGCAAAGAGGTGACCCGCGAACCAGACGAGAATAATCCCCCAGAGCCCTCGGGAACTGTAGAGCACATTCATGGCGGTGGCCCGTCCGAAGAATGCCAGTGCGATGTTCAGGAGAAGCGCCTGGACCCCGATGGCCAGGCTGCCCCAGCACAGAGCAGCCCGTGCAGAGCGCGGCAGTTGGTTCAGGGGCGCGTTGAAAAGGGGGATGATGCCACAGGAAAGAAGAGCAGTCGTGGAGGTCATGACCAGCGCGAAGGGGATTCTTGAAAATGCCCCGCTTCGCGTTTGCACCAGCACATCGGTAAGACCGTAAAAGGCGGCGGAAAGCAGGGAAAAGCACACGCATGCAGCGGCATGATGAAAGGTGGTGTGCTCCGAGTTTCCGAGAAGGAAGACCGCGAGTGCGGTAATACCCGCGGCCCACCACCAGGCGGAGGGAATCCCTTCGGGCAGGAAAAAAATCGACGCCAGGGCCACGAAGACAGTCTTGGTGCCCATGAGCGGCGCCTGCACGGAGACGTCGCCGACTTTCAGGGCGAGGATGGTGAACACCTGCCCGAGAAAAAAAACCACGCCTGTCAGGATCGGCCAGGCGACTTCGGACCACACGGGGGGAGCGTCCGTGAAGGGGAGGAGCGGGAGAAAGCAGAGGGCGATTCCCAGGTTGGAGAGAAAAATGGTCCGGAGCGCTCCCGCTCCCTCCGCGAGAGCCTGTTTCAGAAAAAGACTCCCAATCGGGTAAAGGACGGCGCTGCAGAGAGGGAGAAGATAGAAGGCTTCGAGATTCATGGAGAGGGAGATGCGCCGGAGAAAATCGCCGGATACTGTCGCATCAGCCGGTGCGCGTCGTCGAGAGAGTGGGCGAGAGGACGGGGGAAAACGGGATTTCGCCTCTCGCAGATGAGAAATTGCGCTTGGTGGGGTGGCGAATTTGGGAGACGGGAATGGGATCCGGGACCGGGTTGCGGGCTCGCGGAGGCCCGGCGGCGGGTGCTTCGGGAGCAATTCTCCCCGTGAACACGGGAAAAATGGGGCTCTGGCAGGGCTCGCGAGCGGGCTGGAAGCCCCTGGTAAAAAATATCAGGAAAGCTAAAATATTTTTAACAATTCTAATAATTATGAAAAATTCTTGCAAGTCTAGTTAACCTTGCGTATCTTATGCCGTGCCCTTGGGGGGGCTCTGGAACAATGAAGCATGGGGATAGACACAGGAATCGGACGCGGGGCTTCAGCCTCGTCGAACTCATCGTCGTTTTTGGAATCTTAGGATTCCTCGCGACCACCGCCGCCCTGGTGATTTCCCAGCGGCCGGGACAGATTGAGGATCAGAAGCTGGTCCATGACGTCAAAGCGCTCAACGCGGCCGTCCAGTCTTACATCGTCTTCGGGGGGTCCTTGGAGGACGCCGTGACTCCGGCGGACGTCATCGCCAAGCTCAAGAGCAAAGCCGATGACATCAGCGCCAAGCAGATTGCCGGCCTCACCGGTTCGCACGTCGATCCCAGGCTCACCGTCCGCATGCAGGACGTGGATGAAGCTGTAGCCGGCGAACCGCGCGCGGTTTGGAATACCGCCACGCAGCGGTTTGAAATCGTCAATTCGGGTCCCGCCGGCGTGAAGGTTTTTGCACTCGGAAGCATCGATCCGGACGAAGTGATCGCGCCCGAAAGCCGCGATGCCGGCATGAAGCTGGCTGTCAACGATCGCTGGATCTGGGATTTTGACGAGATGACAGCCGCGGATCCTGCCGGTCCCACCGGCATCGTGACAGGAAGCGGAGGCACAGGAGGCCCTGGCGTTCCCGTGGGTGGCGGCGGCGGGCCTGCCCCACCGAAGATCCAACTCCATAAGCCCGCGTTTTCGGTGCCAGAAGGCCACTATTACATCACCGAATTTCCAATGACCTTGTATCTTCTGAATCCGAATCCGGCGCTTTACTCGCGGGTCATGTATCAGATGACCGGAGGCGGCTGGGCAGAATACGCACCCGGCACGCCCCTGGTGGTGGCGCCCGGTAGTATCGTGACGGCTTACACCCAGACGCTGGCCCCCGACACGTTTATTGGAAGTGATACGCGGCAGTATGCTTACGCAGTCAAGCCCATCCGCCTGGACAAGCCGGTGATCTATCCCACGGCGACCAAGCTCGATTACGTCACCATGCCCAGCGTGGTCGTGCAGATCGTCGACGCCAATCCTGCCTCCCTTTCACGGCTCGAATACCGGATCAACACGAGTGCTTGGACGGATTACACCGGGCCGATCACGTTGAACGCAGTCGATTATCCCAAGGGCGCCAAGATCCGTGCCCGTGCGATGCCCGTCGTGGAGCATTACACCAACAGCGCGACGGCGGAACAACTTATCAGCCGTCCGACACCGCTTTTTGGGGGGAGTGGCACTGCCTGGTTCAGTGATCCGCAGGGCGGGCAAGGGATGGTCACCAACCTTGGGGCCGGTCTAACCGACACCTATTTCCGGTGGGGGGTTCCCCACGCGACGGGTGCGGATCCCAGCTGGATGATTGCGACCGGAAATTCCTTCAGCGGAATGGAGCCCGGGGTCCGTTTTGAAATCGCCCAACTTGAATACTTCAACGGCACGATCATGGGGTCCAGTGCCGTCGATGGCATCAAATTGAACGTGCAGCTTGATTTCGAAACCGGGCACACCAACGTCTGGGATTTCGACCTGGAACTCATCAATACGCCGAACAGTGGCCGGACTCCGGAGGAAGCGGCCGATATCATCCACCTGGCTTCGCTCACCTCCAGTTCCAGCACCACGATCGACGGGGACGAGTTTTACCTGATTCTCGAATTCGGAGAAACCACCGCTGGAGGTTTTTCCTCCCTGGACCAGTTCCATGTCCTCGAGGGAGAAGCGGCCACGGGAACGATTTACGCCACCCTGGTGCCCGCAGAGGATCTCGACGATGTCGATCCGATCTACCTGGGGGACGGGGATGTGGATTACTGGGACCTGGACCCGGGTGCCGAAGTGGAACTGGCGCCGCTTCTCCTGGGCCTGGATGCGACCGTGTTCGACAAGAGCATTTCCTCGATCAAGGAGATCGCCGACGAGCACAGTGCGCCCAAGGAAGAGCACAAGCGACTCAAGGACGAGTACAAGGACCTGGCCGAAGAGTACGAAGACCTGGCGGATGCCGCCCTCCTGGCTGGTGACAGCGAACTTGCAGCCGAGTACGCGGATCTGGCCGAATCCTACTGGGATTTGCACGACGAGCACAAGGAACTGTTCGATTATTACAAGGGCATCAATGCCAACCATCTTCTTAGCGAGGACATTTACAAAGACGAGCGCAAAGACATCTTCGAAGACTGGCAGGATGCCGTCGACGAGGCCGATTATAATTGGGAGATTCCGTCTCTCAAAGTGGACAATCCCTGGATGCGTTGGAGCACGGATTTTGCGGGCGACGAAGTCCTGCTTCCCGGCGGCACTCTCACGAACCACGGCTGGTTCACCCTGCCGGAGGACAAGCCGTGGGCCGGCGAAAAGTTCGCCACTGGCGATGTCGACTTGAAGAAACTGCGGAGGGTGAAGAACGCCGATTTCCTTGAGAGCGACGGGCTCTCCATGCTGCTGGGACGCACCGTGGTAGCGGTGGTTTACCAGGATCATATCACCGGGACTTACGGGGGAGACGGGGCTGTCAGGTGGGATCTTTCCAAAGGACGCCTCGGACGCATCGCCTTTACCGTGACCGGCATTGAATTGCCCGGCGGGCTCGATGAATCCACCGCCCCTGGAAGTCTCTGGGATCTCCGGGTCCGCATTGAAAGTCCGATCGAGCCCACCATTTACGATCTCGATCCCTGGACGCGCGATGTCTTCATCGACAGCGAAACCGGTGAGGTCAGTGAGGGTGGCATCAACGAGATCAACGTGTGACGAGGGCGGCTGCGCCGCCAGTCGATAGTCCGGAGTCAGGAGCAGGATAGAAAGAAGCGAGGTCGATTTTCAATCTGCCCCGCTTTTTCCGTCACGGCCGCAGGACGATCTTTCCGGCCAGGGTTCCGGCGCCTTCAATGGTGTTCTCCTCCTGGAGGCGGTGCGCGGCAGCGGTTTCCGAAAGGGGGAGCACCCGGTCGATGCGGGGTTTTAATTTCCCCGCGGCCAGCCACCGGTTGATGTCCTCAGAGCACTTTCTTTGTTCCTCCGGGGTGCAGCGGAACATTACGAACCCCACCATGGCGCCCTGCTTGAAGTAAAAGGGTCCCACGGGGAAGGGCGCCACCGCGTCGCGCCCCGCCATCACCACGATGCGGCCGCGGTCGGCCAACAGATCGACTGCCAGCTCGAAATCGGGTTCCCGCCGCGTTTCCCAGAAGACGTCGACCCCTTCGGGCGCGAACTCTTTTACTTGCGTGGAGATATCCTCAGCGTGGTAATTGAACGCCAGGTCGGCGCCGAGGTCGGACGCGACGCGGCATTTTTCGTCGCTCCCATTGCAGCACGCGACGCGCGCGCCGATGGCTTTGGCCATCTGCACGACGGTGGAACCGACCCCGCCGGTGCCTCCCACCACGAAGATCGATTCCCCGGGATTCAAATGGGCGCGTTGCACCAGGCCGAGGTGGGCGGTGATTCCCACCAGCGCAATTGCGGTGGCGTCTTCGTCGCCGACGCCATCGGGTATGGGGTAAAGCCACTCTTCATCAACGGCGGCATATTCGGAAAACGTGCCCTGTCGCCCGAGCACCCCCTGGTTCGATCCCCAGACGCGGTCTCCTGGTTGGAAGCGCGTGGCGTCGGGACCGGCCGATTCGATGGTCCCGGCCAGGTCGCAACCGACGACAAACGGTTCCGGGAGCGGGAAGCCCATCATGCCGGCGCGGGTGTAGGTGTCGACCGGATTTACCGAGACCGCGCCTACCTTCACGAGGACCTGGGAACCGGTGGGCTCGGGTGTGGCAAGGTCTCCGTAGACGATGTTTTCCGGGGGACCGGTTGTTTCGATAAAGGCGGCTTTCATGGGGGAGAGATCGTAGCACAGGCTGACTGCCTGTGAAGAAGGAATGCGGAGCCTTCGCCTGGGATCGTGTAGCCGCGCTCGTAAGAGCGTGGTTCCGCGGGACCATCTTCCCTGCAATAGTCCACCTTCTCACGAAGGCGGCTACACCGCCATCCGCCCTGCGATGGCCTGTCTATCCCCGCATGGCGCTCTGCGAGTAGCCGCGCTCGTAAGAGCGTGGTCCGAAGGACGCGCTTTCCGCTACGCGATGATCTCATGGAGGACGTGGCCGTGCACGTCGGTCAGGCGCATGTCGCGCGCGCTGAAACGGAAGGTGCTCTTGGTGTGTTCCACACCCAGCAGATAGAGCATGGTGGCGTGCAGATCGTGGACCTCCGCTTTGCCCTCGATGGCTTTGTATCCCCATTCATCGGTCTCACCGTAACTGACGCCGCCCTTGACGCCGCCACCCGCCATCCAGATACTGAAGCCGAGCGGGTTGTGATCGCGTCCGTCGGCGCCTTGCGCGAACGGCGTCCGGCCGAACTCACCCGCCCAGATCACGAGCGTGCTTTCGAAGAGCCCGCGCGCCTTGAGATCGGTGAGCAGCGCCGCGATGGGCTGGTCGACCGAGACGCAATTCCTTTCGTGCCCTTCCTTGAGCTTGCCGTGCTGATCCCAGCGATCGCCGTTCCCTGAAGGGCAGGTGATCTCGATAAACCGGACACCCCTTTCGACGAGCCGCCGGGCGATGAGGCATTGCCGGCCGTAAATCTGGGTCCCCTTCCAGGGGGCGTCGAGACCGTACATTTGCTTGGTCACTTCACTCTCGCCGGAGAGGTCCATGAGTTCCGGCACCGCGGTCTGCATGCGATACGCAGTTTCGTAATTGCGAATGGCCGACTCGATCTGCGCTTCTCCGGGATTCTGCGCGAGGGCCTCTTCATCGAGCCGGCGGACGAGTTCGAGCTTGCGGCGCTGGACTTGGGCGCTGGGCTCTGTCCGGGAGATATTGGCGACGGGATTGGCGGTGGCCTTGAAGATGGACCCCTGGTAAGAGGCGGGGAGGAAGCCGGAATTAAAATTGTCGAGGCCACCCGGTGGAATCAGCCCTCCATTGAGCACCACGAAGCCGGGGAGGTTCTGGTTTTCGCTTCCGAGACCGTACCCGACCCACGCACCCATGCTGGGGCGGCCCTGGAAGCCGGAACCGGTGTGCAGAAAATAATTCGCCGAGGTATGCTCGGGAAATTTTGAGATCATCGACTTAACGACGGCGAGATCGTCGGCGTGTTTCGCTACGCGCGGGAGAAGATCGCTTATCCAGAGGCCGCTCTCACCGCGCCGCTTGAATTCCCAATGGGACTTGAGCACTTTTCCGATGTTATCGAACTGGGTGGGCTCAAGTTTGCCCATGACCTCGCGCGGGTCGCGGCCGTGGTATTTTTCGAGGAGCGGCTTGTGATCGAAGAGATCCACCTGCGAGGGGCCACCATCCATATAGAGGAAGATGACGTTGCGGGCCCGGGCGTGGAAATGCGGTTCTCGCGGCGAGAGGGGATGCGGTTCCACGGCGCCCAGTTTGCCGAACCCGCGGTCCGCGAACAGGGCGCTGGCCGCCACGGCGCCAAAACCGCTGGCGCAGTTGCGGAGCATTTCGCGGCGCGTCAGCGGCGCGCCGATGTAGCGATTGCAGTGCATGGGAAAGATATTCTAACCGCGAATGGACGCGAATTTTTTAAGCAAGAAATTCCGAGGCCTGGAAGGGAAGGCGAAACAAGTGCCGGATGATAATTAGCGTTTATTGGCGTCCATTCGCGGTTCTTCTTAATTAATATAAATGAATTCTTTCTTATTGAAAAGCACGTGGCAGAGGTCGGCCCATAGGGATTCATCGGTTCCGCCTTCCCCGTCGGGGCCGGACCGGGCTTCAAGAAAACTCAGGATTTCCCGGCGTTCCTTATCCGTGGGCGGACGGGCGAAGGCCTTTTCGAACATGGCGTAGATACGCTCCCCGATGTCGTTATGCTCCTCCAAGAGTCGGCGGGCCCAGTGCGTGGCTTGCTCCCGGATGAAGGGATCGTTCATGAGCACCAGGGCCTGGGCGGGCACATTGGAAACGGAGCGGCGTCCCATGGTGCTGAAGGGGCCCGGCATGTCGAAGGCCAGCATCGTCGGGTTCAGAAAATTGCGGCGGACTTCCAGGTAAATGCTGCGGCGGCCCTCGCCGTCAAGCGGGCCGCTTTTCTTCGGGCGGCCGCGGCCGTCCATGAACTCGGTGAGATGCACCGGGACACTCGGTCCGAACATGGCGTCTTCGAGCTCGCCCGATACCGAGAGGACGGCATCGCGAATGGCTTCCGCCTGGAGCCGGCGCGCCGGCATCCTGTGGAGGAGCGCGTTCTCCGGATCACGGGCGGCGATGAGGGTGTCCGCAAGATCCGGCGCGGGCCGGCCGGACATCCGGTATGTCTTGGAGAGCATCACGGTCTTGATGATTTTTTTGATCGACCAGCCTTGGTCCACGAATTCCGCGGCCATCCAGTCGAGAAGTTCCGGGTGACTGGGTGGTTGGCCCATTTCGCCGAAGTCATCGACGGTGGGGACAATGCCGCGTCCGAAGAGATGGTGCCAGACCCGGTTCACGAGGACGCGGCTTACGAGCGGGTTGGAGGGATCCGTGAGTTGTGCCGCCAGTTCCAACCGGCCGCTGGAGCGCTGCGACGGGAAAACCGCTTCCCCTTCGAGCGCGGTGAGAAACCGGCGCGGCACTTCCTCGCCGAGGTTGGTGTGGCTGCCGCGGATGTGGACCCGTTCGTTTTCCGGTGTGCCGTCGGTATTGGCGATACACAAGAGCGGTTGGGGGACAGCGGCATCGAGCTCGACGGCCTCTGTCTTCAGCGCGGCCAGCGACTCGGAGTGGGGGAGCAATTCGTGTTTCCAGACCCAGTTGAGGAGGCCTTCGTGGGCTTCCTCGAGGTCAGAGTTCCCGATGCGGGTGACGCTCTCTTTCCAGAGATTTCCAAGGGCGGTCGCCAGACTTTCCGCGTGGCGGGGATCCAGGCGGGTGCCGGCGAGAAGCCGCGCGGTAACCGCCCCATACCGGGTCGGGGGGAGTTGACTTTCGCTGAAGAGGATTTCGTCCACCGCGATGAAGCCGTCTCCCTGATCCAAGAATTCGAGCCAGGCTTTGTGGCCGACGTACTGTCCCTTGTACCCGTTGAGGGTCTTCCAGACCCACTGGCCCTCGGTGTCGGTCTCTTTTTCATCCAGGATTGTGCCGCCAAAGAGAAGGCGATGGCGTTTCGCCATCTGATAACCGTCGATGATCAGGCGGATGCCCACATTCCGCGCCTTGACGCGGAAATGCAAAAAGGGATGCGTAATCTCAAACGTGGGAGATCGGAGCACCCCGCTGAAGTGATCGCCGTAAAGTCCGCTGTGGGCCACGCCGGGACGGGCAACCAGGCTTTCATTGCCGCCCGCCCATTCCCCGGAGGTCGAGGGAGATTCCGGGAAGGCGTGGCCCGTCCGGAACCATCCGCTAAGGGCGCCGCGGTCAAAGTTTTCGAACACCGCGGCTTCCCTCCGCAGCGCCGCCATTTCAGTCGCATTGTTCTCGAGAGTGGCGCGCACCTTTTCCCAGTCGGTACGCGGCGAGAGCGCGCGGTTCCAAGCGAAGAGGGGATGGGCCGGCTTGGAGGCGGCGGGATCGGAAAGCGCCGAGAGCCAGCGCTGGAGCCGTTCCGGTTCGAGTCCGCGCGCGCGCGCGGCGCCGGCCACCATGTCGGCGGAAGGGGGAGAAGATTCCGGGTCCGGGCTGACCGAGGGACGGTCGGAAAAGACGATGTGATCGACATTGGTATGTCCCCAGCCACCTTTCTCTCTGTCCACGATCCGGATCGTGGCGGTATTGCCCTGAAATTCGGCCACGTCCCAGGTCCGTGGCGCGAGGTTCTCGTTGTTCTCGCCGGTGGCAGTGCGGACAATTTCGCCATCGACGAGGAGTTCGACCCCGGTTTTGCCGGGATGATTGCCCCCGCCGACGAGCAGGTTGATGAAGGGCCGCTCCACGGCAAATGAAGAGGAGGTGAGAGTCCCGGTCTTGCGGTCGCTGAGATTGTAACTGTTGACGAGGCCCTTGCCGCGAAGGCCTCCGATGCGCCGCTGTTTCGGAAAATTTCCCTGGGCCGGGCCGTCGCCGAAGGCGATCCCTTCGACGGTCCAGCCCTCGTAAGCGGCGCCTTCGAAGTCTTCGAAGAGGATGTCTTCGCGTGTCTCGGTGAGATTGCCGGAGGGATCGTGGTCCCGGGCCGCGTGGAGCGCATCGCGCGCCGCGAGCAGGTATGCGGAAAAGACTTCGGCGGAGCCTTCCTCCCCGTAAGCACTGGTGAGCTGGGTGTCGGCTTTCTGTTTCAAGGCCAGAAGCTCGCCCTTGGCTTTCTCGATGCGCCGGCCGGGGTCGAGCATGGCATCCTGCATGCGGGAGCTCTGCAGATAGCCGGCAAGCGCGTAGTAATCTTTCGTCGAGATGGCGTCAAACTTGTGATCGTGGCAACGGGCGCAGGAAACCGTGAGCCCGAGGAAAGTCTTGCTGAAAACATCGATTCGGTTGTCGACGTGATCGGCTTCGTCGCCGCGGACGTCCGTGGGCGCGTGGACGGCTTCATGAAAAAACCAGAAGCCGCTGCCGATGACGGATTCATTAAATTCCTCGGTGGGATGGAGACGGGGATTTTCCAGCAGATCGCCGGCCGCGTGTTCGCGGATGAACTGATCGTAGGGTAGGTCCTCATTGAGGGCGCGGATCACGTAATTGCGATACCGGAAAGCGTTGTCGATGGGGTAATCGAATTCGTGCCCGCAGGTTTCCGCATAGCGGACGAGGTCCAGCCAATGGCGTCCCCAGCGCTCCCCGAAGTGGGGGGAAGCGAGAAGCGCGTCGATGAGGTTTGCATGGACTTGCGGTGAATTGTCGTTGAGGAAGGCCGCGACCTGGTCCGGGCTCGGTGGGAGTCCGATGAGATCGAAGCAAGCGCGCCGGATGAAGGTGCGTCGATCGGACTCCGCCGCGGGCGCCAGTGATTCTTTTTCGAGCCGCGCCAGGATGAAGGAATCGATCTCCGATACCGGCCAGCCGGTATTCTGGACCGCAGGCGGATCGGGTCTGCGGACCGGTTGCCAGCACCAGTGCGAGGCGCGGCGTTTTTCCAGGTCGAACGCTTCGACTGCCAGGCCGCCGCCGCCGGGTGCCTCTTCCTCCGGCCAGGGCGCGCCCATTTTCACCCATTTCACCAGGTCGGCGATGGCCGCGTCCTCGAGCTTGCCTTTCGGCGGCATCTCGAGATCGGTGTTCTTGTACTGGATGGCTTCGACAAGGAGACTTCTTTCAGGGTTTCCCGGAGTGATCGCGGGGCCGGTGTCGCCGCCGTGGAGGGCGCCGGCGATGCTGTCGAGATAGAGGCCGCCCTTCAGTTTTTCGGATTCGTGGCTATGGCACTTGTAACAGCGTTCCGCGAGGAGCGGGCGGATCCTTTTTTCGAAGAATTCGAGGTCCTCCGCGGTGGGAGAGGATTCCGCGGACCATGCCGGGCAGGTCCCCAGCAGGCAGAGCGCGGTGGTGAAGATTTTGCGACTAAACTCGAAAAGGGGTACCATCGGAAAGAGGGGTTGGGAGCCGATCTGTGTAATTTACTACGAATCCGGCGGGGTTTCCCTCATAATAAAACGATTTAAACTCGGCGACCTATCCCGAAATCGCAGGGATTACCTGAAGGACCCTTTTCATGCGCATTCTTGTCGTCGAAGATCAGCCGAAAATCGCCGAATTTATCCGTTCCGGCCTCGAAGAGAACGGTTTCACCGTCGACCTTTACGGCACCGGCGAGGAGGGCTTCCTTCAGGCCACCACCGAATCCTACGACGCCATGGTCCTCGATGTCATGCTGCCGGGGCGGGACGGGTTGAGCGTGCTGCGTGGGCTGCGGGAAAAACATGTGACCCTGCCGGTGATTCTCCTGACCGCAAGGGGAGAGGTTAACGAGCGCGTCGAAGGTCTCAATGCGGGCGCCGACGACTATCTTGCCAAGCCGTTTTACGTCGAGGAACTGGTGGCGCGGCTCAACGCCCTTGTGCGGCGGGAATCAGGGACCGGGAGCAACATTCTCAAGGTTGGGGATTTGCGCGTCGATCTTGTGAACCGTGAAGTGACGCGGGCGGGCACGATGATTGAGCTGACGGCGCGGGAATTTTCTCTCCTCGAATACCTGATGCGGTCTCCCGGCCGGGTGCGGACGCGCTCCGAGATCAGCGAGCACGTCTGGAACACGCACTTCGACACCGGGACCAACATGGTGGATGTCGCGGTGGCCCGCCTCCGCAAGAAGATCGACGGCGATGCGGAGGCGAAACTGATCAAGACCGTGCGGGGGGTGGGGTATCGGCTGAAGGCGGGAGAATAGGTTTCAGGTTTCAGTGTTCAGTGTTCAGGAAGCTCCTA
>JAHEJT010000107.1:0-10023 GCA_024638765.1 Verrucomicrobiales bacterium
GACACGTGGTGCGGTCCGATGCGGCGGTGTAATCCCACCTGGACGACGCGGTCGGCGGCGCGGGCGGCGTCCACCATGGCGCGGCTTTCCTGGATAGTGTGGCCGGTGGGTTTTTCCACGAACACGTGGGCACTCGCTTCGAGCGCCGCGATGGTATTGAGCGCGTGCCAGTGATCGGGAGAGGCGACGATCGCAATCTCGATGTTGTCTTTCTCGAAAAGCTCCCGGTAGTCCTGGTATTTGTCCGGTTTGTCCCCAGAGAGATCGGTGACTTCTTCCGCGGAAACGTCGAGGGCGTCCCGGTCCGGATCGCAGAGCGCCACCACTTGCGATTTTCCTGCGGCCAGGGCGACGCGCAGGACGTTCATGCCCCACCACCCGGATCCGATGAGCGCGGTGCGGTATTTTTTGCCTGACTTGGGGGCGGCCCCGATCAGAAAAGGCGCGGCGGGCAGCGCGACCCCGGCGGCGGCAGTGCCGGTGGCGGTTTTGAGGAAGCGGCGGCGGGAGGGAGACTTCACGGTGTTCAGGTGGGAAAGTAGAAGGTGGGAAGGTGTTCCCGATGGAATCGGAATCCCGACAAGCCGGGACTTCGCTCAGCATCCAGCATCAAGAAGCTATACCAAGAAACACATTCCCCTCACCCTAGCCCTCTCCCCTGGAGAGAGGGGATAGGAAAACCAGGCATTGGGAAATGATGAACGCATATGAATTATTGAGAGATTTTATATTGGGATAGCATCCAGCATCAAGACTTGCGCACATCCACGCACACCAAATCCCCCTCCGCATTGCGACAGTAGATGCGGCCGTTGGCGAGGACGGGGACGGTCCAGCACTTGCCGCCGAGCACTTGCACCTGCGCGGTGGGATCAAATTCTTCAGGTGAAGCCTTCGCGATCAAGAGCTCGCCGCGCTCGCTTAGGGCGATGAGTTTGCCGTTGGCCGCCATGACGCCGCCGTTGCCGAATCCTTTCTCTTCCCATTTTGTTTTTCCGGTCGTGGCTTCCAGGCACTTGAGGACCGATCCCGAGCCGTCGTTCCCGTCGGCACCGTACAAATACCCGTCAATAAGGACACACGGATTCATCTGGCTGCGCATCTCCTTATTTTTCCAGAGGACCTCCGTTTCGCTTCCGCGTGGATTCGGCACCTCAAAAAGCGCCGCGCCTTTTTCGTATCCACTGGAAATGAAATACCGGTTCCCGGCGACGGGGACGGGATCAGCGGCGTTGACCCCATACCGGGTTAGCCAGGACATCCGCCAGAGGGCTTTACCCGTGAGCAGATCGACGGCGCTATAGGATTTTCCCGAGCTGACAAGTAGTTGCCACTTCTCTCCGATGCGAAGCGGCAAGGGAGTGGAGTATCCAGCCTCGGCCTTTGCCGATTTCCACTCGAGATCACCGTTTGTTTTATCAAGAGCGAGTCCGGCTTCCCCGGCATTGAGGAGGAGGAGTTTTTCGTGCACGAGGGGAGAACCGGAGAACCCCCAGGCCGCGAGCGGCAGGCCGTGTTTCTCGGCAATGTTTTGCGACCAGACAATGTCGCCGGTGGCGGCATCGAAACAGAAGAGATGACCGTAGCGGCTGAGCGTGTAAACCCGGTCGCCGTCAATGGTGGGCGTGGAGGTGGGGCCGCCCTCAAAGTATTTCGGGTCGAGCGGACACTTGTAAGATTGGGTCCAGATTTTTTTGCCTGTCTCGGCGTCAAAACAATAGACAGTCTCGGTATCGTCTTGGTTGCCGAGGGTATAAAGACGGCCGTTGCCGACGGTCATGGACGAGAAACCGATGCCCACCGATGCTTTCCAGACAATCGGAGGGTCTTCATCGAGCCAATTGGCGCGCCAATCCGTTTCCCGGGAGATGCCGTTGAGATCCGGGCCGCGCCAGCGCGGCCAGTCGTCTGCATGGCCGAGGGGTGCGCTCGCAGCGGCGAGGCTCGCGATAATCGAGAAGACGAATTTCGTGGCGGCGAGATTGACGGAGGCTTTAGGATTCATGGAGGGTAAATGGCTACAGCACTTTGGACGTGGACCACCAGAAATCCAAGTCAATGAAACGAAGAAATTTCCCTTTGGCCTGTGCCTTGGCGCTGGCGGGTCCACTGATGACTGCGGGCGCCAAGGAAGTGGGGAAAAGCGAATACGGAGAGACCGCGGACGGCGCCAAAGTGGATCTCTATAGCCTGCGCAACGACCACGGCATGGAGGTGCGCGTGATGACCTACGGCGCGACCTTGATCGGCGTGGATGTGCCGGACCGGGAGGGCAACCGGGAGAACGTCACGCTTTACCTGGATTCCCTCGACGACTATCTCGGGGGCCACCCCCTCTTCGGATCGGTGGTGGGACGATTCGCCAACCGGATCGACAAAGGCGGGTTCACCATCGACGGCGTCCGGTATGCGCTCGAGAGTGTCAATCCTAGGAACGGTGTCCATATTCACGGGGGGAAGACCGGCTTCCAGAAGCAGGTCTGGGAGGCGGAGGAAGTCGACGTTAAGGATACGAAAGGCGTGCGTTTTACGCTGACAAGCGCCGACGGGCACGAGGGTTACCCCGGGACGGTGAAGGTGGAAGTGACTTACGCACTGACCGGCACTGACGAATTGCTCACGGAATACAAGGCGACGACCGACAAGCCGACTCACGTAAATCTGACGAACCACGCTTACTGGAACCTGGCGGGGGCGGGATCCGGAGACGTGCTCGGACAGAAACTGATGCTTAAGGCGACGCGGTATCTCGAGTTCGACGAAAGAAAAATTCCGACGGGCAAGTTGCTCAAAGTGGAGGGCACACCGTTGGATTTCCGGGAGGCGACGCCGATCGGGGCGCGACTGGAGCAAGTGCCGGGAGGCTACGACCACTGTTACGTGGTGGACAGGCAGCGTGCCGGGGAATTGGCGTATTGCGCGCGGGCGGAGGATCCGGTCAGCGGGCGCCTCTTGGAGATCTTTACGACACAACCGGGAGTGCAATTCTACACCGCAAACGGGTTGAGCGCGAAACTCGAGGCGGGGGGAAAGCGGTATGGAAAACACCATGGGTTTTGCCTTGAGACGCAGGCCTATCCGGATACGCCCCACCACCCGGAATTCCCGGGCACCCTGCTGCGGCCCGGGGAGCTTTACCACGAGATCACGGTCTACAGTTTTGGATTGCTGAAATAGGGTAACCAAGTGGCCCGGGCCCCCGTCTTTGTGTTATGGTAGGTTGCCTCGCAGATCGGGGCGGGGACTGAGGATCGCAACTTCTGCCTTAATTGCGGGTTCAACTAGGCGGGATAACAATGAGAAATAGCAGATTTATTAGGGAAATCGGCGCGGTGCTGGCTTCGCTGGTGCTCCTCGGCGGGAGCCATGCCGAGGAAGAGTCCGGGTCCAAACCGGAGCAGCCGGCCGGACTCGAGAGCGACACCTTGAGTGCGGATGACTTGGCCTTTTTTGAGAGCAAGATCCGGCCGGTGCTGGTCGAGAAATGTTACAAGTGCCACGCTGCGGACTCAGAAAAGATCAAGGGCGGGCTGGTGCTGGACACGCGCGAAGGCATTCGCATGGGTGGCGACAGCGGGCACGCGGTGGTGCCGGGAAATCTCGCGGAGAGCCTGCTGGTGGCGGCGCTGCATTACAAGGACGAAGATCTCGAAATGCCGCCGAAGGAAAGACTTTCGGACGAGGTGATCGCGGATTTCGAAGAGTGGGTGCTGATGGGGGCGCCGGACCCGCGGGACGGCAAAGCGACGTTTGTCAGCTCCGAACTCGATATCGATAGGGGGCGCGAGTTCTGGGCTTACAAAGCGCCGGAAAGAACCGATGCACCCGAAGTGAAAAACAGCGCGTGGCCGGAATCGGAGATCGACCGGTACGTTCTCGCGAAACTCGAGGAACACCACCTTGCGCCCGCTGGAGACGCGGATCGACGCACGCTCATTCGGCGCATTTATTTCGATCTCATCGGCTTTCCGCCCACGCCGGAGGAAGTCGAAGAGTTTGTGAAAGATCCCGATCCAGACGCTTATCGCAAAGTCGTCGACGGCCTGCTCAAGATGGATCAGTTTGGCGAACGCTGGGGCCGGCACTGGCTCGACGTGGCGCGTTACGCGGAGTCAAGTGGCAAGGAAAACAACATCACCTTCCCGCACGCCTGGCGTTACCGCGATTACGTCATCGATTCCTTCAACGAAGACAAGCCTTACAACAAGTTCCTCACTGAACAGATCGCGGGCGATCTCCTTCCCTATGAGGAATACTCCGAGCAGGCCGAATACCTCGTCGCCACCGGGTTCCTCGCGATGGGCCCGAAATCGCTGAACCAACAGAACCCGCGCCAGTTCAAGGCCGACCTCGTCGATGAGCAGATCGATACCGTAACGCGCGCCATTCTCGGCACCACCGTGGCGTGTGCGCGCTGCCACGATCACAAATTCGATCCCATCCCCACGACCGACTACTACGCCATGGCCGGAATCTTCGGGAGCACGGATACCTACTACGGGACCGTCGGCACCCAGGGCAATCGCCGCTCGTCCGATCTCCTGTATCTCGCGGGAGTGGATGAAAGCCTGATCGTCGACGACGACCTCACGCCCGACCAGATGAAGAACATGCGCGAGGAACTCGATCGAGTGAACGAGGAGCGCCGGGAACTATTCCAGAAAGTGCGCGAGGCCCAACGCAGCGGCTCCGCTAACGAGAACCAAGTCGCCAATTTTCAGCAGGTCCAGCGCCTGAACAGCCGCGCCGCCATCATCCAGTCCCGGCTCGATTCCGTCGATGAAAACGGAAAGGCCAATCCCTACGCCATGGGCGTCTGGGAAACCGACTACACGCGCGACGCCGCCGTCCTCATTCGAGGAGAAATCGAGAAAATCTCCGACACCGTTCCCCGCGGCTTCGTCCAGGTTCTCTGCGAACCCGGCGAACACAAGATCCAATCCCGCCAGGACAGCGGCCGCCTCGAACTTGCGGAATGGATCGCATCGGCGGACAACCCGCTCACCGCCCGCGTCATGGTCAACCGCCTGTGGCACCACCTCTTCGGGCGGGGCATCGTCCCGAGCGTCGACAACTTCGGTTCCACCGGGCAACGGCCGAGTCACCCGGAACTTCTCGACCACCTCGCCCTGCGCTTCGTCGATCTCGACTGGTCGATCAAGGACATGATCCGCGAGATCATGCTCTCGCGCACTTACCGCATGACCTCCGATTTCGACGAAGAGAGTTACGCAGCCGATCCCGAGAACACGTGGCATTGGCGCATGAGCAAGCGCCGCCTCGATGCCGAAGCCATTCGCGACGCCATGCTCTCGGTGAGCGGCAATCTCGATTACGGCCGCCCGAAGGGATCGCTGGTCGCCCAAGCCGGCGATGGCAACGTCGGCCGGAACGTCAACGAGCAGACTCTTGCCCGCCTGGGCAATTACCGCTCGGTGTATCTGCCCATCGTCCGCGATCTCGTCCCGGAAGCGCTGGACCTCTTCGATTTCGCCGAGCCGAGCCTCGTTACGGGAAGCCGCGAGAACACGAATGTACCCTCCCAGGCGCTCTACCTCATGAACAATCCGTTCGTCATCCAGCAGTCCGAAGCGCTTGCCTGGCAACTCACGCGGGGCGAACAACGCGGACCGGAGCTTCTCGACAAGGCATTCAACCTAGCGTTCTCCCGGCCGCCGACCGAGGAAGAGGCACGTAAAACAAAAGCGTTCTTCGATCGTTTCGTCGCCGCCGCCGTGGAAGAAGGTTATCGCAACGACGAAGCGGGTTACCTCGCCCTCACTAGCTATTGCCAGACACTCCTGGCCGGCGCCGAGTTTCGCTATTTGAATTAAAATGAACTTAAGTCACGCCAACAGACACCTTGGAGTGCGGTGGCTTGACACCGCTTTTCTCCGGAACGGCCCGGCGTTCCTTATCCGTCCGAATGATGGCGCCCCTCACCAGCGGCGCCAGGTCGCCGCCATCGAAAGCGCCGTCAAGCCGGCGCACTCCAGATAGCTTTGCCACTTTCCAACATTTATTCTTGAACGCCATGAAAACGAATCAACCGACACTTTCCCGCCGCGACACGCTCAAGTCCATCTCCAGCGGATTCGGCTACCTCGCCTTCGCAAGCATGGCACACGCAGCGGCAGAAAAAGCGAAGCCCTCCGCAGGCGCGGAAGCACCTCTTGCGCCGAAGTCTCCGCACTTCAAGCCGCGCGCCAAGCGCGTCATTTTTCTCTGCATGCAAGGCGCGCCGTCACACATCGATACCTTTGATTACAAACCAAAACTGACGGAAGACACGGGAGGGCCCGCCCAGGGCGGACGCGCGCGCGGCGGCGCCAAGCTCCTCGGTTCACCCTGGGAATTCTCGCGGCACGGCCAGAGCGGGCTCTACATATCCGAACTCTTTCCAAACGTCGCGAAACATGCCGACGAACTCTGCATCCTCAACGGGATGCACACGGATATCCCGAACCACCCGCAGGCCTTCGTCCAGATGCACACGGGGACGTTCCAGTTCGTGCGGCCCTCGCTCGGCGCCTGGACGCTCTACGGTCTTGGCACCAACAACGACAACCTGCCCGGCTTCGTGACCATCAGCCCTCCGAGCGCCGTGGGTGGCGCACAGAATTACGGGAGTTCGTTCCTCCCCGCCATTTACCAGGGTACGAAAGTCGGGGGACAGCAACGCGGGCCCGGACGCCGGCCCGGATCGAATCCCGGAAACGGAAGCCTTCCCAATATCGGAAACCCCAGGCTTTCAAAGAACCTTCAGCGCATTCAGCTCGACCTCATCAAGTCGATGAACATGGAAAAGCTGAACCGCGAAGTGCATCACCCGGAAGTCGAGGGTGTCATCGAATCTTTCGAACTCGCGTTCCGCATGCAGGACGCCGTCCCGGACGTCATGGACATTTCGGACGAATCCCAGGAAACCCTCGACCTCTATGGAGTGGGTAACCCACAGACGGACCGATTCGGGCGCCAGTGCCTCCTCGCGCGCCGCTTCGCGGAAGCCGGCGTGCGCTTTATCGAAGTCGGTCACGGGAACTGGGACCATCACCGCAATCTTAAGGCCGGACTCGAAAACAACTGCGGGGCAACCGACCAACCTATCGCCGCGCTCTTGACCGACCTCAAGCGCCGCAACCTCCTCGAGGACACTCTCGTCATCTGGGGCGGCGAATTCGGACGCACTCCGCATGCCCAGGGCACCGACGGCCGCGATCACAACAACAAGGGTTACTCCATGTGGATGGCCGGTGGCGGCGTCAAAGGCGGCATGAACCACGGCATGACCGATGATTACGGATACGAAGCCGTCGACGGCCAGGTTCACACCCACGACTGGCACGCCACCATTCTCCACTTGCTCGGCCTCGACCACGAGAAGCTCACGTTCAATTACGCCGGGAGAGACTTCCGGTTGACGGACGTCTATGGAAACGTGGTCAAGGAAATCGTGGCGTAGGTAGCCGCCGTCGCACCTGTCCCATCGCAGTCTTGGGCAAAGGTGAAAGATCTATAGGGAGAACGAGCCTCCAGACTCGTTCTGAACGAACCAGGAGGTTCGTTCTCCCGCTACTTCTTCCTCCGCTTCTGCTTCACGGCGTCCTTTTCTTTGTCCTTCGCCGTGACCTCGGGGACGGCTTTATCGGCGAGGATTTCCATGATCCGCTCGCGGGCTTTGACCACTTCAGATTCTTTGGACGCGGTGACGTCACGGTATCCGGTCCCATTGCGCGATTCTCCGCAGTCGTATAACCGGCCGAAATCCCTGGGAGAATTGTCCTCCAGGAGCCAACGCCGGGTCCGGAGGACGCGTTTGCCGCCCAGGTAAGCGTATATCCAATCGCGCGGCCGATATTCATTGCCGCGCAGGAGTCCCGCATAACTCCTCCCGTCGATGATCTTGTCGGAGGGAATCGGCGCGTCGGCTAGTTCCGCCAGGGTGGGAAAAATGTCGGAGAGATCGACGAGATGCTTGCTGAGTCCTGTCGGCTTTACGATGCCGGGGCCATGCACGATCATGGGCACTCGCGCGCCCAGCTCGGTGGTTTGTCCTTTGCCGTTTCCGCCGGTGCCGTTGTCCCCGGTGAAAAAAAGGACAGTGTTTTCACGGAGACCGAGATCATCGATCCCGGTGCTGATGCGGCCCACGATCTTGTCCATGTATTCGACACAGCCTTCAAAATTGTCTTTTGAGTTTCTATACTTGTCCGCCTCCGCCGTGGTCGTATCCGGAGTGGAATACTGGGGTCCATGCGTCAGCGCCATCGGGAAGTAGATAAAGAAGGGTTTTCCTTCTTTGTGACGGCGGGCGAAGTCGATGACAAAATCGGCGAAGATATCGGGGCCGTATTCGTCCGCGGTGGTGGGCACATACTCGCCATTCTTGACAATCGATGGATGCCAGTAACGTCCGGTCTTGCCTCCCGGTTTGCCCTCCCAGGATCCGGTGTGCTCGACTCCCTCGGGCAGGTTATGCTTGTAAGCCCACATGCAGTACTCGTCGAAACCACATTCACGGATCAGGTTCGGGTGTTCGCCGGTGAGCTGCCATTTGCCCGCGTGCGCGGTGGCGTATCCCGCTTTCTGAAAGTGCTTTCCGAAAGTGTAGTGGTCCGCGATCTCGTCCTCGGCGGGTCCGGGGCCGCCCGGGCGCCCCGGGAAATGGTAGACGTTGTTGTGATGCCCGTACTGCCCGGTCATAATTTCAAATCGCGTGGGGTGGCAGATAGGAGTGGAATAACAGGTATCAAACCGAATACCTTCGCGCCCCATGCGATCGAGATGCGGTGTGCGATGTATCGAGTGGCCGTAGCAGCTTAACTCCCGCGCGCCGATATCATCGGCCATGATGACGATCAAGTTCGGGCGCGCGCCTTGTTCCGCGAGGGAAACAGCGGGAACCGAGACGAGGAGGGCCATAATGACAGCAGCCGAGAAGAAGTGTCGCGTTTTCATTTTCTGCGAAGGTGATGAAGCGGCAGTTTGGCGTCTTTGCATCCGACGTGCAAGATCTGGCGAAAGCACGCGGGGACTTTCTATTGCGTCAGCGGAAGGAGCGGCGTTTTTTCGGAAAGATCCTCGAAACACGCTTCGTTGAAACAGTATTGCCGAGATGGTTCCCTTCGGGCTATCCTGCTTCTGAACTGAGGGTCTTTGCTGATGAAAAAATGGTTCCTTTTCGCATTCTTTCTGACTTTCTCAATGTCACAGCCGGGCCAGGGGGCGGATGGGTCCTCCTCGGCTTCCGCACAGATCGACCGGATTCTCGAACATGCCTGGGAACGGCAGGGAATTACGGGAAATCCACCGGCCAGTGACGAAGTCATCTTGCGCCGCCTTTACCTCGATATCGCAGGGCGAATTCCGACCCGGGAAGAAGCGGTCCGGTTTCTGCTCAACGAGAGCCCGAACAAGCGTGAGGCCCTCATCGACGAGCTGTTGCGATCCGAAGGATACGTGAGTCATTTCTATAACTTCTGGGCGGATATCCTGCGTGTGCACTCGAACATCAACGGGGGCAACTCCGTGTTCCCGGCGTATTCGAGTTACCTCAAATCGGCCCTCCGTGAGAACAAACCCTACGACCAGTTGGTTCGCGAACTCGTTACCGCGGAGGGCGCGCCTAACGAAAACGGGGCGATTGGCTACACGGCGCGCGACCGCGGCATGCCGCTGGATCACATGGGGAACACGGTGCGCGTTTTCCTGGGGACGCGGCTCGAGTGCGCCCAATGCCACAACCATCCCTTCGATAAGTGGAAGCAAATGGATTTTTACCAGATGGCGGCCTTCAGCTATGGAATGGGATCCAGCAACAACCGAACTCTCTTCGCCGAGGCCACCCGGTCTATCAGCCGGTCGGACAAATATTCGCGGGAAGAGAAACGCGACCTGAACCGGGCTCTCCAGGAGATCCGGAGGCCGATTCCTGACGGGAATTACGTCGTATTTCAGGACAAACTCCCGAAGCTGCCGCACGATTACCAGTACGGCGACGCGGAACCGAAGCACGAGATCGCA
>JAHEJT010000107.1:10033-16598 GCA_024638765.1 Verrucomicrobiales bacterium
CACCGTCGCCGATGTTCGGCGAGATTGGGGAAATACCCGAGGATTCCGGCCGGGTGCGCGCCTACGCCGAATGGATGACTTCCCCCGAAAATCCGCGGTTTACCAAGGTGATCGTGAATCGCCTCTGGAAACAAGCCATGGGGATCGGCCTGATTGAACCGGTGGACGAATTCATGGATGACACCGAGGCATCGGTGCCCGAATTGTTGGCGTTCCTGGAAGAGGAGATGATCGCGCGGAACTACAACATGAAATCCTTTCTCCGCATGATTTACCGGACCAAGGCTTACCAGGCGGCAGCCGCCGGAGAGTATCCCGCCGCTGGAGAGCCCTACTACTTCCCCGGTCCGCTGCTCCGGCGGATGCGCGCGGAACAGTTTTGGGATTCCCTGGTCACGCTGATCAATCCAAAGCCTGAGATGACCAATTGGAAGAAGCAGCAGGAACTGGAACTGAAGTCGGCGGTCCGCCGCGCTTACGCGGACTTTCTGGGAGGCTTTTCGACCGCCCACCTCGTGAGGGCGGCGGGGCGGGTTGCGGATCTCCAGGGAGCCCAACGTAAGCGCTTGGAAGATCTCGAGAAAGAGATCCGCGCGGCGCGGGAGAAAAAAGACAAGGAGAAGCAGAAGGCTTTGAGCCGGATGGTTTCCCAAATCCGTGCAGACTTGAACAAAAAGGTTGGTGATTCCGTATACGGCCCCATGATGCGGCGGCGTCAGAACGAGTTGGTCCAGGTGAGCTTCCCCGCAGGCAAGGGATCCATGTCGGTGAAGTTTTCCATGGTGGATGCGCAGGGGCGCGTTTCCAATGAATTCAAACAGCGGCAAAAAGAGGTGGAGACAAAGATGTTTGATCTGGAAATAGACGAGATGGGGATTACGGACGAAAAGGAGCGCCGGACTTACCGTCAATACCGGATCGGTGTCACCAACAATTACATCAGGGCTTCGAATCTATCTTCACCGGCCCCGCGAGGCCATTTCTTGCGGGAGTTTGGCCAGTCCGACCGGGAGGTAATTGAAAACGCGAGTGCCACGGCCTCGGTGCCCCAGGCGCTATCGCTTCTGAATGGGAATACTTTTCCGGCGTTGAATCACCATCACTCTGTCCTTTCGCGCGCGGTCCGCTCCGCGGATTCGCCTTCCGCAAAGTTCGATGCCATTTATCTTAGCATGCTCGGTCGTTTGCCTTCACCCGAGGAGAGAACCACGTTGCTCGCGGAAGTGGAACGACTCGGCGAACAGGCTTACCCGGATGCCGTGTTCGCGCTCCTCAACGGCCAGGAATTTATTTTTATCCAATAAGGAAGGTGTCTCCGCGGGATTCGGAAAGGTGGCGGTCCGGACTTGCGTCAGGGCCAGCGCCTCTGCTTAACTGGGAGAATTCACCCCCCTCGAGATCATGCAAAAATCCTCTGCCGTTACCATTTTCGCAGTTTTTCTCCTCTCGCAGCCCTGCTTCGCTGAACCGCGCGAATTCAAGGACACGACCGGGCGCACCATCAAGGCCGAGCTTCTCGCGGTGCGGGATGACCAGGTCCAGTTGAAATTGGAGGGAGGAAAGGAATACAGGCTGCCTCTCGACCGATTTTGTGAAGCAGACGTCACGTATATCAAGGAATGGGCCGTCAAGAATCCCGCCCCGATTACCATCCGTGGGCTCTACATCGAGTTCGACAAAACTGTCGACAAAATGCCTGCGGAAAAGCCCACCGCGGACGAGAAGAAAAAAGGAAAGGTCGTGCCCACGAATTACACGACAGATTACACCATTCAAATTAAGAATAATTCGGACAAGGATCTGGAGGGGCTTAAGGTCAAGTATACTATATACAAGCAGGTCCGGAATCGCATCCTTGGTCAAGGCGGTAGCAGCAGCGAAAAGCTCGTGGAATTGACCGGGGACGAAGCTATTGAGTTTCTCCCGAAGGCGTCGGCGCACGAAATCAGCACGGTTACGGCGCCGACGAGCAGTTGGGAAAAGGGAGGAAAAAAGCAGGAGCCCAAGGAGATGCACGACGAGACTCTCTGGGGCGTGGTGGCGCGGGTCTTCGTGGGTGAGTCGGAGGTCCGCGCAGATAGCTATCCCGATGGCGTGATTAATCGAGTGGAAGCTTACAAGGCGAAAAAGGAAGCGGACTGAGCCGCTTTCCAATTCAGTCCGACAGTCTAATCGCCGGCACCGGTGTATTCTTCGGGGATGATGAGATCGAGGCCCAAGAGCACGTAATCATGTGATTTACAGTGCATGTCCTGGACGTATTTGGGGATGCGTGTCAGTTCCCGGAATCCTTCCTCCGCCAGCGCCCGCATCGCCGTGGCACGCTCTCCGTTGAACTCGGATTCGAGTTTTACCAGACCGCAATGCTTGGCAATTTCCACCAGCTCTGCGAGAAGCGCACCCAGGATCCCGCGGCCCCGGTAATCTGGATGAATCAACGCGCTGACGAGACCGATATGCCGCTTCCATCCTCCCTGACGCTGGTGCAAAGTGACGTCGCCCACGATTTTTCCATCGACAAGCGCGAGAAGAGGAAGATTCCGTTCGTAATCGAGTTCGCTGCACCATTCGTGGAAGAGAGCCTCTTCCGTGATCCGATGCTTGATGAAGAGAAGTTCGTCCTCGGGAATCGCAAGGTGGAAATCATGAAAGGCCTTTTCGTCCTCCTTCTCCAGAGGGCGGACGCAGACCTCCAAGCCTTCCTTGACAGTGACGGTCTTCGGGAATTTCTCGAGCGCGAATTCCAGCATGAGTTTTCGATGGCCTACTGTTAGGCCTGGAATAGCTTACGGCACGCCCAGTGGAAGATGAAAGGATTAGTTTGCGCGCCTCCGGCCCGGGTATTGTAGACAGATTAATTCGGGGAAAGCCGAAGGACGCGCCCGTCGGTCGTGGATAGATAGAGATTGCCGCGCGCCCCGATCATGCCATCCCATACAGGAAGCGAGGGAAGCTCGATTTCAGATAGTTTCTCTCCGCTGGCTTTGTCAACGGCCCGGAGCAGACCTCCCTGTGCACCCGCGAAAGCTGCATCCTGCGCTGCCAGCAAGGGTACCACTTCTTCGGGATCTTCGGTGAGCTTAACGAAAGCTTCTTCTTCATTGATCAGGTCGGGTGGTCCGGCGACATAAAGTATGTCGTCAGCCAGGACCATGGCTCGCGCGAGAAGAGGCAGATCCTTGTCCCAATGGTGCTGGACGTAACTGCCGCCTTTGCGATTGGACTTTCCGACAAAACGAAGTGCATCTCCAATTTTCCCACTGCCGACATGCTGCGCGCCCGCCACCGCTCCGTGATTGCCGCGACCAGAAAGATCTTCCGCTTCGCCCCGATCGAAAGAGCAGGCGAGTGCCAGCGACGCGCTGCTGAGGCTGGGAGCATCCGCCGGGTTTGTGTAGCGGTCTCGAATTTCATCATCTGTGACCTCGCCAAAGTAGATTTTCACTTCATCGATAATGCCCGAAAAGCCAAACGGCGCTTTGTATCTTCCGACTGCGTTGGCGCCATCTGATCCGATCTCGAGGGGATGCTTCGGCGTTTGCGAAATCAAGCCCCGAGCCCGTCCTTCGCTCGCCAGTGTTCCGTTTACGAAGAGCTGCGCCTTGCCATCGGCCGCGAGCGTCCCCGCCAGGTGCGTCCATTGGCCAGTGATCTCCTGCTCCGCCGACACGGTGGTGAGCTTTTTCTCATCAGTGCGGACGATGAATTCCGGCCTTCCCTTGCGGACAATGAGGGCGTATCCGGCGGCCTGCCCGCCGTGGGCGAGGACGACGCCCGTCGCGTCGTCCGCGCGGACCCAGGCCTCGACCATCAGCGGTTTGCCGGCCGGGTCGAGGTCGTCGGAGAGATCGAATGTCACGACCGAGGCGGAATCACGACGCCGCAGCGCCTTTTCATCGATTACAGGGGGCGTTTTCGCGGCGGAGAAGAGCTGGTGCTCGATGGTGGTGGTCCATTTCAGGTATTCGGGTTTCCGGGCGAATCCGTAAACGTTGTCCTCGTCGAAAACGAGGATGCGTCCGCTGGGGGCGTACTTGCCGGCCTGGAAATAACCACCGTGGCCGCCGGCAAAGTTCTTCCCGTAAACCCAGTAAGAACGGTGGAACCAGGTGTCGTCGAGAAAGCCCATCGGCGCAAAGAGATGTGTCCCCTCGCCATGTTGCGCGCCTCCTTGTTCCGAAAACGCACCGGAGACCGGTCCGATCTCTTCGCGTTTGCCCTGGAGATCGAACTTCTGCGAGCGCATGAAGACGCTATCGCCGCTACCGGAGAGGATGTCTGGCAGGCCGACCGGCATTTGCAGGGTGGCAATGCGATCCTGGAGCGCGCTCCCGGTAATCGGATCCGTTTCGTCAATGATGTTCTCAGAGAGAAGTTTGCCGCTGTCCGGATCGAGGCGATAGAAATGCAGGCCTCCATCCAGGAAATTGGATCGGCCCGCGACGCAGGTGAGCACTCCGTCCCGGACGAGGACACTGCCGTGCACCGGCCACACCGATTCCAGCTGTTCGAACGCCATGAGCCGCCGGTCACGAGGGGCGGCTCGAAAGCGCCAGCCCAGCACGCCATCGGAGGCGCGCACACAGTAAACCCAGCCGTCGGCCGAGCCAAAATACACGCGCCCGCCGTCGATCGTCGGGGGGGAGTCGACGCGTCCCCCGGCGGTATATTTCCAAAGGGTATCGCCGGAATCGGCGTCGAGGGCGTGAATCGTGTGCGCGTCGATTTGCGCGACAAAGACCTTGCCATTAGCGAGGACCAGGCTGCTGAGGCGGCCGCCGAGTTCGGTCTCCCAGGATTGTTTCAGGTCGGAACCGATCTTCTGCGGAGTATACCCGCTGCGGGTCGAATCTCTCCTGTAAGTCGGCCAATCGGTTTCCTGGATGATTATCGATTTGAGAGCTTTGATTTCCGCGAAGGCGGGACCCTTTTCAACGCGCTCAGCGGGCGTGACATCGGCATCGATTTTACGTGTCGGGGCCGCGGGGGCGAGGGCATTGAGGCCGTAGAGCTTCGCCTCGGGGTAACAGGCGCAGTTGTGGGGCGGGGCGTAAACCAATCCGTTGCAGGGCATGATGCCATAGAGGCAGGACCCCCGGACCCAGTGATTGATGTCCCAGGAACTCTTGTCATGGTCCACGAACTCGATGCCGGTCCGCGAGGGGAGCAGGAATTTATCCGTGGCCTTGGCGATATAACAACGGTGGTGAAACCAGTAAGTGTCCACGTTGGGAGGAAATTCCTTTTTCACTTCCCCGCTCAAAGGATCGCGCCCGGTAAAGACCCCGGTATCCTTGCCGGAGGTGGTGGGAGCGGACCACACGAGACCGCCAGAAACGAGGAGATCTTCCGGTGACTGGTATCCCGATTGGGCGTGGGGTGCGGTCCAGAGTTCCTCGCCGCTTGTCGAGGAAAAGGCGGTCATCTTGCGGTCGCCGCCGGCATAGAGGACCACGCCTTCGTGAAGGACCATCTTGGGACCAAAATTCATGGTGAAGACAGTGCGTCGCGTTACGGGGGGCGAGTTCCACATGGTCTCGCCCGTGGTCCGATGCAATCCGAGGACTTTTTCGCCATCATGAAGAAATACGCCTCGCTGGTCGGCGGTCAGCGTGAGCGGCGCGACTTTGCTCTTCTTGGTCCACAGCACCCTCCCGCTGTCGGCTTCGACGGCCACGAGTTTTCGCGGCGTTTCGTTCCATTTGAATTCATTTCGGACGCGCGCCTGGTCACCGAAATTGAGTTGCACATTATAGTCATCGAGTTCCCAGCGGTCGGGGTTTGAGAGGATATAAAGGATGCCGTCTGATAAAACGATTTCCTCGGTGGCCTCGCTTTCATCGTAAGTCCGGACGATTTCACCGGTGGCGGCGTCGAGTGCGGTGAGAGGAGCCTTATGGCCGAGGGTGACGTAAACGCGGTCCCCGACAGCGACAAGTTTCCGTGCGAGCTGGGTGGGTCCGCTCTTGAGCGGCCAGAGGGGATCCTGCCACGAATCGAGAGGGCGTTTCCAGAGGATGGTACCGTTAAAGGCGTCGCGGGCCACGAGAGTCCACTTGGAAGGGAGTTGAATAGAGATGGTGGAGCCCTCATCCATTATGTAGAACACGCGTCCCGCAGCTGAGACCATCGCGTTCATGCTGGATACGCGATCGTGGTGGCGGGACCAGCGCGGGCTCCCAAGCCACTGCAAATGGCGGGGAGGTCCGACCACATCGTCGTGGGCGACGGCATTTCCCCCGGCGTCATGGAGGAAATGAGTCCATTCGTCGATGTTGTCGGGCCAGGGTTTGGTGGTCTTCGTCCACTTGCCTCCCTTCGTCTTGATGTAGGCGACCCCTTTGGGCGCGAGCACTCGAAGGATTTCTTCTTCGGAGATTCCGGAAGCGTCTTCCGTCACCATTAGATTGACGAGGTTGTCGATGTAAGGGAGCGCGTTCCCAGTGAGTCGATCGGCAGAGACTTCACCGTAAAGATCGCGAGACTCGATGTGGGCACGCGCCCTGGCGACATCGTCCGCATCGCGATCCAGCCCATGGACCTGGTAACGCTCGTTAGCGCGCAG
>JAHEJT010000108.1 GCA_024638765.1 Verrucomicrobiales bacterium
GAGGACGACGGAAGACACGGAAGATTGGATTGACCGCAGAGGAGAGAATGGAACCGCGAAATACGCGAAAGAAGCGAAAGGCTGGGTCAGGGAGGACCACGGAAGACATGGAAGACTGGATTGTTGGATTGGTGGGGTGATGGAGAGATGGAGAGATGGAGAGATGGAGTGATGGAGTGATGGAGTGATGGAGTGATGGAAATCGGAAATCGAAAATCGAAAATCGAAAATTTCCTCCTGACGCGGCGGGACTTCCTGGCGCGGTGCGGGATGGGGATGGGAGGATTGATGGCCGCGGGGATATTGAGTGAGGAGGCGGCCGCGGCAGGCCAGAGCAGTGCCTATGGGGGGCCGCTGCTTCCGCGGGGCGGGCATTTTCCGGGCCGGGCCAAGCGTGTGATCCACCTCATGATGAACGGCGGCCCCTCGCACGTTGATACCTTCGATCCCAAGCCGATGCTGACGAAGTGGCACGGCAAGGAAGTGCCCAATCACCTGCCGACGGAGCGGCCGACGGGAGCGGCGTTGGCTTCGCCGTTTTCGTTTCAGCGCTATGGGGAGAGCGGGCTTGAAGTCAGCGAGCTTTTTGCGAAGACCGCGGCGGCGGCGGCGGACGAATTGTGCGTCATCCGGTCGATGCATGCGGACGTCCCGAATCACGAGCCTTCATTGATGTTGATGAACTGTGGTGACTCACGCTTCAACCGCCCGAGTTTCGGCTCATGGGTCTCCTACGGGCTGGGGACGGATAACCAGAATCTCCCGGCCTTCGTGGTGTTGTGTCCGGGGCTTCCGACCAAGGGGACCGACAACTGGCGCGCGTCGTTCCTGCCCGGGAGCTACCAGGCGACGCATATCGACACGACGCGCGGGGAGTCGGTCGAGGACCTTATAGCGAACATCCGGAATCGCCGGCTCGGACCGGGGGCGCAGCGGAAGCAGCTGGATTTCCTGAGACAACTGAATGCGCGTCATTTGCGCGATCGGGAAAGGGGTGGGGCATTGGAGGCGCGCCTGCAGTCATTCGAACTTGCTTATCGTATGCAGATGGAAGCGACGGATGCATTCGATCTTGAAAAGGAGCCGGCGCATATCCGGAATCTTTATGGCGACAGCGTCCAGGCGCGACAGATTCTGATCGCGAGACGCTTGGTCGAGCGTGGCGTGCGTTTCGTGCAGGTGTGGCACGGGAAGGGACAGCCGTGGGATTCCCATAACAACATTGCAAAGACGCACCGGGACCTGGCGCACCAGTGCGATCAGCCGATTGCGGCGTTGCTGGCGGATCTGCGGCAGCGAGGACTTCTCGATGACACGCTCGTGATCTGGGGCGGGGAGTTCGGCCGGACGCCGACGGTAGAACTGCCGACGCCGGGGACAAAAGTGGATGGCAAGGGCCGGGATCACAATCACCACGGATTTTCCATCTGGCTGGCGGGCGGAGGCGTGAAAGGCGGGCACATCCACGGCGCGACCGACGAGTTCGGGTTCAAGGCGGTGCAAGACCGCGTGCACGTGCACGATCTGCACGCCACGATTCTCCATTTGCTGGGGTTCGACCACGAGAAGCTGACATATCGTTACGCCGGGCGCGATTTCCGGCTGACGGATGTGCACGGGCACGTCGTGCGGGAGGTGCTGGGGTGAATGAGAGTAGCACAGGCATCCTGCCTGTGTTTTCGAGGAAGACAGGCAGGATGCCTGTCCTACTCTATGCAATAGAGGAACTTGTTGGAGCGCAGGTAAAGGCGGCCGTCGGTGATGGCCGGCGTGCCGTTGAACTCGGAGTCATCGGAAGTGAACCGGTTCTGGGCGATTTGATTGAACTCGGGTGAGGCGTCAATTATGAAGGTGCCGCTGATCCGGCTGGGGACAATCAGTTTACCATCCACCAGGGTCGCGGAGGCATACACTCCGCGCGATTTCGCGCCGGAAGCCAGGTTGCCGGTGATGCTCTCCTGGTAGACCAGTTCCCCGGATTCGGCGTCGAGACAGTGGCCCCTGCCGCGTTCATTCACCCAGTAGAGGTGGCCTTCGTGAAGCACCGGGGTGGGGACATACGAGCTTTCGTTGGAAGTCCAGACCACGTGTGATTGCGTGACGTCCCCTTTTCCCCCGGCGCGCACCGCGATGCTGCCTTTGTTGCGGTAACCCCCGGTGACATAAACCACCGCGTCTTCGCCGACGACGACGCTCGGTGAAATGTTTCCGTCCGGCGTCATTTCGGCGAACCAACGCAGCTTTCCGTTCTCGGGATTCAATCCCCAGACTTCGTTGGGGACGGCGAGGACGAGATCGTCTCGCCCGCCTTTGAGCGAAACGACGGCGGGTGTATTGTAAACCAGTTCCATGCTCGCGGCTTCGGCACTCCAGACTTCTTCGCCCGTCTCTTTGTTCAAGGCGCGGATGGACTGGCTTTCTTCGGCGGAATTTACGATCACCATGTCCTTGTAAAGAATCGGGCTGGCGGCGGAGCCCCAGCGCCGGTTGCCGGATTCCTTGCCGACGTTCGTCTGCCAGAGTCGTTTGCCCGTTTTGAAATCGAACGCCAGGACCCCGGTCTTTCCGAAGAATACGTAGACGCGCTCGCCGTCCGTCACCGGCGTGCTGCTGGCATAACCGTGCTCGGTGATGAAGCCGCGGTATTCGTCTTCCGGCATCTCGGCATCGACCGTCTTCTCCCAGATTTTTTCCCCGCTCTTGCTGTCGATGCAGAGGAGGTGGCGTTTCAATTCCGTGATGTCGCCGGGATCGGAACGGTCGACGCCGTATCCGGAATAGCAGGTGATAAAGACGCGATTTCCGGCCACGATCGGGCTGGAGTTGCCGGGTCCGGGAAGCGGGGTCTTCCACGCGAGATTCTCGGTATCGCTCCAGGTCAGTGGCGGCGCCTTGTCTTCGGTGCTGATTCCGGAGCCATCCGGCCCCCGGAACTGCGGCCAGTCGGAAGCGCGGAGGAGGAGAGGGGTGGCCAGGATCGTGGCAGTGAGGGTGAGAAGGGCGGTTTTTGAGGGTCGCAGGTGCATCGGGTGATGAAACCGCCCCGGGCGGCATTGGTTCCGGAGGGATTCAGGCGGGTGCCGCCCTGGCTTCCGCCGGAGAGGCCACACGTAAGCCTCCGGCATTTTCTTATGTGTTTTTGACAACTGATTTGCGTTCATTCGCGGGAGCGAAGCGAATTTGCGTTCATTCGTGTTTCTGTCTTTTGACACGCGAATTTTCGCGAATTGCCACGAATTGTCGCGAATGGATGAGGACTGGGCCGGCTCCGGGAGTGGGGAAGGATTGCGATGGGCTGACGCGGAGAGGCAGGTGTCAAACCTTGCCCCACTTTTTGATCGAAATGCCGCGCCCGGGACGCAATTCTAGGGCAGGCACCTTTAACGCGCTTTATCATGAGCAAGACCACCCTTGGCATCATCATCAGCAATCGCGATTTCTTCCCGGATCAGCTCGTGACCGAGGCGCGCCGGGATGTCCTCGATCTGTTCCAGAAGCTCGATATCACGCCCATCCTGGTGGGAGAGGACGAGACCAAGCTCGGGGGTGTGGAGACCCATGCGGACGCGCGCGTGTGTGCCGATCTCTTTCGAAAGCACCGGGACGAAATCGACGGCGTCCTCGTGGTGCTTCCGAATTTTGGAGACGAGAAAGGCGTGGCCGACACGCTGAAGCTCGCCGAGCTCAATGTCCCGGTCCTCGTGCAGGGATATCCCGATGCCATGGATCAGCTGGTGCCGGGGCGGAGGCGCGATTCTTACTGCGGGAAGATCTCGGTCTGCAACAACCTCTCCCAGGCCGGGATCAAGTTTTCGCTGACGCGAAACCACGTCGTCGCTGTGGGTGACGAAAGATTTTCGGGGGATCTCCGGGATTTCGTGGCGGTCTGCCGGGTGGTGAACGGGCTTCGGCGCGTGCGTCTCGGGGCGGTCGGCGCGCGGCCCGGTGCGTTCAACACGGTCCGTTACAGTGAAAAAATTCTCGAGCGCAACGGCATCAGTGTCACCACGGTCGATCTATCGGATTTCCTGGGCCAGGCGGAACGCGTAGACGAAGGCGATGCCCGGGTGAAAGAGAAGCTGGAAGAGATTCATGAGTACGCGCCCGCGCCCGGCGTGCCGCCGGAGAAGTTGACCCAGATGGCCAAGCTTGGGGTCATCCTGGGCGATTGGATGGAGGAGAACGCGCTGGATGCGACCGCGATTCAATGCTGGACGTCGGTCCAGCAGAATTACGGCTGCAACGTGTGCACCATCATGAGCATGATGAGCGAGAAGTTCATGCCCAGCGCCTGCGAAGTGGATGTGACCGGGGTGCTCTCAATGTACGCCTTACAGCTGGCTTCCGATTCGCCCAGCGCGCTGGTCGATTGGAATAATAATTACGCCGATGACGACAACAAGTGCGTCCTCTTTCATTGCGGCAACTGGGCCAAGACCTTTTTGCCCGACATCAAGGTGAGCACCGCGCCGATCCTGGGGACGATCGTCGGGGAAGAAAACACTTACGGCGCGCTCGAGGGGCGGACGCCCGAGGGCCTGCTGACGTACGGGCGTATCACCACTGACGATCCCAACGGCCGGATCCGGACTTACGTCGGGGAAGGACGATTGACCAATGACGAGCTGAAGACCTTCGGGAACCGGGCCGTGGCGGAGTTGCCCAAATTGCAGAAACTGATGCGGCATGTCTGCGCCGAGGGGTTCGAGCATCACGTGGTGATGAATTTATCGCATACCGCCGGGATCCTCGCGGAAGCATTCGATAATTACCTGGGTTGGGAAGTTTATTATCATGAGCGGCCGGAGGAATGAGAAGAGGCAGGCTTTCAGCCTGCGGGTTTTTGCATTATAGGATACCCAGGCGTTGCCCTGGGCTACGATGAGGCCGCGCTTTCAGCGCTGAAATTCGCAGGAAGACCAACGACGCGCCAATGGCCCGCGCCTTCGGCGCTGGAAAGTTGTAATGAGCGACCACGAACTCGAACTCAAATCGATCCAATACCGGAAGCACATCTTGAAATACATCAAGATGGCCGGGGCCGGGCATACCGGCGGCAGTCTCTCGTGCGTGGATATTCTCAATGTCCTCTACAACCGCATCCTGCGCGTTTCCCCGGAGACTTTCGAGGATGCGGATCGCGACCGCTATCTCCAGAGCAAGGGGCATTCCGTGGAAGCCCTTTACGTGGTGCTGGCGGAGCGCGGGTTTTTTCCGGAGTCCGACCTGGAGACGCTTTGCGGATACGAGTCCCATTACGTGGGGCATCCCACCCGCAAAGTGCGTGGGATCGAGCATAACACCGGGGCGCTCGGGCACGGACTATCGGTTTCGGTGGGAGTTGCGCTGGCGGGCAAGATGGATGACGCGGATTACCGGGTCTTTACGTTGCTGGGGGACGGCGAACTGGCGGAGGGTTCCAACTGGGAGAGCGCCATGGCGGCCTCCAATTACAAGCTCGATAACCTGACGGCGATCGTCGACTGGAACACCCTGCAGATCACGGGCCGGACCAAGGATGTGTGCAAGACCGATCCGCTGGATGACAAGTTCGTGGCATTCGGATGGAGCGTGGCCGATGTGCCGGGTCACGACCTCAAAGCGCTGGGGGAAGTGCTGGGGCGCGCGCCCTTCGAGAAAGGCAAGCCGAGCCTGATCATCGCGCGCACGACCAAGGGGAAAGGGGTGAGTTTCATGGAGGACGTCGGCAAGTGGCATCACGGGGTGCCCAACGATGACGAATACGCCGCCGCGATCCGGGAACTGGAGTCCGCGGAAGCCGTGTTGAAAGGGGAGAAGATTTCCGTGTGAGCGCGACGGGAAGACAGCAAGCCGCCCCCGCCCGCGGTCCGGCCGCGGCGATGGGGAGACCCAACCAGGACGTGGTGGCGGAAACGCTTCTCGAATTGGCGAGAGCGGACAAAGACGTCCTCGTCCTGACCAGCGATTCCCGTGGCTCAGGCAAGCTGGTGCCCTTTGGGAAAGAATTGCCGGAGCAAATCGTGGAGATCGGCATCGCCGAACAAAACCTCGTGGGCATGGCCGCCGGCCTGGCGTCGGCGGGGAAGAGAGTATTCGGGGTCTCTCCCGCCTGCTTCCTGACGGCGCGTTCTCTCGAGCAGATTAAGAACGACGTGGCTTATTCCGATCGCCCGGTCACGTTGATTGGGATCAGTGCGGGAGTCAGTTACGGCGCCCTCGGTTCCACGCACCATTCGATTCACGATTTCGCCGTCCTCAGGGCTGTGAACAATATCGATATCGTCGCGCCCGCGGATAACGTCGAGACCAGGGAGGCCATCCTGGCGGCTGCGAAAGCCGAACGCCCGGTTTACCTGCGGTTCGGAAAGGTTCCCGTGCCCGATCTCCACCCGGAGGGGACGCCATTCAGAATCGGAAGAGCCATCACGCTGCGGCACGGCGATGACGTCGTCTTTGTGGGTTGCGGAGAGACGGTTTGCCATGCCGTCGCCGCTGCGGATCTGCTGTCGAAGAAAGGAGTTTCCGCCGGGGTTATCAGCATGCATACCGTGAAGCCGCTGGATGCCGAGACTCTATTGGCGGCCGCGAAAAATTGCCGGGCGTTGGTGACCGTGGAGGAGCACAGCGTGCACGGTGGATTGGGCGAAGCCTGCGCGGCCGCCTTGATGGAAGCAGGAGTGTCCGTGCCTTTCCGAATCGTTGGGATTCCCGATGAATACACGGTTACGGGCAAGCAGGCGGATATTTTCCGGCATTACGGGATCTCTGCGCAAGGTCTCTACGACGCCGCGACCGGCTTGCTGGAAGCATGAAAACCGTTCTGGCAATTGATCAGAGTACGTCGGCGACGAAAGCGGTGCTTTTTGATGCAGACGGCACACTGCACGACCGGACCTCTCTCGATCACCGGCAGATTTATCCGCAGCCCGGTTGGGTAGAACACGATGCGGAAGAGATCTGGGACAATGTCCTCGGCGTGATGAAAGCGATCGCGGGAAAGCATCCCGATAAAGTCTCAGGGGCGGCTTGCCTCAGCATCGCCAACCAGCGTGAAACCATCGTGGTGTTCGACAGGGAAACCGGGAAACCCCTGCATCACGCCATCGTCTGGCAATGCCGCCGAGGCGATGCCATCTGCCGGGAACTTACGGAGGCCGGGCACGCAGAAGAGGTGCGCCGAAAGACAGGTCTCGTGATCGACACCTATTTCTCGGCATCAAAACTGAGGTGGCTGATTGAGAATGTCCCCGGCCTGGGCGCGAAACTCGAAAGCGGAGAGGCGCTCATCGGGACCATCGACAGCTATCTCATTTACCGGCTCACTGGTGATGCAAGGGTGCACGCCACGGATTACACCAATGCGAGCCGGACGTTGCTCTTCGATATCGGGCGTCTCTGTTGGGATAAGGAACTTGCCGCCATGTTCGGCGTGCCGATGGCAGCGGTGCCGGAGGTGCGTGAGAGCGCGGCATCTTTCGGGGAAGTATCGGTCGAGGGGCTGCCCCCGCTTCCGATCCGGGGGGTGATGGGCGATTCGCAGGCATCTCTCTTCGCGCAGCGCTGCTTCGAGCCGGGCATGGCGAAGGTGACCTTTGGAACAGGTTCATCGATCCTGTGCAACGTGGGCGGGACGCTTCCGGAGCCGCGGGACAGCATCGTCACCGCGCTCGCGTGGGTGCGCGACGGTCGTCCGGTCTACGCCTTGGAAGGCATCATCAATTATTCCGCCGCCACCGTGGCCTGGCTGGTGGATCAACTCGGTTTGATCGAGAGTGCGGAGGAATCCGAAGCGTTTGCGACCGCGGTGCCGGACAACGGGGGCGTCTATTTTGTGCCGGCTTTCTCGGGTCTTAGCGCGCCCCATTGGGATCCCTCGGCCCGGGCCGCCATCGTGGGGATGACGGCGCACAGCACCAAGAATCACGTGGTGCGGGCGGCGCTCGAATCGATCGCTTACCAGGTGCGCGACGTGCTCGAGGCCATGGAAAAGGATGCAGGGTCCCGGGTGGACCGCTTGCAGGCTGACGGCGGGCCCACGCGGAATCGCTTCTTGATGCAGTTTACGGCAAATATGACGGGCGCGCGGTTATCGGTATCCGAGATCGCGGAATCCTCGGCTCTCGGCGCCGCGATGACGGGCATGCTGGGAAGCGGGGTGCATGCATCGTTGGAGGCGCTGGCTGGACTCCCTCGAGAATCATTGGAATTCGAGCCCGGGATGGAAGCTTCGGAGTTGGAGCGCTTATGGGCAGGCTGGCAAAAGGCGATCTCACAGGTGATGCACGGTGGAACGGAAACCAATGCGAGTGAGTAATCGAATACAGGGTGTGATCCGTGGGACCGCGGTGGTGCTGGCGGGAGTGATGCTGGCGGGCTGCGCGGCCAGGTCGAAGGTATCGAAAGAGATCGGTCGTCGCGTTCGCGCGGGCGATGAAGAAATCGAGATCGCCAAATGCACCAAGTTCGCCTGGGATCATCTTTATATCTTCGCGCCTTATACGGCATCGGCGCACATCGACGAAGCGTTGGGATTCGACTGGAAAGGGTATCCTTATTCAAGAATTGAGATGTCGGATACAGTGTGTCTTTTGATATTCGAGAAAGGAGATACCGTGGTGCATTGGTTCGATCATCCTCGGGGGGAGGGAGATTTCGCGGGACTCGCCAAGGAGGGGGGATACACGAAAGCCGAGGCACGGTTCACGGTGGAGCGGGGGGAAGATGGGTTTCCGCGTCTACGGGTAATAGTCGGCAGCGAGTAAGGATCGAGAAGCGATGTAGGTGCGAGCGTGAGCGAGTACCATTGCGGGTACTCGCCGACCGGGTACTCGCCGACCGGGTACTCGCTGACCGGGTACTCGCTGACCGGGTACTCGCTGACCGGGTACTCGCTGACCGGGTACTCGCTCACGCTCGCACCTACATCGAATGGCTTTTCGTGGGAACAATCCTTGCAATCGCCCGAGCCGGTCAGAATACTCTCCGCACCGAAATGAAATTCGCTATCTGCAACGAGACTTACCAGGAGTGGCCGTTCCAAAAGACGTGCGCCCATATCGCGGCGAGCGGGTATGACGGCGTCGAGATCGCGCCGTTCATCCTGAAGGGAGATCCGCGCGCACTGACCGAGGACGAGGCCGAAGCTTATGGAAAGACGGCGCGAAAACAGGGTCTGGAGGTGGTGGGACTGCATTGGCTGCTGATCAAGCCGGAGGGACTGCACCTGACGACGCCCGACGACGCGGTGCGCCAGGCGACGATCGATTTCGGGCAACACCTGGCGCGGCTCTGCGCGGCTATGGGAGGAAAAATCATGGTTTGGGGCAGCCCGAAGCAGCGCGACCTGGAGGAAGGCTGGGTTTATGACGACGCCGCCAAACGGGCCGCCGATGTCCTGCGGGCTGTGAGCGAAGTCTGTGGAGAGGTTGGGGTGACCATCGCGGTGGAACCCCTGGCCCGGAAGGAAACCAATTTTCTGACCACCGCCGAGGAAACCGTGCGTTTGATCCGGCAAGTGGATCACCCGGCGTGCCGGCTCCATCTCGACGTCAAGGCGATGAGCGACGAGGAAAAATCAATTCCCGAGATTATTGCGGAAAATGCCGATGACTTGGCGCATTTTCACGCCAACGACCCGAACCTTCGCGGGCCGGGGTTTGGAGAAGTGCGGTTCGAGCCGATCGCGGCGGCGTTGAAGGAGATCGGATACGACGGATACGTGAGCGTGGAAGTATTCGATTACACCCCCGATCCGGAGACGATTGCCACGGAGAGCATTGCGTATTTGAAGGAAACATTTAAGTAGGACAGGCTTCCAGCCTGTCCCAGTTCTATTAATGTTCTTAGATCCCTACCAGCCGGTGAAAGCCACCGGGCGAAAACTTCCGCACTGGAGGCAAGATGGAGCAATGTATTTCGTGACATTCCGCACCGCGGATTCCGTGCCTCAAACGAAGCTCAGCGCGTGGCGTGAGGAGAGGGAAACCTGGCTCAAGTATCATCAGGAGCCGTGGAGTGAGCACGAGGCTCGAGAATACTACCAGCGCTTTTCTGCAAGGATGGATGCATGGCTGGATGCAGGAATGGGTGATTGTCCGATGCGGGAGTATGGTGCCAGCGAAATTGTTGCACACGCGTTGAAATTTTTCGACGGTAACCGTTACGACTTAGGTGAGTGGGTAATGATGCCTAATCACGTGCATGCAGTCTGTGCGCCGCTCGAGGGATACGAACTTTCAGAGATTCTCCACAGCTGGAAGTCTTACACTTCGAACAACATCAACGCTTTGCTGGGAAAGGAAGGCAAGCTCTGGCAAGAGGAATCCTTCAATCAAATCCTGAGAAGCCCGGAGCACCTCTACAACGTGGAATGCTATATTCGGAGGAATCCCGAGAAGGCTCGGATTCGGGTGCATCACGCGAGTTTTCTGGAGGGAGAGGCGAAGTGATGTGCGCTTCGCGCCCGTGATTGGGGACAGGCTGGAAGCCTGTCCTACTTTACCGGTTTCGGCTGGCCTTTGGGTTTCGCTTTCGGCGCGGCGGGTTTTGCAGGCGCGGGTTTTGTCGCGGGCGGTTTCGGTTTGGTCGCTGCCGGCGCCGGGGGCGCGGGCTTGGTGATCATGGGCCAGTTGTCGGTGCGGAAAGGCGTGGCGGGCAGGCCCTCTTTATTCTGGAGATTGCAGACCGGGTTATCGGCCCAGGCATAACGCGCTGCGGCCGGCTTTGCGACGGCGTCGCTCCAGACTTCGACCTTGTCCTTCCCGACAATCTTCGCGTCGGCCCAGACGAATTTCTTGTCCGCGCCCGCAATAGCGAAGCCGATGGGCGTGCGGACGTCAAAGGTATCGAGGCCGCCGCCCACGTGATCGAAAGTGATTTCGATTTTTTCACCCTTTTTCTGCATTCCCTTGTAAATAGGACTGCGGTAGACGAGGCCGTCCTGTCCGTATTGTTCGGCGAGGGCCCAGCGGGCGAGTCGCTTGGCCACATCCTGCTTGTTTTTCGGATGGATGTCGGAAGCCTCTCCAAGGTTGAGAATGACGGCCTCGCCGGTGTTGGGCAGCTTCTTCATGGTTAATGTTTGTGCTTCGCGCAGCTCCGCCCAGGCGCTGTCGGCGGGCGCGTCCACTTCTTCCCTAAAGTCGGCAAGCTGGACCCAGTAAAAGGGAAAGTCTCCCTGACCCCAGTCCTTGCGCCAATGACTGATCATGAGCGGGAAGAGCTTGCGGTATTCGTAAGCGCGTCCCGAATTGGATTCGCCCTGGTACCAAATGGCGCCCCGGATGCCATAGCACATGATGGGATGAATCATGCCGTTCCAGAGATTTCCCGGGCGATGCTGACCTATGAGCGGATTACGAGGCGGGCGGGGCCGGGGTGGCGCGGGTTTGCCGGCTGCCTTGGCGGCTTCGATGCGCGTTTCCCAGAGTCTGAGCTTTGCTTCGTACTCCTCTTTCACTTTCGCTTTGTCGTAGGTCGCTTCGGTGTCACGCCACTCGTCCATGAGCGGTTTGAAGAAAGGATCTTTTTCGAGAAGTTGACGCGGCACCCAGGCTTCTGCGGCGGAGCCGCCCCAGGCGTTGTCGATGAGGCCGATGGGCACCTTGAGGGTCTGGTGCAGTTGGCGCCCGAAAAAGTAACCGACCGCCGAAAAGTCTTTTACGGTTTCCGGCGTGCAACGCTCCCATTTGCCGTCGAAATCATCCTGGGGTTCCTGGGTGCCGACTTGTGGCAGCGAGATGAGGCGGATGCGCGGGAAGTTCGCGGTGGCCGATTCGAGATCGGGATCGTTGGCGTTGCTGACGGGCCATTGCATGTTCGATTGGCCCGAACAAATCCAGACTTCGCCGACGAGGATATTCTTGAGGACACGTTCGCTGGATCCGGTCACGGTCATGGTGAGAGGTTTCCCGGAACGGGAGGAGAGCGGCTTGAGCTTAACCTCCCAGAGTCCGTCTTTACCCGCCGTGGAGGTGTGCGATTGTCCGTCGATTTTCACGGTGACCGATTGGCCGGGTTTATCCCAGCCCCAGATGGGCAACGTCATGTCGCGCTGCAGGACCATGTTCGGCCCGATGACAGCGGGGAGCTTGACCTTCGCTTCGGCGGGGATCGCGGAGAGGAAGGCGGTGAGACAGGCGGCGGCGGCGACGCGGTGAAAAGGAAGACTCGAGGGGACAGGGATTTTCATCCCGCCATGAAATGGCTGCCGGGGGGCGGGCGTCAATCCCGAAAACCTCCACAAGGTGAAGCTTTCAGGCGACCCGGAGACACCCCCTCACCCAAGAGGCGAGGGGAATCGAAACAGCATCGCGTGCATAACCGAGGCCGCTTTCATTTTTGGCCGTTTAGGACGACTCATTCAACCAAGCCCGAGTGCTTCGAGAATCCTTACAGTCAGCTTGTCCGGCGGATCGGAAACATCAAAGATGAGGGCATTCTCACCGTCTGGAGGTTCCAGGTCCTCGAACTGACTGTCGAGAAGACTGGCGGGCATGAAGTGATCGGTGCGCGCTTCCAGGCGTTTCCGCAGGAGTTCTCTTGACCCCCGGAGATACACGAAGCGCACAGAATCGGAACCTTCCCGAAGTATGTCCCGAAGTTTTTTCTTCAAAGCAGAACAAGCGATGAACACGGGCACCAGTTCGTTTGCGCGGGCCGCGATTAAATCCCGGACGGCCTCAAGCCAGATTACCCGGTCTTCGTCCGCAAGGGGGGTGCCGGAGCGCATTTTGTCGACATTCGCCGGGGGATGGAAATCGTCTCCATCGAAGAAGATCCCGCCTGAGGCCTCGGCGAGGGACTGGCCGAGGGTGGTCTTGCCGGAGCCGGCGACCCCCATGATAACGACGACGTCTCCCAAGATGGCTTGATCCTTTCCTTGTGTCCGAGGCGGTCTTCCTCTTTTTTAGATCCTGTGCCCTCGTTCGGCAAATAATCTTTTGGAGCAGGCGCTTGCTTCGCCTCCAGGGGTCTTATTGAATTTGAATGTCCATCTGAATATATTTCATCCTTCGATCCATGGCATTTATTCACGATGATTTTCTGCTGACGAGTGAGCCCGCGCGGCGTCTCTATCATGAGTGCGCGGAGGGCGAGCCGATCTTCGATTATCACACTCATCTTTCGCCGCGTGATATCGCCGAGGATCGAAAGTTTGCCAACCTGTTTGAGATCTGGCTGGAGGGGGATCATTACAAGTGGCGTGCGATGCGGGCCGATGGAGTGCCGGAAGAGCTGGTCACCGGTGACGCCGATCCGCGGGAAAAGTTTCTGGCCTGGGCGAAGACGGCGCCGCACACCCTGCGCAACCCGCTCTATCACTGGACGCACCTGGAGTTAAAGCGATGCTTCGACATTGACGATCTCCTCGATGAAAAGACGGGGCCTGCAATCTGGGAGCGCGCCCAGGAGCGACTCACCTCGCCGGAATTGTCCGCGAGAGGGATTTTATCCAAATTCCAGGTGAAGGCGTTGTGCACCACCGATGATCCGACGGACGATCTTGCACATCACCGGGCGCTGGCGGAATCGGGGTGTGAGACCGCGGTGTATCCGGCCTTCCGGCCGGACAAAGCGCTGGCGGTGGATCGGCCGGAAATATTCGTGCCCTGGATGGAGCGGCTCATGGAAGCCGCCGACCGGGAGATTCATCAACTCGATCATTTCCTGGAAGCGTTGCGCAAGAGGCACGATTATTTTCATGAATTGGGCGGGCGCCTTTCCGATCACGGGCTCGAGTGTTGCCATGCGGATTTCTGCGGGGACAGGGAAGCGGCCGGGATATTTGAAAAGGCGCGATCCGGGAAGGCCGTTTCTCCTGGAGAGCACGACCGGTTTGCGTCCTACATGATGCTTTTCTTCGGGCTCCTCGATTACGAGAAGGGGTGGACAAAGCAATTGCACTTGGGGGCAATACGCAACTGTAACACGCGTCTGTTCGAAAGTTTGGGCGCGGATATCGGCTGCGATTCCATCGGCGACCGGCCGCAGGCGCGGGCGTTGTCCGAATACCTCGCGCGAATGGATCACGATAACGCGCTGCCGAAGATGATTCTTTATAATCTGAATCCCGCGGATAATTACCTGATGGCCGCGATGGCCGGGAATTTTCAGGACGGTGAGATCCCGGGAAAAGTGCAGTTTGGCAGCGGCTGGTGGTTCCTGGATCAGAAAGAAGGCATGGAATGGCAAATGAATGCGCTTTCCAACAACGGGTTGCTCTCGCGATTCATCGGAATGCTGACGGATTCACGGTCGTTCATGTCGTTCCCGCGGCACGAGTATTTCCGGCGCGTGCTCTGCAATCTGATCGGCGGGGAGATGGCGCGCGGGGAGATCCCGGATGATTATGATCTGGCCGGAGGAATGGTGCGAAATATCTGTTACGCGAACGCGCGGGAGTATTTGGGGTTGAGATAGTGAGTCGGCGCTTCGCGGGGAGGTTGGGCGTTCTCACAATCGGCGCGTCAATAACATTAAGGAATGACGGCTGATCGTGGAGGGCAACGCTTTGTCGTTGCGGCGGCGACGACGAAGCGTCGCCCTCCATTACTCGGGCCCGAGGATCTCGGCGTCTGGGAGGCTCTTCTGGAGACGCTTGATGCCGTCGGGAGTCACGGGCGTATTGACGACGAAGACTTCTTTCAGGTTCTTCAGGTTCTCCAAGTTGTAGAGGCCGTAATCCGAGATGCGGGTGCCGAAGAGGCCGATGTACTCGAGCTTTTCGAGGTCGCCGACATGAGAGAGCGCCTCGTCGCCGGTATTGGTGCGGTCAAGTTTGAGGCGGACGAGGTTGGTGAACTCCGCGACCGGCGCGATGTCGGCGTCCGCGACCCGTGTCTTGCTGAGATCGAGGGAGACGATGTTGCGCGCGATGGGGAAGAGCTGTTTGAGGTCGAGTTCTCCCGCGCCGATATTCGCGCCGCTGTAATCGATTTCCAGGAAGATGCCGTCATCGGATGCGGGTTTCACGCCGATTTTCTTCTTGGTCAGGTTTTCGAGGAAGGCCGGGTCCGGGGTGACCACATCGGTGCTGAGGACGGGGGCCTGATTTGCGGCCATGGTTGCATCCGGGGCCGGTCCCATGTCGGTGAACTCGCGGCCGTCGCCGAGGTCGGCGCCTTCGGCGATCCATTTTTTCAAGATCTCCTGCTGCTGGGGTGTCAGGGGATCGCCCTTGCTCGGCATAATGTCGTCGTCATCGGGCGGAAGAGTGGTGCGGGTGTAGAGCGGGCTGGCGCCGGGGTCGCCGGCCTCGACCGCGACCCCGTCTTTGCCGCCGGTGCGGATGGCGTTGGGTGTGTGCAATCTGAGATCCCCTTTGTCCTTGGTCTCCCCGTGACATTCGTAACAGCGATCCTCCAGGATGGGCCGGACCCGGGTGGCAAAGAAACTTTCGGGATCGACGGCAGCCGCCACCGGTGCGGGAGCGGCGGCGGCAGGCTGTGCGGGTGGCCGGGTTGCCGGCGCGGGAGGTGGCGCCGGGACCGAAACCGTGGCAACCGGTTCGACCCCGGTCATGGGCGCGACGGGGGAGAGTTTGTCCGGCGCGGGCGGCGCCGGACGGGAACCGGGCGCGGGCGCCGGGCCGGCTGCGGAAGAAGCGGGGGGAGTGGTCGCCGCAATGGCCGGCGCGGGGGTATCTCCGGGTCCGAGTTGGAGGGCGATCACGGTCGCGCTGCCGGTGAAACTTGTCTGAAACCGCAGGCAGACTCCCAGCAGAATCAGCGAGGCCATAAAGAAGAGTCGATACAGTCCCTCCTGAAAGCGCAGGCCCGCGGTGCGGTGCTTGCTGCGGTGACTGGCAGTGAGCTGCGAGAGCCGGGTCGCGGCCCGAGTGGCACGGAACTTAAAAACCCACGCGAGAATGAGGACGGACCCGAGCGCGTACCCCCAAAGGAGTCCGCGGAAGGGAAAATTCGGTCCTTGGTTGAAGTAAAGGGAGAGAAAAAAGCCGATGTGAGTCGCCATGAGGGCGCTGACCAGGGCGAGGACCAGGAGGATGAGCACAGGGCGCTGCATTTCGCGTGATCGCATCACGCCGCCACCGATTTCGAGCGCGATCACTGCGATGAGGACGCCGAGGGGAATGTAAAGCAGGGCGTTCGGAATCCAGAGGAGGTTTCCAAGAATTTCCTCCTGATGATCGTGTCCGGACATAATTTTTCTTAAAGACGAGCCTGGGACTGTGTGGATTTCAGCCTTTCCCGACTCCAAAAATAGGATGCAAAGCGCTACTTGTCACGCGCGGGGTTTTTAGGGAGTCGATTCTAGAATTCGGTTGCCGGTGCGAGGTGATTTTGGTGGAGTGCGGAGGATGGCGGAGGAGGAGTATGTCATGGCTCTGGACCAGGGGACGACCAGTTCCCGGGCGATCCTGTTCGATCACAATGGCCTGCAGAAGGCCTCGGCGCAGCGGGAGTATCCACAGCATTATCCCGAACCCGGCTGGGTGGAACACGATCCGGCGGACATTTGGGAGACCCAGCGCCTCACCGCTGAGGAGGC
>JAHEJT010000109.1 GCA_024638765.1 Verrucomicrobiales bacterium
CCTACACCGCCCGCCGCATCATCGACAGCTTCTTCAATCAGAATCTCGAGACGCCGATGTACCTGAACTGGCACACCAACAACAACGGTTCCGGTGAGCTTTGGGCCATCTTCTCGGAAGCCACCGGGTCCATCGATCCTCCGGTCCATCCGCCCATGCCCGGGCACACCCTCCTCAGCGGTGACGCCCTGGAAAGCGACATCTTCCGCTTCCTCAACCAGGCGACCTTCGGCGCCACCGATGCCGAGGTCCAGGCCATCAAGACCGCCATCGAAACCGAGCGCCTTACCAACGCCAATTACAGCCGCATCGAGGAATACGAAAACTGGATCGACGCCCAGATCACCCTCGATCAGACTTATATCCTCGATTACCTCATCGCGGAGAAATTCCAGGAATGGAAACTTCGGAAGTATTACGATCCCCCCACCTGGTACACCCAGGCGGAATTCCCGAACAACACCTCCTTGCCCCCGGACAATCCCGGTCAGAGCTGGACCGTGGCCGCCATTCCGCCCATCGCGCCCGGCATCAATCCCAACCCCCTCATGATGCCCGTCCCCTCGGATATCGGCGCCACCTACCCCTCCATCGATCGCACCGCAGGCACCACCGGAGGTGACCCCTTCCAGTGGCGGCCCACCGACGATTACCCGCTCTCCCGCAGCCACCGCGCCTGGGGCGACGACAACGACAACCGCGGCGACCCGCTCCAGCTGCCCCGCCAGCGCTGGAACGGCTCGAATTACGTCAACAACAGCTACGACAAGTGGGCCCGGGCCGACCTCGCCCGTCCCAACGAACGCAGCCGTTACCTCGTCCACTGGATGATGCACGTCAACGCCAACGACCAACTCCGCCAGAAAATGGGCTTCGCCCTCCAGCAAATCTGCGTGGTGGCCAACACCCTCACTATTATCCAGGACCGCGACCTCGGCATGGCCAATTACCAGGACCAGATCAATCGCATGGCCTTCTCCAAGTACCGCGACATCATCGACTGGATCATGATCAGCCCGCAGATGGGCTGGTGGCTCAGTTCGTTCAATAACCAGAAGGCCGCCGACATCAGCAACCCGCCCGACGGCACCATCGACGTGTTCCCGGACGAGAACCTCGCCCGCGAGGTCATGCAGCTCTTCACCTGCGGTCTCTTCATTCTCCACCCCGACGGCTCCCTGGCCCTCGATGGCACCAGCGGCCTTCCGCAGGCCACTTACGACAACGACGATATCACCGAGCTCTCCCGCGTCATCACCGGACACGGCTACGGCAAGTACATCAACGGAGGCGGTCTCAACGAGCACACCAACTGGGACGACGGCGTCCTCGAAAACAACAACTTCACCCGCGGCGCCGGTGACAGCCGTATCGAGCATACCTTCAATTACCCCATGAAGATGTTCGGTGCCTTTCACGACACCGATCCCAAGACCATCCTCGGGGGCCAGACCATCAATAACACCAGCCTCCTGCCGGACGAAACCGCCGTCGGCCTCGCCGACATGAAGGACGCCCTCGACTGGCTCGCCGGCATTCCCGGGGACGGGCAGCCGGACTTCGATCAGAGCAACAGCCACCAGTCGACCGCCCCCTTCATCGCCAAGCGCCTCATCCAGCGCTTCGTGACCAGTAACCCCTCCTCTGCTTACCTCGAGCGCGTCGCCGTGGCCTTTCGCGACGGCTATGGCGCCCACGGCGGCGAGGGCGACCTCACCAGCGCCATCAAGGCGATTCTCCTCGACTGGGAAGCGCGTGATCCCGCCGCGGCCACCAACACCGCCGGCCTGAAGAAATCACCTTACGAGGCCTACGTCCAGGTGTTGCGCGCCTTCGACGCCCATTCCAACACCCCTCTCGTCCCGCACGACGTCTCCACGCCGGCCTCTTACGTGGGATACGGAAATTACGACAGCGGCAGCAATCCGGATCTCTATCTCTCGAACTTCGGATACCCGGCCAGCCAGATCGATAACTTCCGCCTGAACTCGCATTACCGGTTCAACACCACCAACCTCCCGCTCTCCATGTCTCCCATGAACCAGCCGACGGTGTTCAACTTCTACCTGCCGGATTACAGCCCGGGCGGAGTCATTTCCCAGTCCGCCCTCGCCGCACCTGAGATGATGCTGGCGAACGACGAAAGCGTCTACCGGAACATCAACCACTTCTACCAAGTCAGCGTAAGCACCAGCGCCCAGAACTCCGGTGCCTCCGGGCTCGATTACATCAATGCGAACGACGCCTTCCAGGTCGCCAGCAACGCGAACCATAACGAGAGAGTCAGGATCGACAGCTCGGAATGGGCCAACGGTGTCTATCCGCCCTCCGGCACCGAGCTGGCACGTGACACCGCCCTCTTCGACGAAATGGACCGCGTGCTCACCGGGGGTCTCTTCAAGGCGAAGTATCCCTGGAACCCGGCCGATGACGACGACCCCGCCATCGACGGCATCAGTCCCTACCTTTCCACCACCGACGATGGCAACCTCACCAACGATGACGAACTCATGAACCCGCGCGAGGCCATCATCACCTTCATGGGTGAAGCCTACACCCCCAATAACGCGAACCAGATCATGAACAAGTTCCGCTTCGGTCTCTACCTGCTGACCACCTCGCCCGATTACCTCGTCAAGCAGTAACTCCTGACTCAGACGCCTCCTCTGCACACGCCTTCCCCCAATTCCCGAATCCGGGACGAAATAGAAACAGACCCATGAAAGACATCGAAAATTTTGACGGATTCAAAGTCGACCGCCGCGGATTCCTCGGCCAATCCGCCTTTGCCTCACTGGGGCTCAGTGCCGTGGCCAACACGCTGGCCAATCTCAGCGTCATCGACAATGCGGTAGCCAATTCAGTCACCATCGGTGATTACAAGGCCCTCATCTGCGTCTTCGAACGCGGCGGCAAAGACGCGAATTACATGTTCCGTCCCATCGGCGCCCACCCCCAGAAGGCCCAGTACGAATCCTCCCGCGGCATCGCCCAGCCTTCCGAGGCCTCCATTACCGGCGCGGGCACGGTCCTCACCCCCGCGAACGCCGTGCCCGGCGAAGAGTTCGGTCTCCACCCCAACTGCCTGAACATGACCAGCATGTTCAATTCCGGGGAACTCGCGCTCATCCAGAATATCGGCACCCTCGCCGAACCCACCACCAAGACCACTTACCAGGACGGCACCGCCATCCTGCCCGTCCAGCTCTTCTCCCACTCCAACCAGGTCCAGGAGTGGATGGCCACCGCCGCCGAGAAACCCTTCACCTCCGGATGGGGCGGCGCTATCAGCTCGCTGATCAACGATTCCGCCAATCCCGATGGCCTCGCCTCCATGCTCATCACCGCGGCCGGGAACAACAACTTCCTCGTCAGCCCCGGCGGCGGACCCGCCCAGTATTCGGTGAACAGCGGCGGCGCGCTCCGGCTCACCGGGTACGCCGGCAACACCCAACCCGCTTACTTCAATGCCATCGATGATGCCACCGGCTTTTACCGGAACACTGCCACGGGCCGGCGCCTCAAGGGTTTCGATCGCATCATGAATTACAAGCACGACCACGTCCTCGCCGAAGGCTACAACGAGGTCGTGCGGCGCGCCCGCGCCGGCGAAGGCCTCGTCGGCGATGCCCTCGACGAAGCCAATGCCCTCGACGGCACCGGGGCCGGCCAGGTCGATTTCGCCGGGTTCCCCGCCGGCAACATCGGCACCGAATTGCAACTCATCTCCAAGCTCATTGCCGGGCGCCGCTGCCTTGGCAACACCCGCCAGATTTTCTTCTGCGACCTCGGCGGATACGACAACCACGCCTCCATCAACGGTAACCTGCCAACGCTCCTCGGCAACGTGGACGCCGCTATCGGTCACTTCAATACCGTCATGAAGCAGATCGCCGCTGTGGACGTCGACTTCAATTACGAGGACTTCACCGTCTTCCAGATGAGCGACTTCAACCGGACCTTCACGCCCAACGGCACCAACGTGACCAACAACGGCACCGACCACGCCTGGGGCACCCACTCCTGGTGCTTCGGCGGCGCCGTCAAGAACGTCCACGCCGGCGCTTCCAAGCTCTACGGCTATTACCCCACCCTCGATCCCAACGGCGACGACAGCGTCAGCGGCCGCGGCCGCTACATCCCCACCACTTCCGTCGACCAATACGCCTCCGTCCTCGCCAAGTGGTTCGGCGTCGCCGTCAACGATCTCACCACCATCTTCCCGAACCTGCCCCGCTTCTGGGGCGGCGCCAACAACTTCGACCCCGCCAGCACCAACCTGGACTTCCTCGACCTCACCTGAGCAAGGAAGCCCCCTTTTCAACGCGATGAGATGTAGCGGAACTCGCCAAGAGTTCCGACGCACAGCCGGGAACTTGCGCAACTCACGAGGAGTCCGCAGTCACAGGAGAACGAGTCTCCAGACTCGTTCTTGAACGAACCTGGAGGTTCGTTCTCCATTCGGCTTGGTCGCTCCCATAATGTCGCAACCAACCCATCGACACGCGCACGCAATCCTGTGCTACATTCTCTCCCGCACACTGCAGCGCACCCCGCCCCTCGCCACTTGACCCTCGTTCCCCCACTTCCATTGGCACTCGCTGCTTCCCTGGGTAAGGTACTCGGAGCCTATTAACGAATAACCTCTAACTCGGCGCGTAGCGCCGCTCCCCCATGCGCAAACCCGTCGCCATCCTCCTCGCCTTCGCCGCCGCGGCCCTGCTCTACATCCTCCTGGCGCGCCGCAGTGAACCCCCCGCACCGGAGCCCGCGCCCTCCCCCGAGTCGGCCGCCTCGCCTGCCAAACCGCCCTCATCCCCCCAAACCCCCGAGCCGCCGGTGTCCAAACCCGCAGCCCCCGCCAAACCGGCCGATCCTGAAGCCAAACCTTACGCCGGACCCCGCTTCTATGACTTCCCCATCCCCGAAAATCCCCCCAGCTATCCGCCCCCCAGAGACGACAAACGCTTCACGCGCACCGACGACGGAAAGATCGTCCTCAACCCCGCCGTGGAAGTGGCCCGCTCTCTCAATGATCCCGCCATGGACGTCATGCACGACCTCGAACAAATCGACGGCATCCTCTTTCTTTACCGCTGGCTCTTCCAACAGAATCCCGTCGGCGATAACGAAGATGTCGTCCGCCAGCTCACCGGCAGCAATTCCCGCGGTGTCGTCGTCCTCCCCCCGGATCATCCCAGCATCAACGCAAACGGCGAACTCCTCGACCGCTTTGGGAATCCCTACTTCTTCCATGCGGTCTCGGAAACGCAGATGGACATCTGGTCCTACGGCGAGGACGGCGTCATCAATACCATCGACGACTTCAAACTCCACGGCGACTCCCTCTACGACAACTCGCCGGATCCCGAGGGAGCAGAGTAACCCGGAGGACGAGTCTCCAGTGTGGCGCAGGCGTCTCGCCTGTGCTCCTGACGGATTGCGCAGGCGGGACGCCTGCGCCACACTCCAGCCCTGGACCCTGATTATCGCGCCCCCTGGCGCACCCACTCCTCGATCAACGCGATCTGCGCCGCCCGAATCCCCTGATTCTTACGCCCTCCAGGCCCCGGCCTTAGAAAAACCATAATGAATTTTTCCCTCTCCGGAGTCGCTTTTTGCCGCGTTTTTGGGAGAATATCGCAGTTTCCCCCCCGCCCGCGAATCCCTGTAACGACTGTGTTATGAAAATTCCCGCTTTTGCGCTATCGACGTGCTCGCTCTTGCCGCATTTTCACCCCCTGCGAACTCGCGCGGTCAGCGCTTTGTTGGGCGCTTTTCTCGCACTGACACCCTGCGCTTCCCACGCGATCATCGACCTCGATGCCGACACCCTGGATGATGTCTGGGAAGAAGCCTTCAACGCCCAGGCCTTGCTGCCGGGGGACGATGAAGACGGCGACGGCTCGACCAATTATGATGAATGCGTCGCCGGCACCGATCCCTTCAACCCCGAGTCCTGCCACGACATCCAAGGCGCCAGCCACGACGACGATACCGCAACCGTAACCTGGCCGAGCGTCGATGGAAAACGCTACCGCGTGCAGTTAGGAACCACGCTCGGCGGCACCGGCGTCTTCCAGAACTTTGGCGATCCACTCCACGGCACCGGCGCCAACCTCAGCGTCCTCCTCTCCGCGACCGGATCCGGCGACATCACCGGCTCTGCCACTCACGAAATCTGGACCGGCATCACCGGCGCCCAGGTCAGCGCCCTCACCGGCGATCCCAATTACCCGAACAATCCCTCCGGCACCCAGGCGCTCGGCAAACTCCAGATCGCTTCCAATACCGACGACAACTACGGCGGCCGCATCCGCGGCTTCATCAAGCCTCCCGCCGACGGCAGCTATACCTTCTACCTTGCAACCCGCAACCGGGGCGAGTTCTGGCTGAGCACCGACGACACCGCGGGAAACAAAGCCCTCGTTGCCAGCGTCTCCAACAACCTGGTCCAACCGGAGGACTGGACCGCCTTCGCCTCCCAATCCTCGGGAGGCATCACGCTTGCCGCTGGCCAGAAGTATTACTTCGAAGTCCTCCACAAGCACGCCGGCCAGGAAGATCACTGCGCCGTCGGCTGGGAAGGCCCCGGCCTCTCCGGCGGCATTCAGGTGGTGGACGGCGAATATCTTTGTCCCATCGTGTCACCCAGCGGTCCCGCGCCCATCGGAGGGAACCGCCATTTCTTCCGCGTCGTCGTCGAGGATCTCGACCAGGACGGCGACGGCATTTCGGATTACGCCGAAAAACTCATGGCAGGCGAAGGCAACTTCAGCCCCTTTGACGCCAACTCCACCACCAGCGGTAGCGATGACATCACCACCGTCACCAATGCCCTGGGTGCCGGCACTGAGACCGTGGACGTGGTCGTCGCGGACGCCACCTCCTACGAAGACCCGCGCAACGACAACCAAGTCAACGCCTCCACTCCCATCGCCAACACCGGACGCAACGTGGCCCGCTTCCGCATCCAGCGCACCGGCGGACTCCAGCCTCTGACCGTCAGTTACACCCTCGGCAATGTCCCGCTGCCCGACGAAAGCGCTTCTCCCGCCGACTATTCCGAAGAAGACGCCAATGGCGCCCCCCTCACCGGCACCCTGGTCCTCGGCTTCGGCCAGGTCAGCGCCCAAGTCGTCATCCATCCCGGCGAAGATGGCGTCCACGAGTATCCCGAGAAAGTCCGTTGCGCCGTCGTCGATACCGCCGCGTATGATCTGGGCGCCAGTCCCACCGGCGACGCCACCATCTACGATTGCCGCGACATTCCTTCCCAGGAAATCCTCTTCGTCGCGTATTCCACCCCGGAACCGGGTGCCATCGCCCCACAGGGAAGCGCCGTGGTCTCCGGCAAGATGAAGGGGACCAAGGATCACATGAGCCTCAATACCGTCATCAGCAGCGGGTTCAGTTCGGCCCAGGATGATTCCCACGTCCATAAATCCAATGACACCGGGGGCCCCGCACCCGGCCCCATCGTCTACGAAATCACCAACATCCCCGGAGAACCGGTTTCCGACCCGCTTCTCGGTCAAATCGGGCCCGACTATCCTTACCCCATCGAGTTCTCCGGCGGCATCACCGCCCGCCGCATCGTCGACAGCTTTTTTAATCAGAACCTCGAATCGCCCATGTACCTTAACTGGCACACAGTCAACAACGGGTCCGGTGAACTCTGGGCGCTCTTTTCGGAGGCCTCCGGCTCCATCGATCCCCCGGTCCATCCGCCCATGCCCGGGCACACTCTCCTCACCGGAGACGACCTGGAGCGCGACGTTTACCGCTTCCTCAACCAGGCCACCTTCGGCGCCACCGATGCCGAGGTCCAGGCCATCGTGAACGCCATCGAAACCGAGCGCACCACCGGCGGCAACCCCACTTACAGCCGCATCGAGGAATTCGAGAACTGGATCGACGCCCAAACTGCGCTCGACCAGACCTACCTCCTCGATTACCTGCTCGCCGTCAAAAACCAGGAGTGGAAACTCCGCGATTACCACGAGCCCGCGAGCTGGCACAAGGAAGCCCTCTTCCCCAACGATACCAGCCTGGGACCGAACGCTGCGGGCCAGAGTTACACCCAGCTTCCCATCCCCCCGATCTCTCCGTCCACCGATCCGAACGCCCCTCTCGCGATGCCGGTCCCCGCCACCTGGCCGGGGGTCGATCGCTCCAATCCCGATCCCCTGCAGTGGCGTTTCTCGGCGGATTATTCCCTCTCTTCCTCACGGCGGATCTGGGGGGACGACAGGGACAACAGCGCCGCCGTCCCCCGCCAGCGGTACAGCGGCGGCCAATGGCGCAACAACCAGTACGAGCACTGGGCCATCCGGGATTTCGGCCGGCCCAATGAGCGCAGCCGCTACCTCATCCACTGGATGATGCACGTCAACGCCCACGACCAACTCCGCCAGAAAATGGGCTTCGCGCTCCAGCAGATCTGTGTCGTCGCCAATACCCTCACCATCATCCAGGACCGCGACCTCGGAATGGCGAATTACCAGGACCAGATCAACCGCATGGCTTTCGGTAAATACCGCGACATCATCGAGTGGATCATGTGGAGCCCGCAAATGGGTCATTGGCTCAGCTCCATCAAGAACCAGAAGGCCGCCGATATCAGCAACCCGCCCGATGGCGTCATCGACGTGTTCCCCGATGAAAACCTCGCCCGCGAAGTCATGCAGCTCTTCACATGCGGCCTCTTCATGCTGCACCCGGACAGCTCCCTCGCCCTCGACTCAACCAACGGTCTGGCCCGGGCCAGTTACGATAACGACGATATCACCGAACTCTCCCGCGTCATCACCGGTCAGAGCTACAGCCTTTACAACAACGGAAACAATAACACCCGGCACCAGCGCTTCGACGCCCCCGTCAACAACAACAACTTCAACCGCGGGAACGGCAACTCGCGGATGGGTCACGCATTCAATTACCCCATGAAGATGTTCGGTGCGTTCCACGACACCGAGCCCAAGACCATCCTCGGCGGCAAGGTCATCGATAACACCAGCCTTTCCGACGACACCGCGATCGGCAACGCCGACATGAAGGATGCCCTCGATTGGCTCGCCGGCGTCCCCGGGGACGGCCAGCCGGACTTCGACCAGGTCCACAGCCACCAGTCGACCGCCCCCTTCATTGCCAAGCGCCTCATCCAGCGCTTCGTTACCAGTAATCCCACCCCCGCTTACGTCCAACGCGTCACCGAGGCCTTCCGCGACGGCTATGACGGCAACGGCCAGGGCGAGGGCGACCTCGGCAGCGCCATCAAAGCGATTCTCCTCGACCATGAAGCGCGTGATCCGGCCGCCGCAACCGGCACTTTCGGCCTGAAAAAATCGCCTTACGAAGCGTATGTCCACCTGCTGCGCGCTTTTGACGCCCATTCCCAGACACCACTGACGCCTTACACCGGATCGGAACCGTCGAGCTACGTCGGCAACGGCGATTACTCCGCGGCCAACACCGAACTCTTTATCGGAAACCTCGGATACCCGGCCGGCCAGCTGGACAATTTCCGCTTGAACACGCACTTCCGTTACAACACCACCGACACCGTCTTGTCGATGTCCCCGATGAACCAGCCGACGGTCTTCAATTTCTATCTAACGGATTACAGCCCGGGCGGCGTGATTTCCGCCGCCTCCATGGTCGCTCCGGAAATGATGCTCGCCAACGACACCAGTCTCTACCGCAACATCAATTACTTCTACACCATCACCGTCAATCTCAACGGAGAATCGGAACTCGATCTGATTCGAGATGAAGACGCCTTCAAGGTCACCAGCGGTAACGCCAATAACAACGAGCGCATCCGCATCGATCTTGTGGATTTCGCCGCCGCCAATTACCCGCCAGAGAGTGTCGGCAACGAACTCGCCCGGGACACCGCTTTCTTCGACGAGATGGATCGCCGGCTCACCGGCGGCCTCTTAAAACAGTTGTATCCGTGGAACCCCGGCGATGATGACGACCCGAGCCGGGACGGCGTCAGCCCCGCTTCGCCCACCTACGGCGACGGAAATTTGACCAACGACGACGAGTTCATGAACCCCCGCGAGGCCATCATCCGCTTCATGCGCGATTATTACGCGCCCACCGGAAACGGGCCCCGGGATAAACTACGCTTCGGTCTCTATCTGTTGACCACCTCACCCGACTATCTCGTCCGCCAGTAAAAACCCTCCAATCACCCGCTCTTACCTCTCTATCCGGGACGCAACCCTGCCAGACCCATGAAAGATAACCAGGAATTCAAATTCAAAGTCGACCGCCGAGGCTTCCTGAGCCGTTCCGCCTGCGCCTCCATGGGCCTCGGTTCCATCGTCAACACCCTGGCGCACCTCCAGCTCATGGATCGCGCCGTGGCCAACGAGGTCGACTTCGGCGCCAATTACAAGGCTCTCGTCTGCATCTTCCTGCGCGGCGGCTGTGACCAGAATTACTTCTTCCGTCCCATCGGCACGCACCCGCAGAAGGCCCAGTACAATTCCTCGCGCGGCATCGCCAAGCCGGATGAGGCAGCCATCAATACCGCGGGCACCGTCCTCAACCCCGCGAACGCACCGGCCGGTCAGTTCGGCCTCCACCCCAACTGTGTCAACATGGCCAATATGTTCAATAACGGGGAACTGGCCATCCTCCAAAACGTCGGCACCCTCGCCGAACCCACCACCAAGGCCGCTTACCAGAGCGGCGAGGCCATTCTGCCCGTCCAGCTCTTCTCCCACTCCAACCAGGTCCAGGAGTGGATGGCCACCGCCGCGGAGAAACCTTTTACCTCCGGATGGGGCGGCGCCGTCAGCTCCCTCATCAATGACACCGCCAATCCTGACGGCCTCGCCTCCATGCTCATCACCGCCGCGGGCAACAACAACTTCCTGGTCAGCCCCGGAGGCGGCCCACCCCAGTACACCGTGACCAGCTCCGGTGCCCTCGGCCTCGCCGGATACGCCTCCGGTTATACCAACGCTCTCGATGCCAACGGCAAATACCGCAACACCCCCATCGGAGGACGCCTCCAGGCTTTTGAGCGGATCATGAATTTCACCAACGACCACATCCTCTCGGAGGGATACAATGAAGTCGTCCGCCGCGCCCGCGCCAGCGAAGGACTCATCGGCGAAGCCATCACCACCGCCACCGCCCTCCAGGGCACCGGCGCCGGCCAGGTCAATTTCACCGGCAATATCCCGTCTACCAATATCGGAAATGAACTCCGCCTCATCGCCCAACTCATCGCGGGACGGAAATGCCTCGGCAACACCCGCCAGATCTTTTTCTGTGACCTCGGCGGCTTCGATAATCACGCTTCCATTAATAATAACCTCCCCGCCCGGCTCGCGGAGGTGGATGCCGCCGTCGGCGGCTTCAATCAAACCATGAAGGAACTCGAAATCGCCGACGCTGACTTTGCTTACGACGATTTCACGTGCTTCGAAATGAGCGATTTCAACCGGACCTTCACCCCCAATGGAACCAACGCCGGTTCCAACGGCACGGACCATGCCTGGGGCACCCACGCCTGGTGCTTCGGCGGCGCCGTCAAGAACGTCCACCCGGGCGCATCAAACCTCTACGGCCTCTATCCCACCCTTAATCCGGGCGGGATCGACAGCGTCAGCGGCCGCGGCCGTTACATCCCGACCACTGCCGTCGACCAATACGCCGCCGTCCTCGCCAAGTGGTTCGGAGTCGCCTCCTCGGATCTCGCAACCATCTTCCCCAACCTTCCGCGCTTCGACGATCCCTTCGATCCTTCCACCAACCTCGGCTTCCTCGATCTAACGTAAGCGATGGCCGGATAACGAACCTCCAGGTCCGTTCAAGAACGAGTCTGGAGACTCGTTCTCCAGCTCCCCTCACCGCGCCCCCTGGCGCACCCACTCCTCGATCGACGCGATCTGCGACGCCGAGAGATCCTTGCCCTCCACCGCCGGCGGCATCCGGCGGACGTCCGCCTTCGGCAGCTTCAATCCCTGCACCAGCAGACTTTTCTCCGGTGATCCCGGCACCACCACCGCCCCCGACTCGCCCCCTTTCATGACGTGCTTCAAAGATGTCAACTTCAGCTTCTTCTGCGGAAAGAGGGAGCCATGACACTTCACGCAATACTCCTTGAACAACCCCTTCACCTCCCCCTCAAACGTCACCTCCGCCCCGTGGCCGGAGGAAGCCACTGCAAAACCCGCGAGAACAAGGAATGCCCCTTTCATCCGCCGATTCATCCGCGACCAATCACTAGAAGCTATCCCAATATAAATTCTCTCGACGATTTGTTTAATTTCATCACCTCTCAGCCCCTTGAACTCTAATCCCCTCTCCCTTGGGGAGAGGGTCAGGGTGAGGGGAATCCATTTTCTGGGATAACTTCTAGTAACCAATAACTCGCCGCGGCGCTCGGCGATTATATATCGCAGAGCGCCGCGGCGTGCCTCAACGCCTCCACCGGATCATCCCAGGTGGGAATGAATTCCTGCGCCACATACCCGGTATACCCCGTGTCCAGGATCGCCTGCATGATCGGGGGGTAATTGATCTCCTGCGTCTCGTCCAGCTCTCCGCGTCCCGGATTACCCGCAGTATGATAATGCCCAATGTAATCTTTGTATTGCCGGATCCGTCGAATGATGTCCCCGTTCATGATCTGCACGTGGTAAATGTCAAAAAGCAATTTCAGATTCGGTGAACCCACCCGCTTGATGAGGTCCACGCAGAAATCCACGTCGTCCCCGAAATATCCCGGGTGCCCCTTCATCGGATGCGTGTCATCCCGGGAATTCAGATGCTCAAGGACCAGCGTGATGCCCTTTTCTTCCGCCAGCGGCAGCACTTCCTTCCAGGCATCGACACATCGCCTGGCCGCTTCCCCGTCGTCCATCCCCTCGTACCGCATCCCCGTGAAAGTGATCACGCTGGGCGCCCCCACCCCGGCCGCCACTTCGATGCCGTCACGCATTTTCTCCACAGCCTTATCGTAAAACGCGGGATCGCACGGCCCCTCCTTGAACCCGTGACTGCCCACCAGCGATATCTCAAGACCCAGTTCCCGCACCGTGGGGTAAGCCTCGCGCGGTATCCCCTCCATCGCCACCAGCCCAATCTCCCGGCAGTGCTTCGCAAGCGCGACCGCGTCCAGGTGGTCCTTGAAACACCAACCCATGATCGATTGCCGAATGCGACCGTGCACCACTGCCTTCACTTTGGCAGCCGCATTCGCCGCTCCCGGCTGTCCGGCGACCGCGACTGCGGCGCCGCCGGCTCCCGCTGCCGCCAGCCTCAAAGCTGCGCGCCGGCTCATCGGCTTTTTCTCAGAGGATTCTCGGATATCCATGGTTCTCCAATCTAGGTGCGGACGACCTCCCGCCGCCAGAGCAAAAAGCCGCGAACACTCCCCCCAAGGCTCGCAACCACTCAAAACGGGTCCTCAGCCTCTAATTTCCCCGTAACACCGACGCCCACCCCCCCTTCGGCCCCACCTTTTACTGGATTATTCGGTCAAAATTCGGCAGATTAGGACGTTATAATTACAGTAACCCACGCACTTTGAAACCCCTGTGCTCAGCCCTCCGGGGTCGGTTCCCGACCTGCCGCGGCCTTCCTCCAGCCTGCCTCCTCGCCGCCGGCCTTTCCCTCACTTTCCTTCTCCCCGCCCGCGCCATCATCGATCTCGACGGCGACGGCCTGGACGATGTCTGGGAGGCATTTTTCAACGCCCAGGTGCTCAGCCCCGGCGATGACGAGGACGGCGACGGCAACTCCAACCTCGACGAATGCCTCGCCGGAACCGATCCCTTCGATCCCCAAGACTGTTACGAGGTCGAGGACACCGCCGCCGAGGACGACTCCGCGGTCACTCTTTCCTGGCCCAGCCGGAAAGGCAAAATCTACCGCATCCTGTCCAGCGACGACCTCACCTTTCCCGACGATCTTTCCGTCGTCGAGAGCCCCGATATCCACGGGACCGGGAACACGATCACCGCGAACTTTTCTCAATACGGAAACCTTGACATCTGCGGCCTCGTCACCCACGAAATCTGGTCGGACATTTCCGGCGACGATCTCTCTGCCCTCACAGGTGACGCCGGCTTCCCGGGCGCGCCCGACGCCGTGCACGCACTGGGTAGCCTTGAGATTTCCCCCAATTCCAACGATCAATACGGCGGCCGCATCCGCGGCTTCATCGTGGCGCCCGCTTCCGGTGTCTACAGCTTCTTCCTGGCCAGCCGTCACGACAGCGAACTCTGGATCAGTGCGGACGATGATCCCTCCAATCTCTCCAAGGTCGCCGAGCTGAAGGGCTCCCACGTCGCCCCCGGCGATTGGACCGCGTTCGCCTCCCAGACGGGCGCCCGCACCCTGGCTGCAGGCCAGAAGTATTACTTCGAGATCCTCCACCAGCACGCCGACGGCGCGGACCATTGTGCGGTCGCCTGGGATCTCCCCGGAGGCGGCACCACCATCGTCCCAGTCGATCCCGCCCTCCTTTGTCCCTGGTTCGACACGCCGCGCGCCATTCCCAACGAACTCTGGACCGCCATCCCGGGCGGCGCCGTCGACGACCTCACCGGCCATCCCTCTTACCCGGATTCCCCGGACGCCCTCCGGCTTCTCAAGAACCTCGATATCCCCCCGAACACCGACGACAATTACGGGGGCCGCGTCCGCGGCCTGCTCTTCGCGCCCGTCTCCGGGGATTATGTCTTTAAAATTGCGAGCCGCCACCACAGCGAATTCTGGCTTACCAGAGATCCCAGCGACCCCGCCAATCCCGCGAAGAAACAAAAGATCGTATCCGTGAACACGGATGGCGTGTCGCGGTACCAATGGAACGCCAACCCCTCCCAGACCGCCCTCCGTGTAAATCTTCAGGCCGGAAAAAAGTACTACTTCGAACTCCTCCACAAGCACGCCGGTGGCGCGGACCACTGCGCCGTGGCATGGGATATCCCCGCCATTTGGGACCCGGGCCTCCAGCTCCTCGGAGCCGAATACCTCGAACCCCTGCCCGGCGCCGATACCACGCCTTTCGGCGAAGCCCCGGCCAAAAGATTCCTGCGCGTCACCGCGCGGGACGTCGATCAAGACGGCGACGGCATCTCCGACTGGGGCGAAAAAATCATCGCCGGGGACGGAAATTTTCACTTCGCCGACCCCAACTCTGCCGCCCTCGGAGGCAGCGACGCGCTTGCCATGCAGGACGCCCTCCAAGCTACCGATGAAATCGTCGAAGTGGTCGCCGGCGATTCCGAGGCCTATGAAGACGACCGAAATGGCGCCCTCATCACCGCCGGTGCCCCCCCGGAAAGTGTCCCCCCCGATAGCGCCCGTTTCAGCATCCGCCGCACCGGCACCCTGCAGCCTCTCGCCGTGAGTTACACCCTCGCCGCACCGCCTCTGCCCGCCGGGCAATCATCTCCCTCGGATTATTCCGCCACCGATGAAAACGGCGCACCCCTCAGCGGAGTCATTCAACTAAGTTTTGGCCAAGTCGCAGCCGATATCATTCTCTCGCCGGCGCAGGATGACACGCATGAATACCCGGAACAGGTGCGCTGTGAAATTCTGGACACGACCGGATACGAGGCCGGAGCACAAGACAACGCGGACGCCACTATTTTCGATGCGCGCGATATTCCGGAACAGGAAATCCTCTTTGTCGGCCGCTCCTCCACGGAACCCGGGTCCGTCAATCCCAAGGGCACCGCCGTGGTTTCCGGCTTTCTCTGCGGCAAGAAAGATTACATGCGCCTCAACAGCCTGATCATGGCCGGCTTCAGCTCTCCGCAAAATGATTCCCACATCCACAAAGCGAATGCCGGACCCCTGCCCGGTCCCATCATCTACGAAATTACGGAAACCCCCGGCACACCGAGCGACCCCTTCATCGGCGAAATTCTCGATTACCCCTGGCCCATCGAGGATGTCCAGGGCGGCGTGACCGGGTCACGCGTTGTCGACTCCCTCTTCGGGATGGGCGGGGAAACCCCCATGTACCTCAATTGGCATACCAACGACAACCAGGGAGGGGAACTCTGGGCCATCCTCGCCCCGGAAGAAGGCTCCATCGATCCGCCCGATCCTCCCGGGGCCCCTCCCGCCATCACTCCTCTCGCCGGAGACGATCTTGAGCGCGATGTCCGCCGCTTCCTCAACCAGGCGACCTTCGGCGCCACCGACCAGGAAGTCGCGGCACTCATCAACGAAGTCAACACCACTCACGCCGGCGACCGCATTGCGGCCTTCAATGCCTGGATCGATAACCAGATTGACAACATTCCCCAGACTTGGATCGTCGACTATCTGCTCGCCGCCGACATGCAGGAGTGGAAACTGCGTGGTTACT
>JAHEJT010000110.1 GCA_024638765.1 Verrucomicrobiales bacterium
CGGGGTCTAAAACGAAAAGCCCGCCGCGGAGCGTCGGGCCTACTGGCGTCGTGGGATTTGGGGGAGTCGCGTCCGGAAAGTAGCCCCGGCACTCCGTGACGGGGCTACTTTCCCGGGCTTCCCACCATTTTCCTTGATTCCCCGCTGCCTCCTCTGAAAGATATCCCTTCCCTACCCGACACTTCCCTCTCCCAACACACATGTTCCTTCCTTTCCGGCTTCTCAGAATGCCGCACGCCCTCGTGGCGCTGTGCCTGCTTGGAGTTCTCTCGATCGCCCGCGCGCAGGACGGAGAAAAGGACGATGCCGATCCCCTGGACGGCCCCGCCTGGTATCCGGAAAGCCCGGACAGCATCGGGCTCACCCTGGAAGAATTCCGCCAGCGCATCCTTGATTACAATGAAGCCATCCAGATGCAGCTCCTCGGGGTGCTCATCACGGAGCGGAATTACAAGGCCGCCAAGGGGGTGTTCGAACCCCAATATGTCGGCAGCCTCGAATACGTCGATAACCTGCGGCCCAACACCGCCGAGGAACGCCGTAACCAGGGTGGCGTCGATATCTTCGATGAAGAAAATATCCTTTCGACCAACGGCCTCGAATTCCTGCTCCCCAGCAACGCCCAATTCCGGCTGGGCATGAACATTTTTGAATTGCAGAACAATCTCCAGGGTCGCGAGCCCCGGGAACTCTCCACCTTTCTCGGGGCCAGCGTCACCCAGCCCCTGTTGCGCAACGCCGGCAAGACCGCTTCCCTGGCCAACATCCGCCTCGCCGCCATGGAATCCGAACTGGCCTTCCAGGAATACCGGAGACAAATCATGGTCACCGTGGCCGCCGCGGAAGCCGCTTACTGGAACGTGTTCTACGCTTACCAGGAAATGATCTTCAGCGAGGAATCCCTCGAAATGGCCCGGGCCATTTACGAAGATGTCAAGACGGCTTTGGATGCCGGGAAAGCGACACAGGCCGAGGTCATGGAGGCGCGCGTCAATGTCCTCTCGCGCGAGGCCCTCCTGAGCGGCACCCAGCAACAGCTTTACGAGTCGATCAATCTTCTGATTACCTATTATTCCGGCGAACCGCTGCGATCGGACGAGAACGTCCTGATCACCCAGGCGCCGCCGCCGCCGCCGCCCAGCCCGCGCGACGACCGCGAAGAGGTCTACACCATCGCATTCCAATCCAACCCGGATTACCTGCGGCGCCTCAAGCAGGTGGAGATGGAGAACCTCAGGATCGCGTATGCCAAGAACCAGGACCGCCCCCAGCTCGACCTCAAGGGCAGTTACGGTCTCAACGGCCTCGGGGGCGATTTCGAGTCTTCGCGCAGAGATATCACCGGCAGCGAGTTCCCCGCCTGGTCGGTGGGCGTGGAAATGCGAATCCCCTTGGGCGGCGGCATCACCACGAAAAACCAGCTCGACGCCGCCAAGGCGCGCAAGATCCAGGCCTTGCTGGGGCTCAAGCAGGTGGAAGTGCAGCTCAACAGCGCCGTGGACAATGCCCTGCGCAAACTCGGATCCACCCTCAAGAGTTTCCAGGCCAACCAGGCCACCGTGGTGCTCAACGATAGCCTGCTGAAAGACGCCCGCGAGAGCCTGCTCGCGGGTCGCATCGATTTGCGGAGAGTTTTCGAGGTTGAGCAGGACCTCTTCGAGAGTAAGAATACGGCGATACGCAATATCGTCGAATACCAGAACGCCCAGCTGGAGACCGAACTGGTCGCGGGCTCTATCCTCGCCAACCGGGGATGGGAAGTCACCCGGTTCGAACTCAAGAGCAAGACGGAAGCCCTGCTGGCAGAAGGCGGCGAAGATCAGGAAACTCATGAAACTACCGACCCCATTGATCATTTCTCTGCTCCTGCTCTCGGGACTGGCACTGCCGGCAAAGACGTCCGGGCAGCAGACGAGCCCGCGTCCCAAAGACAGCCCCGCAGCCTCTTCGGCAAGTGGTTCTCAAAGAAATACAAGCGGCGGTCTGACTGAACCGCTGCGCGACGCCGTCCTCGGCTCCCCGGTGACCGGCATCATCGGCAAGCACTATTATAAAGAGGGGGATCTCGTCGAAGAAGGCGAGGTCATCATGGAATTGCGCAAGGAACTCGAGGAAATCGAGGTGTCGCGACGCAAGACCATCCTCGATTCTTCGAGGAAGGCGCTGGACCGGACTTCCCAGCTCTTCAAGAACACCCGTTCCGTCAGCGAAGAAGAAATGGAACAGACCCAGGCCCAGCACGACGTGGCCCTCGCCGAATACGATCTCGCCGCGGAGAATCTCAGGCGCCGCCAGATCATTGCGCCGTTCACCGGTCGCATCACGGACTTTTACACACTCGAAGCCGGCGAGAGCGTCCAGGTGCAAACCCCGCTGGTGCGCCTCGTGGATACCCGGCAGTGTTACTTTGTCAGCAATATCGAGGCCAGGACCGCGCACGGCTTGAAACCGGATACCCCGGTCACCGTGGAGATCGATTCGGGCGACGGAAAGATTTCCATGAAGGCCACGGTTACCTTTGTCTCGCCCGTCGTCGATCCCTCCAGCGGCCTGCTCAAGGTGAGGGCGCGCTTCGATAATTCGGGGGACACCGTGCGCCCGGGTGTGGACGGAGTCATGATCTGGAACAGGGATTAGCGCATGGACGGAGCCCATGTGATGACCCCAATCCCGGAGGGATTACGTAATTTTGCCCAGTCCCGAGCTGCCGGGACTGGGTAACAAATCGGATATCGTTCCCTGAAGTTGGGCATCTCTCGCAACGACGGAGCTTATGGATGTAGAAAACAGAGTGCCCGGAGGTTGCAAAGGTATCTTGAAGGTGGAAAGGTTCCACAACGACTGCTCAAGTCTTTGAGTTCGTTTTTGGAAAGGATCCAAAGCGGTGTCAAGCCACCGCACTCCAAGACGCTGCCGCGTGAATGCGAAAGGTTCCTGATACTTCGAATGATGATCGCTGCATTCGGAGCCACCGCACCACCGCCAGGTTATGGAGTGCGCCGGCTCGACGGCGCTTTGGATCGCTACGCCAAGCCCTCCGGCACCAAGCAGATCTTACACGCGTTAGAGAATGTGGAACGGATTTTAATCCGTTTTCTCTGTGTTAGAAACCGGCTAGTGTGGTGTAACATTGAGTTATGACTATGAGTATCCGGAGTCGAAGGGAAAGTAGCTGCGGCTTCCAGCCGCAGAATCCGTTTGGAACTGCGGCAGGATGCCGCAGCCACTTTTGCAGCGCTGCACTAACAAAATTTCAAGAGCGTTCACTTTCATCTGTTACAGTGCACTAGAACCCGATCTATTTTGATTAGCCTGAATTCGTCCGACGAGCCGCCATGGATCACGAAACCAACGAGTGGATTAACCCGGGGACCCGGGAAGCCCTGGATGAGCTCGCGGAACTGACCCAGTTCCCCGGGCTGCCCAAGGAATTCTGGCCGCGTTACCTCAAGGCCCTCGGCAATCTGAGCTGCGCTTACCAGACCACTCTCTTTCTCTATAATAGAGAGCGGGGCGAAACCGAAGCGGACTGGAAAAAGATCACCGAGTGGAAGGCGCCCGACAAGAAGATCGGGCCCGACCTGCTCCGCGAGCTGGAACGCAAGATCGAACCGCTCACGGAAAAGTGCTCCACCCGGACCGCCAGCGTGCTCTCTCTGGACGAGTTTGTGGACTCCTCCACAACTCCCGAGGTCCTCGAGTATTCCATCGTCGCCCTGCAGCCCCGTCTTTATCAGTCGGAAGAAAAATGCCTAACTGTCTCCCTGGTGCCGGAGCTGGATCCGCAGGCGGCTGCCGAGACCGTCCTGCGCATGGAACTGGCCGGCGATATCCCGGAAAGTTACCAGATGAACCTGGCGGCGCGGCGCGCAGGCGCGGATGTCGCCAAGCTCGCCACCGCGCTCGACGTCAGCGTCCTCATCAACGCCGAGGAACGATTTATCGCCTGTGCGCTGGCCTTCTGCAACGGGCTCGCCGCCCAGCTCCAGTGCGACCGCGTCAGTCTCGGGTGGATGGTCCGGGGATTCATTCGCCTCCAGGCCATCAGCCGCACCGAGAAATTCGATCGCCACATGGAAGCCGCCCAGCTGCTCGAAGCCGCCATGGACGAGGCCTTCGATCAGGACGACGAAATTTTCTGCCCCGCCCACGAGGAAGCCATGACCGTCGGGAAAGACCACGAACGCTTCGCCAAGGATCAGGGCGCGGTCAACCTCGTCTCCCTCCCGCTGCGCATCGACGAGGAACCGGCGGGCGTGGTCACCTGCGAGCGTTCCGCCAGTCCGTTCGAAGAACACGAAGTCGCGCAGCTGCGCCTGGCCTGCGACGTGGCGGCGCGGCGGCTTTCCGATCTGAAGCAACGCGACCGCTGGTTCGGGGCGCGGGCCGCCGCGGCTTTCAAGAAAAAGTGCGGCCAGCTGCTGGGGCCGGAGCACACCTGGGCCAAGCTCATCGCCATCATCCTCGTCGTCATCCTGGCCCTGCTCATTTTCCTGAAAGTGCCTTACCGGGTAGAAGCGAATTTCATTCTCAAGAGCGATGAAGTCAGTTATGTCACCGCCCCCTTCGAGGGCTTCATCGAGGAGGTGCTGGTGCGCACCGGTGATTCCCTGGAAAAAGGCGCCACCCTGCTGACCTTGAATCGCACGGACCTGGAATTACAACGCGCCTCCGCCCAGGCCGACCTGACCCGATATCATCGCGAGTCCGAGAAAGCGCGCGCCGCCGGCCAGCTCGCCGAGATGCGCATCGCCGAATCCCTGGCCGCGCAGTCCCAGGCCCGGCTCGACCTGGTGGTGCATCGCCTCGACCAGACTCTCCTCACGACGCCTTTTGATTCCATCGTCGTCGAGGGCGATCAAAGGGAACGCCACGGCGCCCCCGTCGCACAAGGCGACGTCCTCTATAAACTGGCGCGGACCGATTCACTCTATGTCGAGGCGGAGGTCCCGGAGCGGGATATCCACGAAATCCTGGGCCGCGACACCGGACAGATCGCCTTCGTCAGTCAGCCGAAGTTCAAGTACCCCATTCGCATCGACCAGATCGTCCCCGCGGCGGTGCCGGGAGAAGAAGGCAACGTCTTCCTGGTGCAGGCGCAGTTCACCGGCGAGCTCGCCGACTGGTGGAAGCCCGGCATGAGCGGCGTCTGCAAGCTCTCGGTCGAGAAACGCAGTCTCGGCTGGATATTCACTCACCGCACCGCCGATTTCTTCCGCATGTTCTTCTGGTGGTGACGCCGCCGCCCGCGGCGGCAGTCGATAGTCCGTAGTGATGAGGTTTCAGGTTTCAGTGTTCAGTGTTCAGTGTTCAGTGTTCAGGTTTCAGGAGCAGAACTCAGGGCGGAGAGCAGAGAGCTAAGAGCAGAGAACTAAGAGCAGAGAAACGGTGAAACCGTTTGACAACTCTTTGAGTTGAACCGTTCCCTGAACACTGAACACTGAACACTGAACACTGAAACCTTATTACTCGCTCACGCTCGCACCTACAGCTCCCGATGCTGACCGAGAACCGATAACCGATAACTAAGCAGCGTGGCCAAATCTTCCCCAACCTTCAGCGAGTCCTGGTACCGCGTCGCAGACCAGAACATCCGGCTGCGCACCGGCATCAAAGTCCGCCGGCAGAATTTCCGCGGGGAACGCTGGTTCGTCCTGGAGAACCCCTTCAGCAACCAGTTCTTCCGCCTGCGACCCGCCGCCTACGAATTCGTCTCCCGTCTCTCCCGCAACCGCACCGTCGAGGAGGTCTGGAAGGAATGCCTCGAAGTTTTCCCGGAGGAATCCGCGGGCCAGGAAGAAGTCATCCGCCTTCTCGCCCAGCTCTATCACTCGAACCTTCTCGAATACGACGTCGCCAACGACGCCCAGCAGCTCTTCGAACGCTACAAGAAACGCCGTCACAAAGAGGTCAAGGCCCGCTTCACGAACATCATGTTCATGCGGTTCCCCCTCTTCAACCCGGACCGCTTTCTCGTCAACTCCCTGCCTTTCGTCGGAAAGCTGCTCGGCAGGGCCGGCGCCGTCATCTGGATTCTCGTCGTCGTGGCGGCGCTCAAGCTCGTCATCGAGAACTGGGACGCCCTGCTCAACCAGAGCCAGTCCGTGCTCTCCCCCCAGAACCTGCTCCTCCTCTACGCCGGGCTGGCCATCATCAAGACGCTTCACGAATTCGGTCACGCGTATTTCTGCCGCAAGTTCGGAGGCGAAGTCCACGTCATGGGGATCATGCTCCTCATCTTCACCCCGATCCCCTACATGGACGCCACCTCCAGCTGGGGGTTCCGCAGCAAGTGGAAACGCATCCTCGTGGGCGCCGCCGGCATGATCGTGGAAATCTTCGTGGCCGCCATCGCGGTGTTCGTCTGGGCCAAGACCGCGCCCGGCACCGTCCATAACCTGGCTTACAACATGATCTTCGTGGCCTCGGTGTCCACGGTCCTCTTCAATGCGAACCCCCTGCTCCGGTTCGACGGGTACTATATTCTCTCCGATCTCCTCGAGATCCCCAACCTGCACCAGCGCGCAGCCAATCAACTCAAGTATTTCTTCAAACGCCACGTCTACGGCTTGAAGGATCTGCGTCGCCCCACCGACAGCCGTAAACAAGCCTTCTGGCTCACTTTCTTCGGCATCGCCAGCAACATTTACCGCATCATCGTCTTTTCCGGGATCATTCTCTTCGTCGCCGACCGCTTCCTGCTCCTGGGCATCATCATGGCCCTGGTCTGTCTCACCGGCTGGATCGTGGTGCCCCTCTGCAAGTTTATCAATTACCTCGCCGCCAGCCCGGAACTCGACCGGCACCGCACCCGCGCCGTGGCCTCGACCGCGATCCTGCTCGGCGGCATTTTCTGTTTCCTCCAGTTCGTCCCTTTCCCGCGTCACTTCCGCGCGCCCGGAATCCTCCAGGCCCGGGAGCGGACCCAGATCGCCGTCAAAGCGCCGGGCCTTCTCGACGAAATCCTCACCGCGAACGGCAGCCGGGTCACCGAGGGCCAGGCGCTGGTGCAGCTGGGCAACGACGAACTCGGCCTCGAACTGACCGCCGCCGAGGCCCAACAGGAAGAAATCAAGGCCCGCCTCCTCCAGGCCATGAAAATGGAGACCGCCAATCTCAAGCCCCTCCAGAGTATGCTCCAGGCCGCCGACGATCGCGTCTCCAAGACCCTCGAGGATATTGAGCACCTCACGGTGCGCGCGCGGCAGGATGGGATCTGGATCGCCCCCAGCCTCCCCGACGCCGAGGGCCGCTGGCTGGCGCGTGGCGCCGCCATCGGAATGATCATCGATCCGTCGGAATTCGAATTCACCGCCACCGTGGTGCAGGACGACGTCGACCGGCTCTTCACCGACAAAATTCCGAAAGCGGAGGTGCGCATCCCCGGCCAAGCCGGCGAGGTCATACCCATCGGCGCGCTCAACATCATCCCCGCCGAACAACGCCTGCTCCCCTCTCCCGTCCTCGGATGGTCCGGCGGCGGCGAAATCCAGACAGACATGCGCGACCCGGAAGGAAGAACCGCGGCCCAGCCCTTCTTTGAAGTCCGCGCGGAAGTGCTCGAGGATGCCGGCCAGCAACTCTTTCACGGGCGTTCCGGCAAAATCCGATTCCGCATCGGCTCTCAACCCTTGCTCCCCCGCTGGATCCGCCGCCTGCGACAACTCCTTCAGAAGCGCTACCAATTGTGATCACCCCGAGCCGCAAATACGCCCACGCCCGCTATCGCAAGCCGCCCAAGCTGCACAAGGGACTCGACGCCAGGCTCAACGCGTTGCACGGCCTCTACCGCCGCCGGCCGCAATTGCTCCGGAAAATCAGGGAACAAGCCGAAACCATCGACCGCGAGGCGGACGACTGGCATAAGTTCAAGGATTCGCAGTTGCGCAACCGGCTCTTTGAATTGCGCGACCGGTTCCGCCGCACGCGGGAAACCGATGACGACGAACTCGTCAACGCCGCGTTGGGTGCGCTGCGCGAGGCGGCCCACCGCAAGCTCGGGTTACGCCCTTACAACGTCCAGCTGATGGGCGCGCTGGCCCTCAACGGGGGCTTCCTCGCCGAGATGGCGACGGGTGAAGGCAAAACGTTGACCGCCGGTCTCGCCGCGGTCCTCAACGGCTGGACCAATCGCCCCTGCCACATCATCACGGTCAACGATTACCTGGTGGAACGCGACTGCAAGTGGATGTCGCCCCTTTATGATTACTGCGGCATCACCAGCAGCTTCGTCACCGGCGGCATGGAACCGCAGCGGCGACAGGAGGGATACGCCGCCGACGTCACTTACACGACCGCCAAGGAAGTTCTCGCCGATTTCCTCCGCGACCGCCTCCAGGCCGGTCTCATCCAGGATCCGTCCCGCCGCCTGATCCGCCACTTGCTGGGCGCGAATCGCCCCGGCCGTGACGAATTCATCCTGCGCGGCCTGCATACCGCCATCGTCGATGAAGCCGACAGCGTCCTCATCGACGAAGCCGTGACTCCTCTGATCATTTCTTCGCAGCGCGCCAACCAGGCGCTGACCGACGCCAGCAACCTGGCGACGGAAATCAGCGGGGGATTTCAAATCGACATCCACTATCGTCTCAACATCCGTTACCGGGAAGTTGAGTTCACCAAGGCCGGACTCGAGATGATCGACGAGGTCTGCCAGAAATTCCACGGTCTCTGGCGCAACCCACAGCGCTGCGAAGAACTCATCCGGCAGTCACTGCTCGCCCGCGAGTTTTACAAGCTCGGCAAACAATACATCGTCGAGGATGAAAAAATCGTCATCGTCGACGAATTCACCGGACGCCCCATGCCGATGCGCTCCTGGCAGCAGGGCATTCACCAGGCCGTCGAAGCCAAGGAGGAACTTGAAATCTCAGATCCCACCGAGACTGTGGCGCGGCGCAGTTTCCAGCGTTTCTTCCGCTATTTCCACAAGCTTTCCGGAATGACCGGGACTGCCCGGGAAGCGTCTGCCGAGCTCTGGCAGATCTACAATCTCCCCGTGGTCACCATTCCCACCAATCGGCCCTGCATCCGCGAAGAAAAGCCGGACCGAGTCTTTCTATCGGCGGACGCCAAATGGAAAGCGGTCGTAGAAGAAGTGCAACGCGTGCATGCCACCGGCCAACCCGTCCTGGTCGGCACCCGCAGCGTCGTCGCCAGTGAAAAGCTGGCCTCCATGTTGGCGGAGAAGGACCTGCGCTACAATGTCCTCAACGCCAGCCGCCTCAGGAAAGAAGCGGAAATCATCGCCGAAGCCGGACGCGAGGGTTGCATCACCATCGCAACCAACATGGCGGGCCGCGGCACGGATATCAAACTGGGCGTCGGCGTGGCGGACTTTGGAGGCCTCCACGTCATCGCCACCGAACGCCACGAGTCGGGACGCATCGACCGGCAGCTCTTCGGAAGATGCGCGCGCCAGGGAGATCCAGGAAGCTGCCAGGCTTTTGTCAGCGCCGACGACGAAATCATCAAGAAATACTTGTCCGAACCGGAGAAAAAAATGCTGCGCACAGCCCTCGTGTCACGGCGGCCCGGGGCGGCGAAACTGTTCGCCGCGGCACTCGTCCGGGCCCAGCGCAAATCCGAACGCACCGCCGCCAAGCAGCGCCGGGCCGTCCTGCGCAAGGATGTCTGGTTGGAGCAATCGCTCTCTTTCGCCGGGGGCGGCGAAGATTAAGAGGGCCGCCGGCACAGAGAAGTAGATTCGAGTTCCACTCGAATTTCTCGAGGCCTGTTCCCAGGCGGGTCGCACCCCCCGCCCTACCCTCTGAGGCAACCTAAACGGGCTCTCCCCCGTTGACTTCAGTCCAAAAAGCCCTTATAATTATTAGAAGTTTAATGTTTTCTGGAAGCTGGAAATGAATGGTCTTATCAAACTCGTGCTGGTCCTCGCCGCCGTCGGAGTCGGAATGAAACTCTTCGCCGTCGGCCCCTTCGCCGACGCCGACGCCGGGCGCGGACTCGACGCCCTCCTCACCCGCGCCGAATCCGAGGGCAAGGACAAGGTCGTCGTCCTCCTCACCGGCACTGACTGGTGCCCTTACTGCAAAGATCTCGAGCGCAATGTCCTCCAGACCGGCGAATGGCAGACGTTCGCAAACAGCGAGATCGTCTTCGAATCTTTCGAATACCCCGCCATGCGCCGCCCCAAATCGGGAGTCAAGGGGGAAATGCTCGAGCGCTTTGATATCGAAGGTTTCCCCACCATGGTCGTGCTCGGCATCGACGGAGAAATTCTCGACGAACAAGCCGGATACGGAGGGGACAGTCCCGGCGAACTCGTAGACTGGATTCGCACTCTCTGATTGCTTCTCTTGGCGCAACAACTACCACAGACTTAAAAGACACAAACAGACGGAAGCCGTCGCGGCCCTGAGAGTCTTGCCTCTCCGCCGCGGCAGCTTCCGTCTTTTTTTTGTGGATCACGCCCCAATTCGCCGGTAGCAGCGTCACCACCTGCCTATGAGAACATTACGACCCGCCGATGGGAGCGCGGGCGTCCCGCCCGCTTCAGAAATCAACGCGGCCCTCAGGGCCGCCATTTTCAAAGTGCGGGTCCCCATTCATCGGGACGCTCCCACTCCCCTCCCCTCCCACTCAATAATCCTCCCCGTTCAAACTCCCGATCACCGAGCGCTGCCACTTGGCCAGCGCCTTTTTCATTTTCTCGACGCGCTCCGGTTCCGCTGCGACCCTATCCCGCGCCTCCTCGCGGTCGGCAGCCAGGTCATAGAGTTCATAGCTGACCGCGCCCTCTTTATCCACGATCCGGTGCAGCTTCCAATCGCCGTCAATCCACGCGGAATGGCCGATCAAGTCCGCCTTGGTATATTCGGTCGTCAATTTCCCCGCATCCAGCCGCAGCCTTTCCGGGTGACCTTCCTCCGCGCCCGCCTTCTGCGCCGCCAACAATTCCGCCATCCATTCTGCGCTCGGGGTGCTGACACCCCCGACCGGCATATCCCAGAAGCCCATCGGCTCCGGCCGCTTCACCATGGACCCGTCGAGAAGGGGCACCAGGCTGATCCCGTCCAGGCGCGGCTGATTCTTCACGGTGACACCCGCAATCTCCAGCAGCGTGGGATAGATATCCGTGGTGTTGCAGCGCGTGTCCGATACCCGCGGCTTCGCGATGCGCTTCGGCCATTCAATAATGGACGGCACCAGCAATCCCCCCTCATACACCTGGCCTTTGTTCCCCCGGTGACCCCCGCTGGACCCGACTTTCTTCAAGGCACCGTTGTCGCTGCAATACCAGAGGATCGTGTCCTCACGAATCCCGAGCACGCCCAGGGCATTCCGCAGTTTTCCGAAAGCTGCGTCCATCCCGGTAACTTCCCCATTGTAATGTTGGAAAGGTTTCTCCTGGTCCGCATACATTTCTGCAAATTCATCCGACGCCAGATGCGGTCCGTGCGGCGAGCCGAACCAGACCACCGCCAGGAACGGTCCTTTATCCTGTCGCAGGCATTCGCGGATAAACTCCAGCGCGGCGTCCACCGTGATCATGGAGCTTTCTCCACGAGATTGCTCCGCAATTCCCTTCCGGCTCAGGATGGGATCATTGTCGAAAAAATTCGGGGCGGATAACCATTCGTCGAAACCGCTGGCGCCGGGGTTCACCGGGCTTCCCCGGCGCACCGACCCCAGGTGCCACTTGCCAAAGTGTCCCGTCCGATACCCCGCGGTCTTGAGAGCCTCCGCAATGGTGCTCTCCTGGGGCCGTAGCGTGTGCCCCCACTTGAAGCAGCCAAATCGATTGGGATGCCGGCCGGTCATGACACTGCCGCGCGTCGGCGAGCATACCGGCGCCGCCGCGTAAAACCGGTCGAACCGCAACCCGCTGGCCGCCATGGCGTCGAAGTTCGGAGTTTTAATGACGGGATGCCCGTTGTATCCCATGTCCCCCCATCCCTGGTCATCCGCCATCGCGAGGACAATGTTGGGCGGCGCGGCGTGAGAGGCACTCAGCCAGAAGATCGTGACAAAGAGGCCGGTGAAAACAGCCCACAGGACAGGAAAACTCTTCATGTTCACCATCTTGAACCGGATTTCCGCCTGCTGACAAGGGTGCGCACTGAAGTTCGAACCGCGATGGGAGCCCCGATCCACCTTCTAGCGAAGGCGGCTACTTTGTCTCCCGTCAATGTAGCCGCGCCCGTAAGGGCGTGGAGAAAACTGTCCCCTCTGCCCACGACGATTCCACCTTCTCACGAAGGCGGCTACTTCGTCTTCCCTGAAAATGCACCCGGGATGACAGAGGCGCGATCACTGATTGACGAACCCCCCATTATCCGCGTAATTCCCTTCCCTCAGGACACGCCCTGGATTCCCGACATCCCCGTCTTCCATCTTCCATCTTCCATCCAGATTTGCTAGCCGTCGACAAAGTCACCATCGAATTCGCAGGCCGCACCCTCTTCCGCGATCTCTCCCTCGTGCTCGGCGCGAAAGACCGCGTCAGCCTGGTGGGTCCCAATGGTGCGGGCAAATCCACCCTGCTCAAGATCATCGCGGACATTCAGAGTCCCGACGGCGGCCGCATCAACAAGGCCAAGTTCATCACCGTCGGTTACCTGCCCCAGGAAGGCATCCGCACCGAGGGACGCACCCTCTTTGCCGAGGCGGAGTCGGCATTCGAGGACGCCGTGCAACTGCAGCGCGAACTTGATGAAGCGGGAGAAAAACTCGGCTCGCTCGATACCGCGTCTCCGGAATACGCGGAAGCTCTCGAAGTCTATGGCGAACTCCAGCTGCGGCTGGAACATCATGACGTCGACCGCATGAAACCGCGCGTCGAAAAAGTGCTCACCGGCCTGGGATTCCGCGAGACTGAATTTGACAGACCCACGGAAACCTTCTCCGGCGGATGGCAGATGCGCATCGCCCTGGCGAAACTGCTTCTGCGCGAGCCCTCCGTCCTGCTCCTCGACGAACCCACCAACCACCTCGATCTCGATTCCCAGCTCTGGCTGGAAGGGTATCTCCGCGAATACAACGGCAGCCTGGTCATGATCTCCCACGACCGCGCTTTTCTCGACGTCCTCATCGACAGGACCTTCGCGTTTCACGCCGGACGCGTCGAAGAATACGCCGGCAACTACTCCTTTTTCCTCCGCGAAAGCGTGGCGCGCCGGGAACAACTGGAGCGGGCTTACAAGAATCAGCAGAAGGAAATCCAGCAGGCCGAGAATTACATCAACCGTTTCCGGGCCAAGGCGCGGCGCGCCAGCCAGGCCCAGAGCCGGCTCAAACAACTGGAGAAATTGGAGCGGATCGAACTGGAACCCGAGGACGACGCCGGCATCAAGTTCCGCTTTCCCCCGCCCAAACGCAGCGGACAGGTGGTGGCGCTCCTCGAGGGCGTCGAGAAATCTTACGGCGATCTCACCGTGTTCAAGGATTTCGATTTTGAGATCCAACGCGGCGATCGCCTCGCCATCGTCGGCGTCAACGGCGCCGGAAAATCGACGTTCTCACGCCTGATCGCCGGCATGGAACCGCTCACCACCGGCACCCGGAAAGCCGGGCACAACGTCGAGCTTTCTTATTTCGCCCAGGATCACGCCGATGCCCTCGACCCCGGCCTCACGGTCCTGGAAACGGTCGAACACGCCGCCCCGGGAGGCGCGGAAATCAATTTGCGCACCCTCCTGGGCTGTTTCCTTTTCCGCGGAGACGACGCCTTCAAGCCGGTGTCCGTCCTCTCCGGCGGAGAACGCAGCCGCCTTGCGCTGGCCCGCATGCTTCTGCAGCCTTCGAATTTCCTGATCCTCGACGAACCCACCAACCACCTGGACATGAAATCCCAGGAGGTCCTCCAGCGGGCGCTCACGGATTTCGAGGGCACGTATATGATCGTTTCCCACAACCGCGGTTTTCTCGATCCCATCACCAACAAGGTGCTGGAATTCCGGTCCGACGGACGGCCCCCGCAGCTCTACCTCGGAAACGTCTCGGATTATCTTGAGAAAAAAGCCCGCGACGAGGCACTGGAAGCGGGCGCGAGCAGCGCGGCGCCCCCAACCGCCTCCCCGCGTGCCGGCGCCACGGCCGCGTCGACCCCCGGCGGCAATCGCTCCCGAAAGGAGCAGCGGCGCATCGAGGGCCAGCTTCGCCAGCAGAAATCTCAAAAGCTCAAGCCTCTGCAGGAACGGCTCGAAGAGGTGGAAACCACCATCGCAGCGCTCGAGAAGCGGCGGGGCGAACTGGCGGCGCTGATGTCGGATCCCGACTTCTGCAAGGACGCCAACAAACTGAAGGAAGCCGGCCAGGAATACCAGGAAAGCGCCGCCAACCTCGAAACCGCTTACACTCAATGGAGCGAAATCTCCGACGAGATCGAGCGCGCCGAAAAAGAATTCGAGCAGGAGTCAATGTGACACAGGCTTCCCCCGGAATAAGGGTTGCGGCCGTTCCGTCCAAGGGCGTAGACTAACCGACGCGGTCATCCATACACCGGCGCCGCACACCACCATAACGCCAGCCTCATTGATCCCATGAATACAGCCACCCGATCCCTCGTGACAGCCGGCCTGCTTCTCCTCAGCGCCTTCACCGCTTCCGCCAGGGAAGAACTGCGCATCGACGATGTCGAAGTCGACAAAGTCAAAGACCCGGAAGGCCTCGCCTGTTTCCACGTTAAGATCATCGTGGCCCAGGACGTCAAAAAACATATCGCGGATGTTTCGCTGCATTTCGTCGTCGAAGACAATGGCACCATGTATTACGGTACCACCCGGAACAGGGGATGGTGGTACTGGGATCTGGGCGGCAAGGACATCGAATCACACTGGGCGTTCTTGATTCCCATCGACAAGATGCGCAACCCGAAAGCCCACAGCTATTACGTGCAACTCCACTCCAAGGCCGGAGGCGAAGTCGTGGATGAAGAAAAACACCGCGTCAAATCCGCGAGCCTGGATCAATGGACGGCGGAATATAAAGACGCCAAGCCTCTCGAATTCATCCAGGTCGATCCCTTCGATAAGTTCAAGTGAAGGATCCGGCCGCAGCAGACGCACACTGACGATCGCCTTTTCCTTTTCGCCGTCTCTTGAACCTGTTATCGTGTTCCGAATGCGCATCCGTCTGACTCCCTCGACCTCCATCCGCACCGCGCTGTCCGGGATCCTGGCATCGGCGGGTCTCATCGCAGTGGCCCCGGCGCCCCCGAAGATTCACAGTGTAACGGAGGTATTTCACCTGGCCCAGGTCGGACAGCCCAACGCCGCAGAAACGGCACAGCTGCGCAAAGATCTCTATCTCCTCATCAAGCAGGATTACGACAAGGAAGTGGAGAAAGAGCGCGCCGCCCTCAAGAAAGCCTATGCGGGTCAAAAGGTCCGCGTCCTCAGAGTCCTCGACGTATCGGACGCCAACGGCCCTCTCTACCTATGCGCCTATAACGGGGATCTCAGCGTGCTATCCATTGCAGGGGAGTCTCGTTTCGAGGGCGAACTCACGCCGGCGCTGAAAATCGAAGAAGACGGGACCCACATCACCGAGGTCACCCGCACCGTGAAGGAAAAACCCAAGACCCCGACGAACAAACCTGCGCTGGAGGTGGTCGATCCCGAGGATTCCGGCGTGGTGACATTCTTCGGAATCCCGCTGGTGTTCGATGACGGCCCCGCGATGCGCAACGACGCGCCGCAGCGGAAGCGGAAAAAAGTGAATCGCAAACCCGCCGGCACCCGCGAGGTGACGGAGAAGAAAGAGTTGCCCAAGTTTCGCGCCAGCGTTTCCACGGAAGAGTTGTCCGAGGGCCCGCCCCTGCTTTCGCCGGATCTCCTGCTGAGCACGGTGCGGAACGGAAAAATCTTCCAGGTCGGCCGCCAGGAGAATCGACGCTGCCAGACCTGCCGGGGATTCCGGAGAATCACAGACGATATCCGCCCGCTTGGGCGCCGCGATCCCGACGGCAAAATGCCCTGCCCGGAGTGCAAGCAGGCGGGCACCGTGAAGTGGGACGTCACTTACCTGGTGGCCTGGTAAACGGGGGCAGACCCGAATGGCACGTGGATAAGGGCTCCCATCGCGGCCTTGAATGTGGGGCGGATTGCCATTCCGACAAGACACGTGGAGGGTTGCGCTTTATCCGGCCTTCGGCCAGCTCTGCGGTTTCCCTTCGGGATTTTGAAAGGCGCTCCGCGCCGGGCAGTGTCGCAACCGCGATGGCGGCGACGACACTGCCATGGCGCGTTAGCGCATCATAAAGAGCCGAAGGCACCCTGCAGAGCGCCACGAAGTGGGGATAAAGCGTCGCCCTCCGGCTTGTCTGCAATGAGGAATGAGA
>JAHEJT010000111.1 GCA_024638765.1 Verrucomicrobiales bacterium
GCACCCCCAAATCCCTCTCTTCATCGCTCATTGCCACGAGTATCCACACGTCCCCCCATCAATCCAACACTCCATTACTCCATTACTCCAACACTCCAACACTCCAATCCTCCGCCACTCCGACTTTCCTTTTCGCGGTCTTTTGCGTGTTTCGCGGTTCTCGATCCCCGCCATCGCGGACCAACAAAAAATTTCCGTGTATTCAGTGGTTTCCGCGGTTAATAACTCCCCGTGCCAAAAATCCTCCTCACCACCACCTCTTACCAGGACACCCCCGGCGCCCACCACGAGCTCCTCGAATCCCAGGGCTTCGAAATCCAGCGCGAACGCGGGCCGCTTCCCGAAGAGAAGATGCTGGAGCTGGCGGGAGAGTTCGATGCCTTCCTCTGTGGCGATGACGCCATCTCCCGGGCCGTCATCGAAAAATCGCTGCCCCTCCTGAAAGTCATTTCCAAGTACGGAATCGGCCTCGACAAAATCGATGTGGAAACCGCCACTGAAAAGAAGATCCCCGTCCTCTTCACACCCGGCGTCAATCATACCACGGTGGCCGAGCACACCTTCGGACTCCTCCTCGGGATCACCAAGCAGATCGTCGCGACGGCCTCCGCCGCCCGCCAGGGCGAATGGAAACGCCTCACCGGGCACGAAATCATGGGCCAGACCATGGGGATCATCGGCCTCGGCCGCATCGGCAAGGAAGTCGCCGTCCGCGCCAGGGCCTTCGGAATGCCCGTGATCGCCTATGATCCCTACTTCGATCAGGAGTTCGCCTCCACGCACGCGGTCAAGAGATGCGCGACCATGGATGAGGTCCTGCACGATGCCGATGTCGTCTCTCTTCACTGCTTCCTCGATGACCACACCCGCGACATGATCAACAAGAAGAAGATCGCGGAAATGCGGGATGGCGTCATTGTGCTCAACTGCGCCCGCGGCGAGCTCGTCGTCACCGCCGACGTGGTGGCGGCGCTGAACTCCGGAAAGCTTGGCGGGTATGGCGCCGATGTCCTCGATGTCGAGCCCCCGCCCCCGGATCACCCCCTGCTCACCGCCCCCAACGCCGTCATCACCCCCCACATCGGGTCCCGCACTTACGAATCCGTGGAACGCCAGGCAATGCGTGCCACCAGGAATCTCGTGAACTTCCTCGCCGGCAACCCCGACTTCATCCAGGCGAATAAGTTTTAGTTATCGGTTATCAGTTATTTGTTATCAGGAGGACAACATGGGAAACATCACATCTTTCGAAGATCTGGAGGCATGGAAGGCGTGCAGGGAACTCCGTCTCTTCGTTCTAAAGAAAATTCTTCCGAAATTACCAAAGGAAGAAAGGTTCGAGTTGGTCCGACAGATTAGGTCTGCGGCGCGCTCTTCGACCGCAAATATCGCAGAAGGCTATGGTCGTTTTCATCATCTCGACAACGCGAAATTTTGCAGCAATTCCCGCGGTTCCTGCTGGGAGATTCTCGACCACCTCATTTCCGCGAACGATGACGAATACATTGCTGAAGAACTTGTGGCCGAGGGCAGAGAATTGGTGAACCATGCCGTTAAATTACTCAACGGCTACATGAATTATCTCAAGAAGGCCGCCACCACACAAAAAGTTCAAGAGCCCCAGGACATCGTTTACTTGCCCGATTACTGATAACCAATAACTGATAACTCCATCTTCTCTCTACGCCTTCCATCTTCCATCTTCGCCGGCGAAGCCGGCTCTCCCCATGTCCCAATCCTACCACATCGTCCCCGAATCCACGCATAATGCGCTCGTCAAAGCTGCTTACGCCGCCCGCGGTTTCGACAAGGACGAGTGCGCCGCCGCCGCCCGCGCCTGCGCCCTCGCCGCCACCCACGGCATCCGCACCCACAACGCCATCAAGGCCCTCCACCTCGACGAACTCTTCGGGTCGGGAGCCGATCCCAAAGGATGCGTCCCCGGCGCCGAGTATTTGGAGGTCGAAAGCAAGTTCACCGGCAGCGTGATCTGGGATGCCAACCGCAAGCTGGGACAGGCGGTGGCATTTGACGCTATGGAAACCGCCATGGAACTTGCCGACAAACACGGGATTGCCCAGGTCAGCGTAGACAACGCATTTCATTATCTCTGGGGAGGCGGGTACGTCATGGACGCCGCCAGGAAGGGTTACATCGCTTACACCAACTGCACCTCCACTCTCGCCGAAGTCGTCCCCTTCATGGGCAAGACCCCGACGCTCGGCACCAATCCCCACAGCTGGGGGTTCCCCACCACCACCGCGATCGGGTACCCCATCGTCATCGATTGGGCCACCTCGACCATCGCCATGGGACGGGTGGAGCAGTTCAAGCGCGAAGGCAAACAACTTCCCGAACACAGCGCCGTCGATGCCGAGGGCAATCCCACCACCGATCCCCACCAGGTCGCCGCCCTCCTCCCCTTCGGTGCCCACAAGGGATACGGCCTCGCCCTCATCAACGAACTCGTCGCGGGCTTCATCGGCGGCTCTCTTCCCGTCCTCCGGGGCCGGAGCAACCACGCCCCCAAGGGCGAGAAAACCTGCTCTTCTTTTTACTTCCAGGTCATTCATCCCGGCGCCATCGACGCCTGCGACTTCGTCAACGAACGCTCCCAGGCCGCCAACGTGCGGGCCGTGGTGGAAGATATCCTCGGGCACGGCAACGAAAAATGCCTGCTCCCCGGCCAGATCGAAGCCAAGGCCGCCGCCGATACCGAAAAAGCCGGCGGCCTGCTCTTTACCACCGCCGAAATCGAAGCCTTCAACGAAATCGCCCGGGCAACCGGACAGCCGGAATGGGACAAGGACGGCTTCCACATTTTCGAATCCTGACAACCCTCCACTCTGAACACTGAACCCTGACGTCGAGGACCCCACCGCCATGGCTTTGAACATCCGATCTTCCGAGGAATGCGACTATGACCTGGTATCCTTGGGCGAAGTCATGCTCCGGCTCGATCCGGGTGAAGGCCGAGTCCGGACCGCGCGCGCCTTCCAAGCCTGGGAAGGCGGCGGCGAATACAACGTGGCGCGCGGTTTGCGAAAATGCTTTGGCCTGCGTGGCGCCGTGGTCACCGCTTTCGCCGACAATGAAGTGGGCCGCCTGGTCGAGGATTTTATCCTCCAGGGAGGCGTCGATACCCGTTTCATCCGCTGGGCGCCTTACGACGGCATCGGGCGCACCGTGCGCAACGGCCTCAACTTTACCGAGCGCGGATTCGGCATCCGCGGCGCCAAGGGCGTGCCCGACCGCGGGCACACCGCCGCTTCGCAGATGCAACCCGGCGACGTGGATTGGGACGACGTTTTCAGCAAGTCACGCTGGTTTCACACCGGCGGCATCTTTGCCGCGCTCTCGGAATCCTGCGCGGAAGTCGTCATCGAGGCCTGTACCGTGGCGCAGAAACACGGGGTCATCGTCTCTTACGACCTCAATTACCGGCCCTCCCTCTGGAAATCGATCGGCGGACAGGCGAAAGCGCGCGAAGTGAACAAGGAAATCGCCAAGCACGTCGACGTCATGATCGGTAACGAAGAGGATTTTACCGCCTGCCTGGGATTCGAAGTGGAAGGAGTCGACCAACATGTCAAAGGCATCGCGGTCGAGAATTTCGAAAAGATGATCGACAAGGCCGTCGTCGAATATCCGAACTTCAAAGCCACCGCCACCACCCTTCGCGAGGTGCACAGCGCCACCGATAATGACTGGGGCGCCATTTGCTGGCACGACGGCATCTTTTATCGCGCCATCCAGCGCGATCACTTGGAGATTCTGGATCGCGTCGGCGGGGGCGATTCCTTTGCCTCCGGTCTCATCTACGGATTTCTCACCGCCAATGATCCCGAGAAAGCCGTCAATTACGGCGCTGCGCACGGCGCCCTCGCCATGACCACCCCCGGGGACACCAGTATGGCCACCCGCGCCGAAGTCGAGAAACTCATGGCCGGCGGCAGCGCCCGCGTGGATCGGTGAAGTAGCGGCGGCTTCCAGCCGCCGTGCCAAATTGATTCGGCGGCTGGAAGCCGCCGCTACTTTCCTTTCGATCTTGCTGGTGAGTAAATTCAGATTTAAATGTCACACGACATCGGCGCGCTCACGTGCGCTTCACTCACGGGTCAGGACCTCCCGAAATTCCGCTTTCGCCGCGGCCACATGAGACGTATTCTTGTAAGCTGGCCTCCCGAATACTCTGGTGCACCCAAGTTCATGGACTCTCCCCTCCGGAATCTCTGCGGACCGATCGTTGCCCTACTCCTGTGGGCCCCGGTTTCCCTCCTGCACGGCCAATCGCCTCCTCAATCCCTCGGTGATCCTATCTCGTTGACGGAAGCGGAGTTAGATCAACTCACTGCTCCCGCTGCTCCCGCGCAAGTCCTTCCCGAAGGCCCGCCGCCCGGCGTCCCCGTCTCCGGATTCACCATCGACCGCGACAATCGCAACTGCGTCGCGGCTGGATACCACCTCTATTACTCCGCGTCGGAGGGATACGAGGCGGTCATGGGCTGGACCGGCAATGTCTCCACCTGCACCCCGGGCACGGTCTCCGCGGAGTTCCAGGACAAGACACTGCGCCGCATTAACTATTACCGCGCCCAGACCGGCCTGCCGTCGGACATCGCTTTCGACGCCACCAAGAATGCCGACAGCCAGGAAGCCGCCGTCATCATGGCGTACCAAAACCAGCTCTCTCACACCCCGGACATCGACTTTCCCACCAACCCCTGCCTCACCTCGGGCGGAACCAACGCCGCCGCCGCGGGCAATCTCTCCCTCGGCAGTTACGGACCCGGTTCCATCGACCGGCTCATCCTCGACACTGGATCCAATAACGCCGTGGCCGGTCACCGGCGCTGGCTGCTTTACCTGCGCGCCCAGGAAATGGGCAACGGCTCCGTCCCCCCGATGGGAGACTTTCCATACGTTCTCCCCGATCATCCCTCCGCCGACTGCGTCTGGGTCATCGGAGACTTCAAACCCGCCCCGCAGCCCCCTCAAGCCACCGCCTGGCCCAATGACGGTTTCGTCCCCTGGCAGCTCGTGCCCGATGACGGCGATTCTCCGCCGCGCTGGTCCTACACCTATCCCGGCGCCGATTTTTCTGCCGCCACCGTCACCATGACACAGGGCGCCACCCCCGTCACGGTCGTCCAAGAAACCGTGGAAAGCGGCTTCGGCGATCCCACCCTCGTCTGGCGCCCGGCCGGCATCCCCGACGCCGCCCCCGCCGCGGACACCACCTACACCGTGACCATCTCCGGGATCACCGGCACGACTTTCACCAATACTTCCTACGACGTCACCGTCGTCGATCCCTTCAGGGTCAATGATCCTCCCGTCATCACCGGTCCGGCTAATCCCGCCGCCGGTATCGACAACACCTACCATTTCACGGCGACCGACAAGGTCGAAGCTTACGAATTGTGCACCTCCGAATTCTCCTCCACTGCCTGGCTGGAAGGCGCGGAAACGTCCCCGGCACCCCAGATCATCGACAACACCGACCCCGCCATCACTCTCCTGAGCTCCGCTTACGCGGCCACCGGATCACGCGCCTTCCACCTCACCCTCCTCTCCCCCGACCCCGTTTTCGTCGATCAGGATTTCGTCGTCGACCGCACCATCGTCCCGCAGGCCGGAAGCCAGATCCGCTTCTCGAAACGGCGCTTTTTCATGCTCCAGTCCACCAAGCTGCACGTGGAACTCTCTCTGGACGGCACGACTTACACCTCCATTCACACCGTCGAGGGCCAAATGATCGACCCTCCCTATTCCTCGGACGACTGGGATCCCGCTTTTACTCCCGAAACCGTCAACGTCCCCGCCGAGTTCATCGACAAATCCGTCACGCTCCGCTTCCGCATCGATACGACCGGATCTGCCTTCCCAGGGCCCGAAACGACCAACAACCTCCACATCGATGACATCGAGGTCACCAACAGCAGCCAGCTGCTCAATCCCACCATGCAGCCGCTGGCCGACACTGCCTCCAGCTTCGATTTCAATCCGCCCACCGCCGGCCGGACCTATCGCCTGGCCGTGCGCCCGCAACTCGGCGGGCACTGGTTCGGATACGGTCCTTCCCTGGATGTCACCTCAGTCACTCTTACCGCGCCCGTCATCACCAGTTTGTCCGCTGCCAAGGGAGTCCAGGGAGCCGCCTTCTCTTACTCCATCACCGCCACCAATTCCCCCACCAGTTACAATGCCACCGGACTCCCGGCCGGCGCCGCCATCGACACCGGCACCGGCGAGATCACCGGACAAATCCCACCCGGTGTCTACCCTGGGATCACCATCTCCGCCACCAATGCCGCCGGCACGGGAAACGCCGCGCTCACCATCACCGTCCTCACCGGCTTCGAAAAATGGGTCGCCGACAATTACCCCGGCCTCGGCCCGCCCACCGCCGACGATGACCATGACAAGAACTCAAACTTTCTGGAATCCGCCATCCTCGGCATGAACCCCACCCAACCGGACGCCCATCTTACGCCCGGTCTCTCGGTCTCGGGCGGCAACGTCGTCATGACTATGAGCAAGTCCGGAGTCGCCGGCCTCGATTACACGGTGCAAGGGTCTCCGAATATGGCCCCAACCTCCTGGTCTACCAGCGGCATCACCATCGTCACCGACAACGCCACCACCTTGCAGATCAGTTTCCCCTTCACCGGCACCGGTTATTTCCTTCGACTCGTTGTGACTCAAAACAACGACACCACGCTCTAGCAGCGGGCAGACCAGGGCCTCAACCTCAAATCGCGTCTTTCGAGACCCGCGACACCCTGATCACACCAAGGGCAGTCGAGCACTTCCGAACGCAGCGCAAAGTATACAATCGCGCGGGTTTTCCTCACTGGGGGAGACCCGCCGGCGAATCCCCTCTCCCCTGGGGAGAGGGTTAGGGTGAGGGGATTTTTTCTGGTAGCTTCCTCTGAATATCCACTTCATGCTTTCATACCCTCGATTCCATGAGCACTTACCTCGACTCTCTCTTCGGCCTCAAGCGCAAGACCGCCGTCGTCATCGGCGGCACCGGCGAACTCTGCGGCGCCATCGCGGACGGCCTCGCGCGCGCCGGAGCGGAAGTCATCCTGGTCGGCCGCAATGAAGAGCGCGCCCGGGCCCGCCTCGACAAGATCGCCGAATCCGGCGGCAGAGGTTACTTCCTCGGCTGCGATGTCACTTCCAAACCGGAACTCGAATCCCTGCTCGGAACCATCCTGGACCGGTCCGGCAAATGTGAGATCCTCGTGAACGGGGCCGGAGTCAATTCCCCCACTCCCTTTCTCGACGTCCCTGAGGAAGAATACGATCGCATTTTCGCCGCCAACACCCGGGCGGTTTTCTTCACCTGCCAGGTGTTCGGCAGTTACTTCATCGATTACAATATCCCCGCATCCATCATCAATATCGGCTCGATGTCGGGCCTGATTCCCCTTTCCCGGGTCTTCACCTACTCGATGACCAAGGCCGCGGTCCATAACTTGACCAAGAATCTCGCGCGCGAATGGGCGCCTCACAAAATTCGCGTAAATACCATTGTCCCCGGTTTCTTTCCCGCCGAACAAAATCGCAAAGTCCTCACGGAAGACCGCGTCGCCGCCATCATGCGCCACACCCCCATGGCCCGCTTCGGTGAATCGGAGGAACTAGTCGGCGCCGCACTCCTTCTCGCCTCGGAAAAAGCGGGTTCCTTCATCACTGGCGCCGAACTGATAGTCGACGGCGGATACGCCGCCATGACGATCTGAGTCGGCGAGACTCCAAAGTGGGGCGGGTTGAAAACCTGAACCACTCTTAAGAAAAATCCCTACGGATTGCCCAATTCCTCACCCTCCGGCTTTGACGTCGCCGACTCGGGAATGTAGAGCGCCTCCGGAGAGACTTCGCGATTGCGCTCTTCCTCCCGGGCACCTTCCGAATACGGCATCAGCCGGCCGATAAGCCCCTTCTTCTTTTCCTCGAGAAGCTGCTTCTCCTCTTCCGTTTTCTCAACCGTGCGCGGCAAGTCGCGCAAATCTTTTGCCGCCGCCCTCTCCGTAGACTCCTCCTCCGAACGGAACAAGTACCGGTTCCGTGCCGACGTGAGTTCCGGAGCTTCATCTTCCTGATCCGCCTCGAACTTTCTCTTCTTTGCCTCTACCCCAGGCGGTGGATTTTCCATTCGCGCATTCTGCCGCTCCAGGATCGCCTTGGCTTCGTCCACATTGCGTTTGTAATTGAGACCGGCGAGCGCGAGAAACGTCAGCATCACCGCGGCCCAGGCACCGATCAAAATTCCCCGGCGCCTGGCCTGCTGTGTTTCTTTCTCGCGCTTCCTGGCCTCGCGAGCCCGCTGCGCCCCGCCCTTGGAAGCGAACTTTCTCGTCGATGTCCCAGCGGGCCGCCTCGTGCGCGTCGACCGGTCCCCTTTGAAATCGCCCACCTCGGACAACGGAGCCTGCTCTGGTGCTTGCGGACCCGCAACGCTTTCGACCTGCCCGGCCCCGCCTGTAGCCGGCGCCTTCTCGGCGTCCCCATCAGTCTCCGCGCCCTCCCCGGCTTCGCCGGCAACATTCCGGGCCAGGCTGGGCTGCTTCAAGTCATGGCGATGCTTGGGTACAACCCGCTTGCGCCGCGGTTTTTTCTTTCCTGAAAACATCGTCGAGGGGAAGGATCCAGATCGGAAGGCCGGGCGCTCCGGCTCTTCCTGAAGGGGGTCGGAATAGAAAACCTCGCGTACCGGGAAAAAAACACAACCCCCTTTTCCTCAGGGACCTGCGCCCCTGCGCTTTACACGCCCGCCGCTTCCGCCGGCTGGGACGCCCAGGCCGCAAGTTTGTCCGCAAGCTCCTCGCTCCCGTCCACCCGAAAACGATCCCCGGCGAGCAATTCCACCTCCCGGCCCTCGAGCGTCCTCATGCGGATGCTCACGGGCATCCGGCCTGGATGCTGACACAATGCGTCTCGAATCGAATGGAGATCTTCCACGGTGGCATCACCGCAGGAAAGACGCAGCACGAACGGTCCTTCCGCCGCCGGTTCGGGCGCGGCCGCCGCACCCGGCGCTTCTTCGCTTACGCGTGGCGCGGCCGGCATCCCTTCATCATCCGATGGTTCCACGCTGAGGATATCGAGATCCTCCGCGGTCAGTCTCAAGGTATCAGTGCGCGAATCCATCTCCACCTTGGCTTTCAGGCGCATCACTGCCCCCTTCGCGAGTATCGATGACCGCTTCAAGTAGACCTCGCTCCACACCATCACCTCCGCCGATCCCGTGAAATCTTCCAGGGTCATAATCGCAAACGGTTTGCCCTCCCGTTTCGTGTAACGCACCTCCAGGTTTTCCACTAAGCCGGCGAAAAGATAAGACTTCTTTCCCTCCTTCAATTCCTGAAGTGCGCCCAGCTTGGTGAACTTGGGATCTTCCACCACGCTGCGAAAGACGTCCAGGGGATGACCCCGGACGTAAAACCCGAGCAACTCTTTCTCGTGCGTCAGCATTTCATCCTTCGACCATTCCACCACCGCTTCCGCGGCACCGCCACTCGTCTTCCCCGCAGGTGGACCGCCCAGCTCCATGCTATCGAAGAAGGAACCCTGCCCGCTCTGCCGGTCGCGCTGCGCCGCCGACGCCGACGCCAGCACCTGCTCGACACGCGCATCCATCGATGCCCGCGATTCACCCGAAAAATCGAAGGCCCCCGCCTTGATGAGACTCTCCAGGATCTTGCGGTTCACCGCCCGCGAATCGAGACGGGAAGCAAAGTCCTCGAGCGATGTATACTCTCCGTGTTCTTTGCGCTCCATTAATGCGGTTTCCATGGCCGCACCACCCACGTTCTTGACCGCCGCCAGCCCGTAGCGGATCGCCCGGGCATCTCCCGCCTCTTCTCTTCCGATCTCCGGCGAAAATTTCAGCGCGCTCCGGTTTACGTCCGGCGGCAGGATTTCCATCCCCATGCGCCGGCATTCAGCCACGAATATTGAAATCTTATCCGTGTTGTTGATCTCATTACTCAACAGCGCCGCCATGAATTCCACCGGGTAATTCGCCTTGAGATACGCGGTCTGATAACTGATCAAGCCGTAAGCCGCGCTGTGGCTCTTGTTGAATCCATACCCGGCGAATTTTTCCAGCAAATCAAAGATCTCGTTCGCTTTCTTTTCCGGGATCCCGTTGGCCGCTTTCGCTCCATCCACGAATTTCCGGCGTTCCTGCGCCATGATCTCGGGTTTTTTCTTCCCCATGGCGCGGCGCAGGTTATCAGCGTCGCCCATGCTGTACCCCGCCAACAGGTTGGCGGCCTTCATCACCTGTTCCTGGTAAATCAAGATCCCGAAGGTGTCCGCGCTGAGTTCCTCAAGCAGTGGATGCTCGTACCGAATCCGGGTCTTCCCCTTCTTGCGCGCGATGTAATCCGGAATCAGGTCCATGGGACCCGGGCGATAAAGCGCAATCAATGCGATGATGTCATCGATACGATCCACACCGAATTGACGGCACAAGTTGATCATTCCGCCGGATTCCAACTGGAACACGCCGACGGTCTCTCCCGCGTTGAGAAGTTCGAATGTCTTCGCGTCATCCAACGGGATCTCCCCGATCTCGAAATCGGAGAGACCCCGCTCCCGGAGCAGGTTGACCGCGTCCTGGATCACCGTAAGCGTTTTCAGCCCCAGGAAATCCATCTTCAAAAGCCCTAATTCCGCCAGCGGTCCCATCGCGTACTGGGTCACCACTTCGCCCTCGTTACCCCGGGTCAAGGGCACGAACTCGTCCAACGCCCGGTCCCCAATCACCACTCCCGCCGCGTGAATGCCCGCGCCCCGAGTCAATCCCTCAAGATAAGTCGCATATTGCCAGAGTTGTTGCGTGGCCTCCTCGTTCTCAAGCGCCGCCTTCAATTCAGGATTCTTCCGGCGCGCATCCGCCAGGTTAATCCCCAGCTCGTTGGGAATCATCTTGGCGATTCGGTCCGCATCCCCGTAACTCATCCCCAGGACCCGCCCCACGTCCCGCACCACGCTCTTGGCTCCCAGTTTGCCGAACGTGATGATGTGGGATACTGAACGCTCCCCGTACTTCTGCCGGACGTAGTCGATGACCTCCCCGCGGCGCGACTGGCAGAAGTCCACATCCACATCCGGAGGCGATATCCGCTCCGGATTCAAGAAACGTTCGAAGATCAATCCGAACCGGATCGGACACAGGTCCGTGATCCCAAGCGAATACGCCACCAGCGAACCCGCCGCCGAACCGCGGCCCGGACCCACCGGAATTCCATGCTCCCGGGCCCAGTGAATAAAATCCCAGACGATCAGGAAATAACTCACGAAACCCATGCGCTCCATGATGCTGAGCTCGTGCTCGAGCCGATCGCGCAATTCCTGATCCGTGCCTGCCCGCGCGCCATACCTCCGCTCCAGCCCCTCAAAACATAATTCCCGGAAATACTCCTCCCGGGAAGCATGTCCCGCCGGCGGATCAAACTGCGGATAGCGCTCCGTGCTCGTCGGATCCAGTTTCAACTCGAAATTACATTTCTCCGCGATCTCCAGCGTGTTGCGCACCGCCTCCGGCACTTCCTTGAAAAGCTGCTGCATCTCGCGCGCGGTCTTGAAATACACCTCCTGCGAATACCGCATCCGGTTCTCGTCGTAGAGATTCGCGCCCGTCCCAATGCAGATCATCACGTCATGCCCCTCGTGATCCCCGCGATTCAAGAAGTGCACGTCGTTGGCGGCCACCGGCTGCAGTCCGAACTCTTTGCCGAACTCCAGCAATTGCGCATTGCATTTGTGCTGGGCCTCCATTCCATGATCGTGCAGCTCGAGGTAGAAATCGTCCTTTCCGAAGATATCCACAAACTCCCCCAGGCTGGTGCGCGCCGCATCCACCTGGTCCTGCTGGATAAACTGGTTGATCTCCCCGTTGATGCAGCCGCTCAACGCGATCACTCCCGCCGCGTGCCCCGCGAGACATTCCTTGTCGACTCGCGGCTTATAATAAAAACCCTCGAGATGCGCCTTGGAAACCAGCTTGATCAGGTTGCGATATCCCTCGGCGTCCTTCGCCAGCAAGGTCAGGTGCGAGCTGTTCTTGCGCCCGGGCACCGCCTTCTTCTCGTGCATGGACCCGGGTGCCAGGTAAATCTCACAGCCGATAATCGGCTTGATCCCCGCCGCCTGCGCCTGCTCGTAAAACTCGATGGCACCGTAAAGATTGCCGTGGTCGGTCATGGCGACCGCCGGCATCTTGCAACGCACGGCCTTCTTCATCAGCTCCTTGATCCGCACCGCGCCGTCGAGCAGGGAATACTCCGTGTGCAGATGCAGGTGAACGAAAGAATCGGATGCCATCGACAATTTCCTTGATACATCAGGCCCGGCCGAAAGCCCATCCTGAATTTCATCCCGTCCTCCCGCCCCCCGCCCGGCCACGGCGTGTCTCCTCTGCCGTGAATCCTTGATGCCGCCAACCCCCCGTGCCACAGTATTTCACCATGCCGAAAACCCTTTCCTTTCCCAACCGCCGCGCCACGCCCGCATTCCTGATCCCTCTCCTCGCCCTGGCGCTCCTCTTCACTCTGGCACCGGCCGCGGACGCCAAGATCCCCACCCTCCGCTCCCGCTTCAGCAATATCCCCTGCCTGGCGCCCCTCATTCGAGCCGTGGATCCCAATGCCCCCAAGAGCATCGAGGAAGCCTTCCTCCTGCCACCCCACCAGGGCGCCACCATCCTGGATGACGTCGGCAGCGCTTCTTTTCCCATCACCACCGAAAGCGAACAGGCCCAGGCTTTCTTTAACCAGGGAATCGCCCTGCTCCACGCATTCTGGTATTCGGAAGCCGATCGCTCCTTCCGCCAGGCCCTCAGCCTCGATGCCGAGTGCCCCATGATTTACTGGGGGCTCGCCATGGCCAACGAACGCTTCCCCAACCGCGCTTCCATCTTCACCCGGCGCGCCCTCTACCATCTTCCCAAGCGCCCGGAAACCACCCCGCGCGAGAAGGCCTGGCTCAAAATTCTCACCGCCTATTACAAACCGGAAGTAGCCGACCCCGCCAATCCCGTCCCCCAGGAAGAATGGGACGCGCGAGGGCGCGAGCGCATCCAGGCCCTCGAAAATCTCGCCCTGGCCTATCCCGAGGAGATCGAGCCCAAAGCTTTCCTCCTCCGCCAGCTCACCCTCGATGAATTCCGCTCCGGGATCGCCCTCACCAGTCATTACACCGCCGATCTCCTCGCCGAAACCATCCACACCGCCAATCCCCAACACCCCAGCCGCCACTACCGCTCCTTCCTCTGGCTGAATCAAAACCCCTTGCATGCCATCATAAGCGCCCCCGAGGCGCCCACCATCGCCCCCCGCATCCCCAACTTGTGGAATTACTCCGCACAAGCTTTCTCCGCCGCCCGGCGATTCCAAGAGGCTCTTCTCCACCAGAGAATCTGCCTGCGCGTCTCTCACGATTTTATGCGCCGCGCCATCAGCATGCCGGATGAGACGGAAAACCTCGCCAGCGATTACACCGCCCTCATCGATCTACTCGCCTCCACCGGCCGCGCCCGCGAAGCAGTGGAGACCGCGCGCGCCATGATCGCCCTCCCCCGCACTGCTTACCTCGGCGAACGCGACACCTTCGACCAGTCGCAGGCCGGAACTTATGCCACCGGCCGGCGGCTCCTCGCAGAAACGCTGATGCGCCACGAACGCTGGGAGCAACTCCTCGAAGAATGCGAGTCGGGCGCCCTCTCGGCGCAAGAATCCGATTGGACCCATGCCGCCCACGCCCATTACTGGCGCGCCATCGCCAATCTCAACCTCGACCGCGCCGAGGACGCCGCCAAGGCCGAAGAAGCACTCAATGCCCACTTCCGCAATTTCCTGCGCCACGGCACCACCATCGAAGTGGAGAAAGATATCGCCCGCTGCATCCGCGGCCTGCGCGCTTACCGCGGCCTTTACAATAAGGAATTGAGCGGCGCCCCCGATACCAGCCGCGAACCCTTGCCCCACATCACCCCGGACCACCTCTCCCGCCTCCTCGTCCGCGCCGGCTTCAACCACGAAGGTCTCACCCTCGCTGCACAGGATCTTGAAGCACGCCCCGGCCAACCCCTCGCCGTCGCCAATTACTGCGGCCTCCATTATGCAGCCGGCAAGACCAATGAAGCCCTGCTCGCCTTCGACAGCGATTTCCGCCGCAATGCCGGGCTCGCCGATCCCGGCCTCGCATCCTTCGAAGGCCTCGCCCCCATCGTCAAGAAGCTCAACTTTCGCTCGAACTGGAAGCTGCCCCCGCACGAGACCGTGCGCCCGGAGGGCTTCCCCGATGCCGAATCCCTCGGACCCCTGACCTGGGAACCGCCGGTGGCTCCGCCCTGGTCACTCCCCGATCACACCGGGAAAACACACTCGCTGGAAAGTTACGAGGGCCAACCCGTCATGGTCATTTTCTTCCTCGGCGTCGGCTGCGTCTTCTGCGTGGAACAACTCAACGTCTTCAAACCGCATACCGAAACCTTCAAGGAAGCCGGTATCCCCATCATCGCCATCAGCACTGATTCCGTCGAGACCCTCCAAAAATCGCTCGGGGGCGAAGATGAAAATACCACCGGAGAGGAAGCCGCCGAACCGCCCGCTTTCCCCTTCCCGGTGGTGTCGAATGCCGATCTCGCCACCTTCAAGGCTTACCGCGCCTTCGCGGATTTCGAGGAGAAGGGAATGCACGCCACTTTCCTCATCAGTCCCGCCGGAAAAATTCTCTGGCACGACGTCGGCCACGAACCCTTCCTGCATCCCGAGTTTCTCCTCGCCGAATCCCAGCGCCTCCTCGAGCTCCACGGGAAGAAGTAGTAGCTGCGGCATCCTGCCGCAGTCCCAAACCAGGCCTGCGGCTGGAAGCCGCAGCTACCTCTCCGCCACAATCAAGCCTCCGGATCCAGCACCAGCACCCGCACCGAGTCCGCGGCCGAGCTCGCCCGCCAGTCCACACGCACCGTGCGGCGATTCCCACTCAGGGTCACCGTGTCAGCGGGGCCGGTTTTCTTTCCGCGATCAAGTGCTTCCAGGATACCCGGGTCAATGGCCCGGCCGGTGAAATTCCGATAACGGTCCGGATTCTGCGCGAAGATCGCGTCCGTCTTCGCAAGTTGCGATTGCATCGCGACGATAGCCACGACCTCCCCTTCAAAAGTCACTGCCCCCTTGAAACCCTGCCCGGCGCCCTTCCTGTACGGACCGCCGCCCATCGGGTTGAAGTTGAGGAGATAACTCCGCACGCGCGAACCCGCGGATAATGACACCGGCGGCCACTGCGATCCAATGTAAGTGCCCGGCGCGTCAAAAGTGACCTCCAGTGGCGCTTCGAGGACCACGCCGCTCCGCTCCGGAATCAAGAGCAACTGTTTGTTGGATTCGTACTGCTTCAAAGGGCGCTCTAACTCCTCGCTCATGAATCGCACCGGACCCGTGGTCTTCGCCACCCCGGCATTAAACGCCGCAAGCCGCCGCAGACTGAACGAAGGTTCGGCCACCGGTTCCAAAGCAGTCCTCACCGGACCAGCCCCGTCGCGCGGCGGGCCGGGCCGCCCGCGCATGGCCTGACCGGCGCGCAGTTTGCGCGGCGAGCCGATCGCGCCCGGCGCTCCTTCCGGGGACACCAACTCGACTTCCCCGCGGTAAACTTCCACTTCCACGTCCCCATCCTTCCCCGCTTGCACGCCGAATTCCGTGCCCAGGTCGACCACGTCCATCGAGGCCGTCTGCAGAGTAAACCCGATCGCCCGGTCCGGAACCAGGGACACCACATCTCCGTAGAGCAGCTGCGCGGAATTGCCGGATAAAATCTTCAACCTCGCCGGCCCGCGCATGGTCACCACTGCGCCCTTGCGGAACCTCAGCCGCACCAGGCCCGACTCCAGCGCCACGGTGGCATTGCCGATCCACGTATTCTTACGCAGGGGCTTGGTCTTCTGGGCCCACTTGACGTTGGAAAGAGACTTCACGATCACCAGGTCTCCGGCCGCAGGCGCCGGTTCGCTTGGGACGGATTTTGAGACGGCTTTCACCACCGGCACCGCCTTGGCCACCACCGGCGCCACCGACGCCACCTCGAGCGCAAGACTCGTTTGCAGCGCACTCGGCGCGGCTTCGGGAATGCTCACCGCCACCTCTGAACCCGCATCGCCACCGCCACGCAGCAGCGCGACCGTCGCCACGCCGATGGCCACCAGGGCCGCCGCCGCCAATCCCGCGCGGCGCACCCAGACAGCACGCCCGGA
>JAHEJT010000112.1 GCA_024638765.1 Verrucomicrobiales bacterium
AAATGGATTGCAGAAAATCCGGTGCAGATTCGCTATGCCTTCGAGATTAAGCCCGCCAAGAAACGCGTCGACAAGCGGAAACGGGAAACGATTTCCGAGGAAATCACGGAGGAAGACTGGGTTTACGTGCTTGGGATTTCCAATCGCTCCAGCGCGGACGTCTCCGAACTGGACGTGCAATACCGGATCTACACCACCGATGGGCAGGTGGGTAATAAGGAGAAAAAACCCGTCCGGACGGCGAAAGGCAGCGAAACGGTTCCCCTGCTGGAAAAGAGCCGGGGCGTCGAGGTCACTACCAAATCGGTCTCGATTACCCTAAGCGATCTAAACGGGGGTTACTACTATCCGGATGGATCCGACGACAAGAAGTACGATCGCGTCGAAGGGATCTGGGTGAAACTTTTCCACAAGGGAAACAAGGTTGGCGAGTACAGGGGCAACGACGTGATTGTGAAGAAGGCGGCCTGGCCGGACAGCGAGAAGAGCAGGTCTTCAAGTTCCTCGGAGTAAGGCGCTGTGACCACGGGTAACTCCACCCTCGGCTTCAGCGGTCCGCGCCGGAGGCTTCGGGCTTCGGATCCTCCGGGGCACGAAGGTCGTAACAGAGCAGACGCGGCGGCGTGCCGGCTTTGATGTCGGGGTTGCTCTGCACGACGTAAAGGAGTCCCCGGCTCAGCACCGGGGGGGTAAAGGTCTCGGGAGCGTGAAACAAGCGGGTCGAGTCGAGGACCCTGACGCCGGCGGGCGAGAGGAGCAGCTTGAAGAGTTCACCATGCTCTCCGGCGCAATAGATATGTCCGCCCGCGCGCAGCAAATTACCGCGGCCGGCGTTAAGATCCTGGTGGCGCCAGAGTTCGCGCCCGGTGCGTGCCTCGAAACAGACCAGGGCCGTGCCCGCATCCGATTGCCCGTCGAATCCGTAGAGATGGGCCTTGTGGAAAATGGGCGTGGAAAACTGAGAACTGAATTGGGGGGATGTCCACTCCGTCGTGGCCGAGAGATCGGGGTTGAATCGGATCATGGCGCCGCCATTGCCGTAGGCCTCGGTGATAAAGACGCGGTCGGGATGTACCAGCACCGGCGAGGCGGCGTTAACCGAAGCGTAGAGATCGGGACGCCAGGGGACGGAGCTGTCGATAGCGCCATTGGCGGGATTGATGCAGAGAAGCCCACCGTGGGGAGGCCGGCTCTGTCCGCCGGCGAACACCAGGATGCGTTCTTCGCCATGGAGCACGGCGGGGACGGGTGAGGCATAACTTCCGCCCCAGGAGTGGCGGGCGATCCAGCGCACGACACCGCTTCGCTTATCGAAGGCGACGACGCAGGCATCTTGCTCGCCTCCAAGATTCAAGATCACGGACTCGCCGTGGACCAGCGGGGATCCTCCTTTGCCGAAGAAACCGCGCGGGGTCTTGAATTCACTCTGAAGATCGCGCTTCCAGATTACTTCCCCGGAAGGCAGGTGGATGCACTGAAAGTGACTGGCCACACCGACGGTGTAGACAAAATCGCCCTTGATGGTGGGACTGGCTCGGGCGCTGTCCTCGACTCCAAAGCTCTGCCCATGATCCACCTCGGTTTCGACGAACCAGTATCGTTTTCCATTCTCCGGGTTCAGGCATTCGACCAACTCTTTTTCTTGATGACGAAAAATGTGGACCAGGAAGCGTCCGGAAATTACCGGGGCGGCGTAGCCCGGGCCTCGCTCCACCTCCCAGACCGGGGACAGGCTGGCATCATCGGCCGGCCACTCCTCCAGGAGGTGCGATTCCGGTGTGGAAAAGTTGAAAGAAGGACCGAGGAGGTGAGGCCAGTCGGCGGTTTTGGCGGCGGCGGCGAGAGGGGCAGCTGCGCGGTGAAAAGTGAGCCGCTCAAAATCTTCCGGCTCAAGGGGTGCGGCGTCGGGGAGGGGACGCACTTTGGGCGGGGCGGGATCTTCCGGAGCCCCGGGCGACGCTCCTTGCGCGCCGGTGCCGCCGATGACAGCGCCGGTGATAACGAGGGTCGCGAGCGGGATGAGGAGAGATTTCGTCATGGTTCGCGCCGTGATCTTCAACATACACTGGGCCTTATGGTGAACGAAGGATCTTTTCAGGACAGCTTGGAGGGCAAGGCGGCGGTGGTGACCGGCGCCTCCAGCGGCATCGGGGCGGCAGTGGCCACGGCCCTGGCCCGTCGCGGAGTGCGCGTCACCCTGGTGGCGCGCCGCCGCCAACGGCTCACAGCGCTGGCCGGCGCACTGGACGGCGAGACCCAGGTCTGCGCCGCAGATTTCAGCGAAGAAAGCCAGGTGGCGGATGCGATGGACTCGGCATCCCGGCACTGGGGAGGCGGGCTCGACATACTGGTGAACGCGGCGGGGATCGCCCGCGTCTCGCCGCTGCGCGATGGAAACCCCGCCGACTGGCGCGCCTTGTGGGAGATCAACGTGCTGGGTCTGGCGATGGCGAGTCGGGAGGCCTTGAAACATTTTCCGGAGCCGGAGGGCGGGCACATCGTCAACCTCGGCAGCATGTCCGGGCACCGGGTGCCGGGGCGCGGCGGATTTTACGCCGCCACCAAGTTCGCGGTGCGGGCGATTACAGAAGGGCTGCGCCAGGAGTTACGCCACGCGGGCAGTCGGACGCGGGTGAGTTCGATTTCGCCGGGATTCGTGGACACGCCGATGCTGGACGAATATTTTTCCTCCGCGGGCACATCGGTGAAGGACGCGGTCCCTTATCCCATGCTGCAGCCGGAGGACATCGCAGAGACTGTCGTGGAGATATTGCGGAAGCCGAAGGAAGTGGAAGTGACGGATGTGCTGGTGCGCCCGCGGCAGCAGGTGACTTGATTCAGGTATCGGGTATTAGGTATCGGGTATTAGGTGTCAGCATCCTTCCTCACTGCACCCTGATCATTAATACCTGATACCCGATCACTGTCCCCCGGCGGGGGACTTGTGCAGTCCGAGCAGGTAATAAAGGGCGGCGGCGGTGAGGAAGACGAGACCGCCGGACCAAAGGACGTCGCTGGCGAAATGGCCGCCCTGCACGACGCGGCCGGCGCCGATAAAGGCGCCCCAGAGGAGGGCAAAGGCGAGCGCTATCCATGCCCACGCCCGGTTCCGTCGATGGCGGGCCAGGAAGTAGAGTGCAAAAAAGTAAAAGCCCATGGAGGCATGGCCCGAAGGAAAAGATTTGCCGCTGCTGGACGGATCGATGGTCCAGACCTCTTCGAACGCGTGTACGCCGCCGAAGGGTTTTGTATTTTGAGGGCGCGGCCGGCCCCAGTTATCTTTAAAGGCCGAGTTCACAATGAGGCCGGGCCCGATGATGAGGACGAGGGCGAGATAGAGAGAAATTTTCCGGAACCTGGCCAGGCGGGAGAAAAAAAATCCGAGCAAAAAGACAAGCAGGCCGCCGATGCCGGCGACGAGAGCGGGGACAGGCGCGAAAGTGTAGAGGGTTTGGATGAACGGGTGATCTCTGAGGATCCAACGTGCCTCCGTTTCATCATAGAAGCGCGACCCGATCTCGAGGTCCCAGGGAAGAAGCCTGAAGCAGGCGGTGAACACCCCGAGTAAGACGAGGGGGATGATAAGATCGGCGACGATGCGGACCGATCGGCGTTTTGGCGTGGTGGGATCGGTGGACACGACAGCGGCTGTTGGGCGGGTAACTGGCTGAGGCGATTACATGCGGTCGGGAACCTCGATGCCGAGCAGGTCCAGGCCCTGGCAGAGGACGCGGGAGGTGATCTCGGAGAGCGTCAGCCGGGTGTCGCGGGTGACTCCCTCCGCGCGCAGCACCGGGCAGGATTCATAGAATCCATGAAAGGTGTCGGCCAGTTCGTAGAGGTAATTGGCGAGACTGTTGGGCCGGTGGTCGACAAGGACTTCCGGCACGGCCTCTGAGAACTGAAGCAGTTTCAATGCGAGCTTCTTTTCGTTCTCGTCCTCCAACTCGGCCCTTTCCCCAAAATCCGCTTCGCCCTCGAGCTTTCGAAAGATCGAGCGGATGCGGACATAGGCATTCTGGAGATAGGGGGCGGTGTTGCCCTGCATCGAGAGCATCTTATCCCAGGAGAAGATGTAATCGGTCATGCGATGCTGGGAGAGCTCGGCATACTTGACCGCGCCGATGCCGACAGTTTTCGCGATGGTGTCTTTTTCATCTGAGGGGAGGCCGGGATTTTTTTCTTCCACGATCTGCCTGGCGCGCTCCACGGCTTCCTCGATGAGATCGCCGAGCTGCGGAGGTTCGCCCTCCCGGGTGCGCAGCATCTTGCGATCGTCCCCGAGAATGGAGCCGAAGGGGATGAACACGAGCGCGGAGTCGAGGCCGCGTTTCCGCGCCACGGCGAACACCTGGTCGAAATGGAGTTGCTGGGGCGCGCCGACCACGTACCAGATTTCGTCGGCTTTGAATTCGTGGACGCGGTGTTCGATGGTGGCGATGTCGGTGGCGGCGTATCCGAAGCCGCCGTCCTGTTTGCGGACGATACAGGGCGGTTTATCGGCGAGGGCGGGGTCGTCGGGAAAGAAGACGCAGATGGCTCCCTCGGACTCGGTTGCGGTGCCGCTTTCCATGAGTTCCTCGGTGAGAGCGGCGAGGCGGGCGTTGTAAGCGGACTCGCCGAGCCAGTGGTCGAAGTGGATGTCGAGGGGGCCGTAAATCTTGTCGAGACCGGAGCGGGTCAGGACGATAACGCGTTCCCAGATCTCGATGTTCCCGGGATCGCCCTGCTGGAGTTTGACGAGTTCTTCTTTGCAGGCCGTGTTGACGGCTTGGTCTTCCTTGGCGAGGGAGTTGACTCTCTTGTAGAGGGCGACGAGGGCGCCGATGGGGTCTTTTTCGAAAGCCGATTCGTCGAGGAAGTTTCTCCATCCGTAAAGGATCATGCCGAACTGTTTGCCCCAGTCGCCGATGTGGTTGTCGGAGATGACGGTATGGCCGAGAAAACGGGCGATGCGGGCGAGGGCGTCCCCGATGAAAGTGCTCCGGATGTGGCCGACGTGCATGGGTTTGGCGACGTTTGGCGCACTGAAATCGATGACTATAGTTTGCGGATCGGCGACGGTTGAGACGCCGAGGCTGTCGTGGGTGAGCAGCCCGAAGAGGCGTTCGTTAAGTAGTGCAGACTGGATGCGGAAGTTGATGAAACCGGGGCCCGCGATCTCGGGCGGATCACAGAGTTTTTCGGGATCGAATACGGCGAGGATTTTTTCGGCGAGGGCGCGCGGGTTGGTGCCCAGTTGTTTGCCGAGGATCATGGCGGCGTTGCTCTGGTAATCGCCGAAGCGGGGATCGTTGGTCGGCGAGACCGCCGGCACAAACCGGGAGGGAAGATCGACGTCGGCCGCGCCGAGGGCGTGCTGCAGACGGGTCCGAATTTCTTCCGGAAAAGTGCGGGTCATGGAGTCGGAGGAGGGGACCGGGCGGACCCGGAAGTGCGATGGTGAAAGCGGACGCCCGGGAAAAGCTCAGACGCGGGCGGGCCGTTTCGAGAGAACACTCAAGATGTCGTCAATGGAAGAGGCGTCGAGCAGCTGCTGCCGGATTTCCGCGTTATTAAACATCTTGGCGATAGCGGCGAGAGTTTTGAGGTGAAGCTGGTATTCGTTCTTGGGGACGATGAAAAGGACGATGAAATTGACGGGGGCGTTGTCGATGGCGCCGAAATCGATACCCTCGCGGGAGCGTCCAAATACGGTGAGCACCTTGTTGATGTCCTCGCTGAAAGCGTGGGGGATGGCGACACCGTATCCGATCCCGGTGCTGGTTTTTTCCTCGCGTTCACGAAGGGCCTCGAGGAGAGGCGGCTTCTCAGCGGGCTGGATTCCGCCCTGGGCTTCGAGGTAATCCATGAGTTCCTCGATGGCGGGCCAGTGCTCGGTGGCCTTCAGCTCCGGGACGATCCTGTCCGGTGAAAGTAGGCTGGCCAGATTCATAGGGTCGAGGGCGGCGGGACCGACCTGAATGGGCGAAAGTAGCAGGGGTAAGCGGTTTAGCAAGCGCGATTTCGGGCGCCGAGGCGGGAACTTGTTACCGGGGTGGTTGTCTCAGATTCGTTGAATTTCAAGTCCTCGGGATCGAGGTGCGCGGGTGGGTTTTACTCCACGAGCCCGAATTCGCAGCGGCGATTGGCGCTGTGGGCCTGGGGGGTGCTGCCGGGCACGGCGGGCATGTCTTCGCCGAAGCTCACGGTCTGGATTCGGTCCGGCGGGACTCCGCGGATGAGGAGTTCCGAGCGGACGCTGAGGCTGCGTAATTCGCCGAGCTGGCGGTTGTATTCCTCGGTCCCCACGGAATCGGTGAAACCGCCGATGATGATCGAAGAGCCACGGCTTTTCTCGGTCATGTAACGGGCGACGGAGTCGACTTTCGGCATCTCGGAAGCGGAGACCGAAGAGCTGTCGAAGGAGAAGTAGACCGGGGAGAAGAGGTCGGTATTGACGTGCTCACTGCCTGGTCCATAGAGAGAGACGCCTTCGTTGCGGCCGGGGAGAGGTGTCATGTCGACGCGATCGCTGTCGAATGATCCGGATCCGTAAGGCGAGTCGCCCAGGTTGCCGAACCCGTCGCCCTTACCTTTGCAAGCGGGCAGGGCGAGGAGGAGGAGAAGCGAGAGCAGCATCCGGCCGGGTGAAATCCGGCGGGCCGTGTCGCGGTGAGTGGTTGGGTTTTTCATGATTGGTGCGTTTTGTTGGTTGCTGGATTTGAGTGGCTTGATGAGGGGCGGAGCGGGCCGCGCTTAGCGGGACCAGCTCGGTTCGGAGATCCGGCCCATACCGCTGAGGACGACGGCGGTGTTGCCGGTGGTGGTGTCGTGCCGGTAAAGAGATCCGTTCTTGGAGTAGATGAGGTGGCGAGAGTCGGCGCCCCAGCAGGGGTCTTCCGCGCTCCCGCCGGAAGAGATAACCTTGGCGGCGCCGGTGCGGAATTCGTAGACGCCCACGACCATGGAACCGGAGATCCTGGCATTAAACGCCATCTTGGTGCCGTCCGGGGCGACGCTGGGTTCGGTGCAGAAACCGTATCCCGTCTTGATGAGGCTGAGGCCGCGGCCGGCGGCGGTGGATTCATAGATTTGCGGGCTGCCGCTCTGGTCCGAGGTGAAAAGGATGCGATCTCCGTCGGGAAACCAGGAGGGGGAAGCTTCCACGTTGCGGGAGAAGGTGAGCCGGCGTGCACCGCCGCCGCGCATGCTGGTGACGTAGAGTTCCGGGTTGCCTGCGAAGCTCATAGTGAGTGCGATCTTGTTTCCATTGGGAGAAATGGCGGCACCGCTGTTGGTGCCGGGAGAACTGATGATGCGGTTGCGCGATCCGCTGCGGAGATCGATGACGTAAATGTCCGGGTAACCGCTGCGGTAAGAAGTGTAAGCGATCTTGGATGCGTCCGGACTGATGCTGGGGGATGCGCTGATGGCATTGTCACGGGTGATTTGGCGGACATTGCTCCCGTCGTATTCGCAGAGGTAGAGTTCCTTGTGGCCGGAGCGATTGCTGACGAAGACGATGCGCGAAGACGCGATGCCGGGTTTTCCGGTAACCGTGAGAACGATGTCATCGGCGTAGAGGTGGGCATCGGTGACAGGGTTACCGGTTCTGTAAGTGCGGGTGAGAACGGGGCGTCCGGTGGGGTCGAGGAGGCGCCCGTTGAGCGCGGAGCCGGTGACGCCGCCCTCGGCGACGAAGGCGCCCCGGCCGGAACTGGCGAAGCGGAAGACGCCGGAGTTGGTGAGATCGGATTGGAGAGTCCGGGAGATCTGTTCCCCGCCGTTTCCCCGGATGGGGACGATGGCGATGGGGACCCCGCTCTGGCCTTCGATGGTGATTTCCGGGGCTTGGGCGGGGGCGGGGCGGGGGCCGGCAAAGGGGATGGCGAGGGCGAGGAGAGCCGGGAAAAGGCGGATGGCGGGGGGGCGAGGGATCAGGCGGGGCAAGGAAGCGGGACGGAAAGGCCCTTTGGGATTACAGAACATCTACTTAAGTTCAAAATTTATATAAACTGTATAAGTATCACTCGTTATTGATTTTGGCAATGGGGCAATTCGGCGGACCGCGGCTGCGGCGGTGGTCACGGAGAGGTCCATCACCTCGTTGCCGGAGGGTTTCACCATGCTGGTATGGGCGATGGTGCCGTCCCGGCGGATGACGATTTTCATTTTGGAACTGTAGATTTTGCCCCCGGTCTGGACCGACTGGGGCTGGCGCCAGTTCCCGTGGAAGGCGTCGTGGATGAGCTTGTGGTACCAGGAAAGGTCTTCTTTTTCCCCGGTCGAAGCGCGGGTCGCCGGGCCGGGCACGGTCTTCGCGGGGGCGGGGCCGGCGGGGGCGAGGACGGTCGGTTTTGCGGTGCGGGAGGCGGGAGCCGGCTGTGCTGCCACCACGGGGCGGGCCTTGGGGATGGGCGCCGGAGCGGGTTTGAGGGCGGGTTGGCGGGTGGATTTCGCCGGGGCCGGGGCGGGTGTGGCTTTGACCACCGGTTTGGGGGTGGGGGCGGGTTTGACGACGGGTTTCGGTGTGGGGGCGGGGGTGCGCACCGGTTCGGGCGCGGGACTGAGCTTGGGAAGGGGTTTGGCCGCCGGGACGGTTTTGGGCGCGGGAGCGGGAGCGAGGCGGGGGCGGGCGGGCGTTGGCTGGGCTTTGGGTTCCGGCGGTGGGGTGGTTTTTTCTGGAGCCGGGGCGGGGGTGAGTTTTGGCTGGGGAGCGGGGGCGGGGACCGTCTCCGGCGCAGGCGGCACGGGGCTGGGGGCGATTTGGGGTTCGGGCTGGCGGATGGGGAGGGCAATATCGCTTTCGGGATCGCGTTGTGGGTCCGCGGAGTCCGCGTAAAGGATGGGTTTGCTCCTGGTCTCGGGAGCCGCAGTGGCGCTGGGGGAATCGGGGGCGGTCGTTGCGGGCGGAGAGGAAAGTTCTGCGGTCGCGATCCAATTCACTTCCTGCGGCGCGAAATCGCGTGCGGCTTCTCTGGCTTGGAAACGTTCCAGTTGGGGGAGCAGAAGCTTAAAGAGGAGCGCGATGAGAGCGAGATGTGCGATGAGGACGATGATCCAAGTGCGCAGAAAACGGGAGCGCACGTGGGAATCGTCCGCGAGTTCGCGCAGGCTTACGAGGGCAGGCAGGTCGAGATTAGCCATCGGGCTTGGTAACGATGCCGATCTTGGTGACGCCGGCGCTTTTAAGGAGATCCATGACGTCGATAATTTTCTGGACGGCGAGTTCGCGGTCCGAGCGGATGACCACGGCGAGTTCCGGTTGCTCCGCCTTGATGCGGGCGAGTTCGGGTCCGAGTCGATCCGGAGAAACGGGTTCTCCGTCGAGGGAGAAGCTGTGGTTCTTGTCGACGGATACGACCAGGACTTTCGAGGGGTCGACGGCTTGGCGCGAAGCCTTGCTGGTGGGAATGGTGACGTCGGCGCTTTCGGCGAGGAAAGGCGCGGTAATCATAAAGATGATGAGGAGGACGAAGGCGAGGTCAAGCAGCGGCGTGACGTTGAGTTCCGACAACGTCGAGAGTCCGTGCTTTTCGTACTTCTGAGGCATGAGCCGGCGCGCGAGGGATTGCGGTTGCGTATCTGGAGTCGATCAGAGGGGAGGTTTCTGGGAGGGAAGTTTGACTTCGGGTTCACCGGTAAACTCACCGGGTCTGGTTTGTGCGGGGGGTCGCCCTGGGGGAAGTGGCGAGGTCGCGGGAGGGGCCGCGGCGGCGGGGCCGGGTGATGGCGCCTGGGGTTCGAGCGGCAATTGCGGGTGAGGGGCCGGCTGGGTTTTGCGCTGCGCCCTGGGGCGGGTTTGGGGGACGGCAGTGGGGGTGGAACCCGCGCTTTCGGTGGCGGGATTTCCCGCCCCCATGGCGGTCATGCTGGGCAGGGCCTCGAAACGGCGGCCATGATCGACGTAATGACGGTGGAAGGCGGAGCCGAGTTCGGCGGCGTAATTATCCATGCGGACGATCATAGCTTTGATGCTGTTGATGAGAAAATTGTATCCGAACATAGCGGGAATTGCCACGAGCAGGGCGATGACGGTGGTGACGAGCGCGGCCGAGACGCCGGGCGCCATGCTTTGGAGAGAGGCGCTGCCGCCGGCGCTGGCGATACCGCTGAAAGTTTCCATGACGCCCCAGACGGTTCCCAGCAGACCGAGAAAAGGCGCGCCACTGACGGCGGTGGCCAGAAGTGTCATCTGGTTTTCGAGCCGAAGGGAGACTTCGCCGACGGCGCGCTCCATGGCATTGGAGACGGTGTCCATCTGGGATTCCGAGATTTTGTCGGCGCGCTGGAGCCGTGCCTTCAAGCTTTCGTCGACCTGGGAGGAGCCTAGCAATTGGAAAGTGAGTTCACGGCTGCCGGCACGATAGATCCAGTAGATGGGAGACCCCTCGTAAGCGATGCTTTCCGCGAAAGGATCCAGCGGCGTCCGGGAATGGTGGAAAACGTCGAGGAAGTCGAGCGTCTGACGTTTGGCGCGGTTGATCATGAGAAATTTCGTGACCATTACGGTCCAGCTGAACGCGGAGAGCAGGACCAGAATGACACAGACGACAATGCCCGGCAGGTGAGATTCCTGGAGCGCGTAAATGAACCCGTTGCTTCTGTCCATAGATCGTGGAAGACGTGCAAAGCCGTGACCCAGAGACTGGTCGGTGGAGCTAGCGAGGCGTCTTCAATGCCGTCGAATGAATGTTGGCGATCCGGGGCCGATTTTCAAGCTAATTAAGGCGCGTCCGGGGAGGAGACGCGTTTTCTTTTCCACGCAAAAATGAGAAACGCGAGACCGACGGCGATCATAAAGAGGGAATAGAACTGGCCTGGGTTCATTCCGAGAATGGGCTCCTGGCTGGCGTCGCGCTCCCGGAAAAGTTCGGCAGCAATTCGAAAGAGCGCGTAAAGAATAAAGAAGAGCCCGGTGAGAACGCCATGGGTAAGATTCTTAAACTTCAATCGGACCCAGAGGAGGATAAGAAAGAGCGCGAGCCCTTCGAGGAGGGCCTGGTATATCTGAGAGGGATGGCGGGGATTGAGTGTTTCGGTGAGGATCCGCCGCACCTCCGGGTTATCGCGCGCTGCGGCGATGACGCCTTCGGGAAAGGGTAAGGGGAAGGGAAGGGCCTCGAGGACCCGGATGCGGAGGTCGGGACCGGCATCGTAAAGTTCGGTGGGAAACTGGACCGCCCAGGGGAGATGGGGGGCGACACGGCCGTAAAGCTCACCGTTGATGAAGTTGGCGATGCGGCCGAGGCAGATCCCGATGGGAGCGACGACGACGAGATTATCGCCGAGCCCGGTCCAGGAGAGGTTGTGTTTGCGGGCGTAGCACCAGGTAAAGATGACGAGGCCGAGGATGCCGCCATGACTGGCCATGCCTCCGCTGAGAAAGTTGAAAAAGCGCAGTGGGTTGGCGAGGAAGGGACCCAGATCATAGAGGAGCATGTACCCGAGCCTGCCGCCGAGCATGACGCCGAAGATGGCCGCGAAAGTGATGAAATCGCCGACCTGGTGGGGCTCGAGTTCCGAGCATCCTCTGCGCGCCAGAGAGCGGAGGAGGAGAAATCCCAGGAAGAATCCGAGGACGTAAGCGAGACCGTACCAGCGAATGCCGAAGTGTTCTGAAAATCGGACCACGAAGGGATCGAGGTCGTGAAGGTAAAACGCGAGCACGGCTAAAAGCTATCGCATGAAAAGCGGCCGGATCAAGAACCCCGGGTGGCGGCGCGGCAATTACCCTGTGGTTCGGCCGGCCAACGCCTCGATCGCGCTTTTCTCCATGCGGACGATTCTCCAATCGGGGAGCACACCGGCGCCGAATTTCTCGTAAAAGCCAATGGCCTCGCGGTTCCAGTCGAGGACGGACCATTCGAGCCTGGCGCAATCGCGTTGGGCCGCGATGCGGGCGACCGAGGAGAGAAGTGCGGCGCCGATGCCGCGCCCGCGCAGGGATTCTTTTACATAGATGTCTTCGAGATAGATACCCGGTTTTCCGACGAAGGTGGAATAGTTTTGAAAGAAGAGCGCGAACCCGGCAGGGGCCTCGCTTGCCACGGCGACGAGGGCTTCGGCGGAGGGTTTTTCTCCAAAGAGAGCGTTGCGCAGGCAATCCTCGGTCGAGACCACGGCGTGCGAAAGTTTTTCAAACTCCGCCAGCTCGCAGATGAGCGTGTGGATGGCGGGGACATCGGCAAGTTCCGCGGGCCGGATCAGGGGAGAGTGCATGGGAAGCAGGGTAAAAGGTGATGAGGTCAGAGGTAAAAGGTAAATGCCGGCCGGGGAGCCGGGGCGGTCGCCTTTCGAAGAGAATCCGTTGCGGGCGGATCTTGGGGTGATAGGATGGGAGGATGAAGCCGGGAGCAATGGGGGCACTGGGCAGAGGGGGGACGGGCTTGGTGGATCTTCTTTTTCTGGGGGGCGTGATGGCTTTGGCCGCGGTGCTCGTCTATCCGCCGTACCAGAGGCATCTGTTGCGCGCAAGTGCCGAAAAGATTCACCGGCAAATGGAATTGGTTGAGACGGCGGTGAGCGAAGCGGCGGATCGGCGGGAGATGGAGGCGGGCGACCGCATCGAGTTTTCCCAGTACGGACCCTTTCTCGGGGAGCAAAGCTATTTGAGAAAGACGGGGAAGGATGTGTTCGGGAATGCCCTTGGTGCGCAGACGGTTGGTGAAGCGCCGCGGGTGCCGCCGGCGACGGTGGATAAGTTGCGCGGGATCGTGGGGAAGGATTTCTGGGAGCCGTACCTCGCCGGAGGCCGGAAGGAAGATGAAAGATAGAAGATGGGAGCCTGCGGGTTGGTTTGGGGTGACAGGGGGATGGTTCTAAGATAGGAAAGGAAAGACCGCCGTTCTCTGGTTATGAACCTGGACGTCAAAGAATTGCCTCACGTGATCGTGGGTTCGTGCATGGAGGTGCACCGGGCGCTGGGTCCCGGGCTGCCGGCGGAGGCATATTGCGAATGCCTGGCGCGCGAGTTGCGGATGCGGGAACTGGTGTTCGAGCGGGACAAGAATCTTCCGATCCGGTACAAAGGAGAGGAACTGGAGAGCACGCTCAAGATTGATTTCGTGGTCGAAGGACTCATCCTGGTGCGAGTGATGGCGGTGGACGAGTTGAAAGCGATCCACAAGGAAGAGATGAATAATTATCTTCGCCTCGCGGAACTGGAGACGGGATTTCTTATAAACTTCAACGTGCAGAATCTGCGCGACGGGACCAAGCGCTTGATCGTTTCCAGTGAAAAACCGGCGGTGCGATACAAGTGATCGTGCGCGGCAACGATCGCGGTTGAAGGTTGGAAGTGGAGGCTGAGGTTTTGACCATCAAACCGGCACGTCTCATCCCGATCGCGATTCTAATTGTCGCGACATGTGTTCCCTTCTGGCAGGTGAGGAGCCTGGATTACCTGATGTGGGACGACGACGTCAATGTCTACGAGAACCCCCATTTTCTCGAGGGACCGCTAAAGAATATCGGGTTCTTCTGGACGAACGGGTATGAAGATCTCTGGATCCCATTGACCTATAGCGTCTGGGCGGTGTTGGCGGAGTGGGTGGAGTTGCCCGGGGGGCAGGTGCATACCGATACCGCGAACCTTCTCGAAACTCCGTTCCCGCCGCGGCTGTTTCACCTTGCCAACCTGGGAATGCACTTTTGCGCGGTGCTCCTGGTGCTGGGGATTCTGAGAAGTGCGCTTGGCGATCGCGGCCGGTGGGCGGCAGTCTTCGGCGCGGCGGTATTTGCGGCGCACCCGCTCCAAGTGGAGGCGGTTGCGTGGGTTACGGGCATGAAAGATTTGCTGGCGGGGACATTGTCGATGGGCGCCATCTGGGCTTATCTGAGGAGTCTTCCGCAAGGGGAACCGGGAAGCGTAGAGTCCGGGCGAAGAAACGCGCGCTGCTACGGCGTCGCGACGGTGTTTTTCATAGGGGCGCTCCTGGCCAAGCCGGCCACGGTGGTGCTTCCGGGAATCGTCTTTATTCTTGAGGTGTTGCTCCGTGGCCGTCCCTGGAAGGGGGCGTTGCTTGCGGCGACGCCGTGGGTGGCGCTTGCCATGGCTGCCACCGCGGTGACCTGGTTGGTGCAGAGCGGCGGGCAATTCAAGTTCTTGCCACCCCCCTGGTGGCAGCGGCCGGTCATCGCGCTGGATGCGGTCTATTTTTACCTGTCGAAAGCGGTGCTGCCGATTCGCCTGGGTCCGGAGTACGGGAGATCGCCTTCCTGGCTTGAGGGGCAGTGGTTTTATTATGCCACCTGGCTGGTGCCCGTGATCGCGGGGGCGGTTGGGTGGTGGCTGTGGCGGAAGCGGCGGGCACCGGTGTATCTCGCCGGGTTCCTGGTCTTCGTGCTGGCCTTGCTCCCGGTGCTGGGTCTGATCCCGTTCGCCTATCAGGGGATATCCACGGTGGCGGATCGCTATGCTTACCTCGCAATGCTGGGATTTGTCCTGGCGCTGGCCGCGCTGGTTTCCCCGCTGAGCCGGAAACACTGGCGGCTGGCGGCGGCGGCGTTGGTGATGGTGCTGGCGATTCTCAGCGCCCGGCAAGTGCGATTCTGGCAGGATACGGATTCGGTATTCGCGCGGGTCCTGGAAATCAACCCCCGCTCCTGGCTGATCCATTACAACCTGGGGGTCATTGCTACCGGGCGCGAGCGCTGGGATGAAGTGCTGGCACATTATTCGAAGTCAGTGGAGTTGTGGCCCGGATACCCGGACGGACATAACAACCTGGGGAGAGAGTACAGGCGCCGCAAGAATCCCGAGCGCGCGGAGTATCATTATCGCATGGCCCTGGCGTCGGAACCCGGGCACGAAGCCGCCCTGATCAACATCTGCGCGCTTCTGGCGCAACAAGGGAGGCATCAAGAGGCCATCCACATTGCCAAGGATTGTTACGATCGGATTTCTTACGTGCGCACGGCTCGGACCCTGGCGGTGGCGCTCTCCCGTTACGGAGCTCACTTTTTTAACCAGAAAGATTACGTAAGCGCGATGGTACAATTTGAAAACTCGCTTCAGTTTAACGATACGGAAGAGACGCGCGAGGTGCTGGCCCGCACGTATAACAACGTGGGGGTAATGCAGACTCAAATCGGAGAGCGGAACAAGGGAATCGATTTCTTCGTCAAAGCAGTCGAAACTCACCCGGATAATCGGGAGGCTCCGAAAAACCTCGGGCTGACGCTGGTCGAGGCGGGACGCGCCGCGGAGGCGGTGGAAGTGTTCCGGAAGTTCGAGGACCGCTACCGCGACGTGCCCGACTTTCTGTTTCCGTTTGCGGTGGGCCTGGCGGAGGCGGGGCGCAAGGAAGAGTCGGCGGCGATGGCGCGGCGTGCCCTGGAAGCGCTGGACGCCTGGCCGACGGCGGACCCTGCTTACCGCAAGAAGATACTCGATTGGCAGCGCGAGAATACGGGAGCGACTGGCGTGCCGGAGACGCCTGCACCCCCGGAAGGCGGGGCGGGGGCGGATTGAAAGCCGGAGGCGCGGGTCAGAGGATGTCGCCCGGCGTGTAAGAGGCGGCCTCGGGGGAGGCGCGCAGCAATTCATCCGCCCGGGCGCAGAATCGATCGACCTGGAGGGTGGCGGCGCCGGATTCGGCGCGACCTTTCTCCAGGAGCGCGCGGAGCGCTCCTTCGTCCAGATCGATGCGCGGATCGCCTGCCAGGCGTTCGAGGAAATCGTTCTCAGGGGATTCCCCGGCGCGCAAGGCGGCGGCGGCGGCGAGAGCGTGTTCCTTGATCACTTCGTGGGCCGTTTCGCGTCCGGCACCGGCCTTAACCGCCTCCATGAGGAAAGTCGTCGAGAGGAGGAAGGGCAGGTAACGGCGGTTTTCGGATTCGATGACGGGTTCATGCACCTCCATTTGGCGGAGGACAGTGATGGTGGTTTCGAGAAGGCCGTCCGCAGCGAAGAAACTGTCGGGGAGCATGACGCGCCGGACCACGGAACAGGAGACATCCCCTTCGTTCCATTGGTCGCCGGCGAGGCCGGAGGCCATCGTGAGGAATCCTTTGAGAAGGGTGTGGAAGCCGTTGATGCGTTCGCAGGAGCGGCTGTTCATCTTGTGAGGCATGGCGGAGGAACCGGTCTGGCCGGGGGCAAAGCCTTCGCCGGCAAGTTCGTGTCCGGCCATGAGGCGCAAGGTCCGGGCGAAGCTGGAGGGGGCAGCGGCCAGTTCACAGAGGGCGCTGACGACGCGCAGATCGAGGCTGCGGGGGTAGACTTGTCCCGCGGCGACCGCCTGGTTG
>JAHEJT010000113.1 GCA_024638765.1 Verrucomicrobiales bacterium
ATTCGCGCGGGATACGAATGTTTCGGGTTGGGGGCTTACGAGAACATCCAGCCGCACGCGATGGACGCGCGCCGGTTCCTGAGGGTGAGTCCCAGGAAGTACGATTTCATTTTCGCGGATGCCTATAACGGCGTCCGATACATTCCAGCGCATCTCACCACCAGGGAATTTTTTGAAGAAGCCAAAGAGAAACTCACCGGCCGGGGGGTTCTTATGATGAATATTATCAGCGGTTTGACGGGAGATCGGGCGGAGTTGTTTCAATCGGTTCACGCGACTGTGAGCGCGGTCTTCGAAAACGTGGAAGTATTTTCGACTTCACCGCGAAATTTCGTGGTGCCGCATAATATTCTCCTCCTGGCAGGGAATCGCGATCTGGCGCCCTTTTACCGGGTCGAGGCCGGCGCGCTGTCCCTGGAGTTGCAAGGGCTGGCGCGATCACGGGTCGATCCCTCTGTTTACCGGAGTGAAAAGGGAAGGATCCTCACCGATGACCGGAACCCGATCGAGTACATTGTGGCGAAGGAGCTGCGGAAGGGGGAGGGGGGTTAATAGTTAATAGTAAGTAGTGAGGAGTGGGGAGTGGGGAGGCGGTTGCTGCGTAAGTGAGCAATCTGATCCGCTCTGTGTGTCATCCCGAGCAACATCGAGGGATCTCTCTCAACGGTACGGAACGACCTCATGATCTAAGGGCGATCGTGGACTCGGAGAGGCACCGCAAAGATCGCCCAACCTCAAAAGATTGCGAGATTGCGCATAGCCCGAATGCGAGATCCCGCGACTCCGCTCGGGATGACAGCAGGGTGAGCGGGCGGGATGACAGCAAGGGTGGGAATGCGCAGCGCGGAATGCGGGGTTCGGGATGCTCACGGAGCGTCCGCGCTCTTGCGGAATTGCAGGGTGACGCCGCGCTTCTTCCAGGCGTCCGTCATTGCGGCGGCGATTTGGTCGTAGCTGCGGCCGCGGAGGAGGAACTTCTCCCGGGCCACGGAGCGGGCTTTCTGCAACTCCGGCAGGCTCCAGGTGTTGCGCAGCGCGTGCAGATACCCGATCAGACCTGCACCGCGCTGGTCTCCATCATCGTGAAGAAAATAATGTGTCAGCAGGGCTGCGGAGTTGTAGGTGATGATGTAATTATTTTCCGCGATGGCGGTGCCCCAGGCGACGCTGTCGATATTCATGAGTTCCTCCGGGTGGATGACCTGGAGTTGGCGCTGGTCATCGGTCTGACGCCACTTATTGGCATAGCGCAGGAGGCTCCCGGGGATGTCATTGAAGGTATAGACCCCGTCCCGGTAAGGCACGGCGGCAAAGTATTCCGAAATGCCTTCGTTGAGCCAGATGGGGATGCGCATGATCCAGAAATCCAGGATCTGGTGGGTGACCTCGTGCTTGAGAATGAACTCGTTGCCCTTGTAATTCATACTGGTGCGCCCGGCCGGTTCCACTCCGATGCCGAGGTTGGGCATCAGGATGAGCATGCGTTTCGAGTGTCCGTGGTAACGGCCACCGGTGCCGCCCGGTCCTCCTGCATCCGCGTAATCATCGGGCGTGGCATAGAAATGGACCTGGTAAAGATCCTCGGGGGTTTCAGGATCCAGGCCGAGAGGCGCGGCGCGGATGGCGGCGAGAGTCGATTCAAAAACCTTGGCCATGTCACCGGTGACACCACTGGGAAGGGCGATGGGCGAATTCAGCTGAAAGTGCCGTGAGCGGTAGACGAAAGCGCCCCCGGCCGCGTCTTCGCTGACGGTGGTGACGCGGCTGTTTTCTCCGGCGGTTGCGGACCGGGGCCAGGGTTTTACCGGGGGAGGAGGGTTTTCTCCGCGTTGCCTCGCGGCTTCAAGCCATTGTCGCGCGTAAGTTCGGCTTTCCTCCTGCAGGCTCGCGAGAGAGATAGTCACCTCTTTTCCACTGGAGAGCCGGAGCGTGCAGCGCACTTCATCAGCGGTAACGAGTGTGCCCACCACGATGCGTCCCCGGGTATCGGTCCACTGCCGCGGTGCTTCTTGCGACCACGCCGGCGGCGCCCACAAGACGGCCGCGAGCGCTATGATGAGCGACGCGGGCCGGAACTTTTTGCAAGTTCCGTTACATCGATCAGTGGGCGGGCGATGCTTTGGGCTCAAAACCGGAAATAAAAGGTGTAATATGCCGTGCCTTCCATTTCCTCCACGCGCATGCGGCGATCGCGCGCGTATTCGCCCCAGCTCTCGGTGAAGATCACTTCGCGGCGCTCCGGGTTATACCCGGTGATGACGGAGGAATGGGTGTAGGAAACGTCGCCGGGCCAGGTGGCACGGTCTTCGGAATCGGGTTCCGGCAGCGTGGCGGTCTTATCTTCCGCGAAACGGCGGCTGAAAGATTTGTGGACGAAATCTCTTTCGAACGTGAAGCGCCTCCACACGACGATGGGGATTCCGGCGTCGATCGATTCCTTCGCCTTATCGAAATCAAACCGCGTGCTGCGGTAGATTCGCATCCCCGCTTCTTTGGCGGCGGCGAGATAAGCTTCCCGGACTTCGGCGCCCTTGGCAGTGCCGTACTTGATCCCGGAAGCAGCCGCGTATTCCTCGGTTTCGAGGTTGAGTCCCAGGTACTGCATGGCCATCGCCAGGGTGGAAACGCCGCAGTAAGCGCGGTCGCCCTGGGGAAAGAGAGGGATGTCCTCGAGGAGGTGATCCCCGTGGTCATTCACGAAGGCACGGATTTTTGCCTGTTCCTCAAGATCGCGCCGATTGCCTTCCCGGAGCGCGGGGCTCAGAAGGTTGGTCGCTTCCTCCATGGAACGGAAGAGAGTGAGCTTTACGAGATGGCCTTCGGCGGCAATGAGGCGGGAGACAAGATCTCCGTGGGAGAAAAGAAGCACCTTTTGACGCAGGAGAGGTTCTTTGGCGAGCACCATCTCTTCGCCTTTTCTCTTGCCGCTCAGTGTCCGGAGGCCATCCACGACGTCGTCGCGGACTTCCTCCAGCGTGTTATCGAATTCCTTTTGCCGGGCCCGGGCGTCGGGGGCTTTGGCGCCCTGAGGGCTGTATCCGAAGACGGCGCCGGAATCGAGGAAGTGGATGCTGATCGAGGCTAGCTGGTCGCCGTTGAAGAGGCCTGTGATCACGTGGGGTTGATGACCGAAGAGGACCGGCTTTGCGGAAAAGGTGCGATGGGAGAGTTTGGAAGGGCTCGACTGCGGCTCCCAGAGTCCGAGGAAATCGGGACTATCCCAGACGGCGACTTTCGTGAAGGCGTCGGGGAAAGGGAAATCCTCCGCCGCGGGGCTGTGCGTCCGGAGCAGGGTCAAGGTGAACGCGATCGCCGTGATGAGAAGCGGTAAACGGGCGATGCGGGTGCGCATGATAACTTTCCCGATTGGCTGGGACGCCGTCAGGCGGGCAGACGACGAATGGAGATGAGGACGGAGTCGGAGCCGGATTCGGAGAGAGCGATGTTGAATTCCTTGTAAACGAAACGGCAGGATTTGTCTTTGGCATCTGCCGGCTGCTTGCCGGTGTAAGCTTCGACGTTCTTCCGCAGGATCTTGAGGATTTCTTCGCCGTCGGTGATCTGTTTGCCGTCGGCTTGGAATCGGATAAGGAAGGAATGCAGGTCTCCGTCGCTCTTGAGGATGCGGACCTGGCTGGCCTGGACACCGAAGACGACGGCGTTGACCTCGAGAAGATAGGCCTCGAGAGACTGACGGTCTTCCTCGGCCTCGCGGCGCCACTTTCCTTTGAGGCCGCTTTCGGACCAGGCTTCGTTACTGAGGGCGTGGTCTTCGAGATTGACGCCGTTTTGCTGGAAGAAGACGTTGAAGATGCCGGTTGAGACCCGGTCGGGAATAGCCATGGCGGCTCCCGGTGTGAACATTCCCCCGAGTGCGATCGCGATGAGGAGGTTTTTCATGGCAAAGATCAAGCTACCGCCGGGGAAGCGGGGTGTAAAGTGCCATCGGGTTACCAGGGGGAGCTCAATTTCTTTAGCTTCGCCTTTTTCGGGAAGTGGAGGCTTTCCTGCGTGACGCCGTTTTTTTCCTGGCACGGCTGGCATGGCGCCCGGGGAATGTGAGTTCGGCGATGCCGGACTTGTCGAGTTCGCCGAGGCCTTCTTTCACCATACGATCGTACTGGGACTTGGTGGCGTCGTTGAGAGGCAGCTTGAGTTTTTTCTTGGCGGCGAGCTTTTTCGCGATTCCCGAGTCCTTGGCGGCGTGAGAGGAGGAGAACCAGCACTCGTGATCGCGGTTTTCCATGTCCTCGCCGTCTGTTTCCAGGACGCGCGAATTGGCGCCGGTCTGGGAGAATACTTCCTGGAGCATTTTGAGATCGTGGCCGAGGGCTTTGCCGAGGCCGAGGCCTTCGGCGAGGCCGGCGGTGTTGATATTCATGACCATGTTGACGAGGGCCTTGACTTCGGCGGCGCTGCCGGCGGGCCCGACGTAACGCATGTTGACGCTGAGTTTATCGAGGACCGGTTTCATCCTTGTGAAGACGCGTTTATCGCCGCCGACCATGAGGTAAAGAGTGCCCGCGCGCGCCTGGCTGATGCTGGAAGCCATGCAGCCCTCGAGCGAATGGGCGCCCTTGCGCCTGGCGGCCTTGAAAATCTCGCGGTGTATGTCCGGGGAAACGGTGGCGCAATTGATGAAGACTTTGCCCTTGGCTTTCTGGAAGAGATTGTCGCGGGCGCCAAAGAAAATTTTGCGCATAGCGGCGTCGTTGGTGACCACGGTAATAACGACGTCCGAGAGCCGGGTTACGTCGGCCAGCTTGGTGCACACAGTGGCTTTGAGTTCATCCGCCAGAGACTGGGCGGCTGGGCGATTGACGTCGTATACGGCGGATACCTTGTAGCGGCAATCTTTGAGGCGGCGGGCCATGTTGGCGCCCATTCGACCGACTCCGACAAATCCAATCTGCGGTTTTTTCATAATTCTGAACTGGTGTGGGTTGCGTTGCGATTATTTGAACTCGGGAAAAAAGGGATTGTGCGCCTTTTCTTCGCCCACGGTGGTGGTGGGACCGTGCCCGGGGCAGAGAATAGTTTCATCGGGTAGAGTCATAATCTTTTTGCGGTTGGTGTCCAGTGCGTTCGCGTAGGAAACCATGCCTCCGCCCATGGAGCCTGCAAAGAGGGCATCTCCGACGACGGCCACGGGTTTTTCCAAGCCGCCGATGACGTAAGTGGTCCCTCCGGCCGAGTGACCGTGCGTGTGCAGGGCGCGGATGTGCAAGGGACCGAATCGCCATTCCGCGCCCTCGCCGAAGGACTCGGCGCCGGGCATGGATTCGTGCTCGTTGAGGTAAACGGGAGGTTCCCCGGTATCCCTGCGGAGATTGTCCAAGTCCTGGATATGATCGGGATGACTGTGAGTCAGAAAAATAGCCTCGAGGCGAAGGTTCTCCGCGCGGACAGTTTCCGATATGCCGCCGGCGTCGGCGCCGGTATCGAAAGCGACCGCGACCCGGTCGGGTGCATCCCAGACCAGGTAAGCGTTCACGTGCATGCTGTGATAGGGGGTATTGAAGACTTGCAGCCCGGGAAGGTCTGCCGGGCGCGGATACCACTCCTTCCTGGCGGACGCGACGAGGGCATCGGCATCCAGTGCGAGGGCGGGCGCGAGTTTACGGAGCGGTGCTTCGGAGAAATCGCCGTCCTTGAGCGACTGGATGACGCGCGGGTCGACGCCGGTGCGCGCGGCCAGTTCGCGGTCGCTGAGGCCGAGCCCGCGCTGGCTCTTGGCGAGAATGTCTTCGAAGTAGTCTTCGATGGGAATTTGCATGGGGGGGCGGGCTATGCCGGCGGAGATGGAAGATAGAAGATGGAAGATAGAAGATAGAAGATGGGGCCGGACGCGCCGGCGTCAATCGTTCATAGTTAATCGATAATCGTCAAGCGGCGGCGTGCGACAAAGCGTTCCGTGGTATCGACGGTGGACTGTAGACTCTGGACCGTGGACTGCCGGTCTCAGGGCTGGCCAATGTCTTCGTGCCAGAGGGCGGGGTGCTCGCGGATGAAGGCGGTCATGAGGGCGCGGCATTCCTCCGATCCGACGACTTCCACTTCGACTCCGCGGTCGCGCAGCAGCTGTTCCTCTCCGAGAAAGGTGATGTTCTCACCAATGATGACGTGAGGGATACCGTAAAGAAGAATGGCGCCCGAGCACATGACGCAGGGAGAGAGGGTGGTGTAGAGGGTCGCTTCACGGTAAACGGCGGCGGACTGGCGTCCCGCGTTCTCGAGGGCGTCCATCTCCGCGTGCAGGACGGCGCTTTCACTCTGGACTCGCCGGTTGTGGCCGCGGCCGAGAATCCGGTTCCGATGTACCAGGACGGACCCTATCGGGATACCGCCTTCCCCGAGACCGATCTTTGCTTCTTCGATGGCGGCAGAGAGCATTTTGGTTATTGGTTATCAGTTAACAGTTAATAGGGCGATGGAGTTGCTGGCGCAGTCAGTTTTCTTAAACCGCAGGGGGCCCTCGTCCCGCTGATCCTGGTAACCTTCAACTGATAACTGATCACTGCACGCGGGACGCGTGCGTGTAAATATTCATGTGGTTGCCGCGGAGGAAGCCGATAAGGGTCTGGTTGGACGCTTCGGCGAATTCCACGGCCAGGCTGCTGGGCGCGGAGATGCCGGCGACGATGGGGATGCCCGCGGCAAGAGCCTTTTGCGCGAGCTCGAAGGAGAACCGGCCACTGACGAGAAGAATGTGTTCGGCGAGAGGCAGGGTATCTTCCAGCAAAGAGTGGCCGACTACTTTATCGAGCGCGTTGTGACGCCCCACGTCTTCACGGATGAGGAGGAGGTTGCCCTCGCGATCGAAAAGGGCGCTGGCGTGGAGTCCGCCGGTGCGTTCAAAAGTTTCCTGGGCGGCCTGGAGTTTATCCGGCAGGGAAAGGATAGTGGCTGCGGGCACCGCAAACTCTTCGGCCGGTAATGGCGGGAAGGACTGGAAGACGGATTCGATGGTGGCTTTTCCGCAGATGCCGCAACTGGAGCTGCTGAAGACGTGCCGCGTCAGCTCGTCGAGATCGACCTTGGTGCCCTTGCTGAGCAGCACTTCGATCACGTTGTTTTCTTCCAACTCGGTCTCGATAGAGGGGCACTGTGAAATTTCGAAGATCTCTTTCCGGGAACGGACCACGTTTTCCGTGAGTAGAAATCCCGCGGCGAGTTCTTCGTCGTGCCCGGGAGTGCGCATGACCACGGCCACGCTCTTCCCTTCCACGCGAAGTTCCAGAGGTTGTTCCGCGGCGACGAGATCTTGTTCGGGTGTCCGCGTGACGTTGCCCGATGCGGGATCCAAGGTCAGCGATTCGCGCTGGACACGGGTGCTTTGGCCGGGATCGGGCATGGGGGGCGGCCGGCTGCGCCGGCGTTAATCGTGATTGGATACTGGATGCTGGCCGTATGACACCTGACAACCGATAACTAATAACTTATCACTCCAGATCCTCGGGGGTGTTGAGGTTTTTGAAAAGATCCGATTGATCGTCCGGCAGGGGGAGGGAGTGGAGCACACCGCGATCCAGGCCTTCGGTGATAAACGCCTGGAGAGAATCCCGGCCAGCGTCGAGGCATTCGCGCGCAAGCGAGGCGGCGGCGACCGGGTAAATGGCGGGAAAAGGCTCAAAAAAATTGTCGCGCCGGTAAACCAGGCCCCGGGCGGGATCGGCGTGCGCTTGCATTTCACGGAGGAATTTCACCGTGACGCCGGGCATATCGACGGCGAGGATGAGGAGCAGCGGCGCCGAGGAGGCCTCCAGGGCGGCGTGGAGTGCCAGGAGGGGGCCGCGGTCCGGCTCCGGATCGACGAGGATGCGCAGGGCGGTATCGAAGACCTGGTCCGGATTCGCGGAGACGAGGAGTTCCGCCGGCTGCAGGGCCTCGAGTTTGTGCAACTGGCATTTCCAGAGGGCTTCGCCCGTCTTTCCCGAGGGGAGGAAGGCCTTATCCTGTCCCATGCGGCGGGAGCGTCCCCCTGCGAGGAGGACGGCGGTGATCGGCTTCGGAGGGGTCAAGGTTCTGTTTTCAGGTGTCGAGTGTCCCGCCTTCGCCACGGCTACGGCGCGGCAGGCAGTTGTCTTGGGGACGGTGTGGATTGACGATTGATGATTGCTGATTTTTGAAGGGTGAAGTCTGAACTTCGAAAATCGACAATCACCATTCAGCAATCATCAATCAGGTATCAGGAAACATTGCAGCTTCGGGAGTTGTGTCAGTGCCGTGTTCCAGGACACTGAACACTAGTGCCTCGCGTCTCAAGCGGCTTCGGAGCGGATGATGCCGTCCGAAAGGATTCTGGCGCGCAGTCCGCCTCGATCCTGCATGGCCTCTTCGGCGCCTTCGTGAAAGGCCTGGTCCATCCAGTAACAGGGTTTGCATTCTTCCATCCCAAGAAAGCGCACTCCCTGGAGGTCGAACTCCCGGCCGATGAGCGAGTTGAGGTCCGCATCCTCCACGATCACGTTCCGCCGGAAAGCCATCGAAGATTTGTCGTAAACATGAAAACGTTCGCAGAGATCCTGGTAAACTTCCTGAGAAAAGAAGGTGATCTGGCCCTTGAAATCTTCCTTGTGTCCGAAGAAGCGATCTCCGCGGATGCCTTTACCGGCAACGCACTCCACCGACGGGACCTCGACCATGGGCGTGGTGCCTGCCGGTTTTCCGTGGTGCCCGAGGTAACTGTGCGCTTTTGAGATGTAGAGGTGAAGAACCTTCACGGGTGATGTAAGGGATCAATCGGAAACGATCCTGAAAGGAGGGAGACCCCGACAGGTCGGGACCTATTCTCTGGAAATTTGAGGAACAGCGGAGCGTTTCCCTCCGGTGCGCGCACTGTGCCATCAGAATCCGGGCAGGATTTTCACCATGCGCTTGAAGATGCCGCGCTCTTCTTCGGGGCGGGCGTCGGAATCCGAGGAAACCGGGCCCGAAGGATCGCCGTCGGAGCTCCGGATCGGGGAGAGGCTATTTGCGACCGCCGTTTGCGAGGAAGTGGTGGAGCCGTCTTCGCTGGTGATGGTGATATTGGCGTCTTCGCGGAGGCGGGCGATCCACTTGTCGTGTGCCTCCATGCGTTTCTGCTGCATGACGAGTTTATCGACTTCTTCCTCCACTTCACCGAGGGGGGTGACCTTGCCGCGCTGGATGGCGTCCACATACACAAGATAGAGATTCCTTTCGTCCTCGAGGACCTGGCTGACGGTGAGTGGTTTCATATTGAAGGCGGCATCGCTGAGAAGATCTTTCAGGTCCCCGCGTTCGATCGTGCCCCAGTCGCCGCCTTTCAGTCTCTTGCTGTCCTTGGAATACGTCTTGGCCATGGTGCCGAAATCGGCGCCATTGACGATCTTCTCGCGGATCTCGCTGATGAGCGCTCGCTGTTTTTCAGCCGTAACTCCGGGATCGCCGGGGATCCGCGGAATGGTGAGGGTGCGTAACTTGACGTAGTCCTCTCCCCGGAAGCGGTCCTGGTTTGCACGCATGTATTCCTTGCGTTCGGCGGGTGTGGGGGGCGGAATGATTCCGGTTTGGTTGGAGCGCATGTATTGAATGATGAGCGCTTCCTCTCGCATCTTTCGGAAAGACTTAAGCGTGATCCCGGTTTTCTGGAGTTCTTCAATGAACTTCTCGCGGTCTCCCTCGAATCGTTCGCGGATGAATGTGTTGATGGAATCGTCCACGAACTTGGGACGGATAACGCCTCCCTCGCGGTAGAAAGCATCGAGGATGAGCTCGCGGTCGATGAGATCCTGGAGGGCTTCCTTGCGGATCTTCGTGATCTCCCTGTCGAGTTGGGCCTGGGTGCCCTGATATCCCATGCCGATCACCTGGGCGCGGACGGCGACGGCATTGCGGACTTCGGATTGAGTGATGACCTTACTGTTGACGACGGCGGCGACTCCGTCCACGAGGTCGGCGGCGGGCGCGCTTTTCGGGGCAGCGATAATCACGGCGAGTGCGAGTAAGAGGCCGGAGAAACGTGGAAGTGTGCTCATAATGCGCGTGGGACAGGATTGGAAGTAATGGTCAGGATTGGTGATCGTAAGCGTTTGCATGGGGGGCGCGCCGGCGGGCCTATCGGAGGCTTTCGGATTAGAGGCTTTTGACAAGAGAGACCGCTTCGAGGAGCATTTGATCCGGAGTGACGGAATTCAGCCTGGGAAATTTTCCATTTGGGAGGATGTAGCTGCCGTTGCGGGTGAGCATAAGCTTATTTTCGCGGATTTCACAGGCTGAAATTCGGGCATTTCCGGCGATAATACGGAGTCTACTCGCTCCCAACAGATTTTCAACCGGATCGGGCGGGGGGCCGAAGCGATCCCTCCAATTCGCCGAAAGGGCGGCGAGCTCTTCCAGGGAGGTTAATTCCGTGATCCGGCGATACGCCTGGATGCGAAGCCGGGCGTCCCCGATGTAAGAAGCGGGGACGAATGCGGGGAGGACGTCTTCACCGGGGCCGGACTCCAGATCCCGGAGGTATTCCGCTTCGCTGATGCAGATGAAATCGATTTTAAGGGCGACGTCGATGCGGTCTGCGACGGGTTCACCCTTGAGTTTGGCGATGGATTGCTTGAGCAGCTGACAGTAAAGGTCGAATCCGACGGCAGTGATGTGTCCGCTTTGCTGGGTGCCGAGAAGATTGCCGGCGCCGCGGATCTCGAGATCCCGCATTGCGATTTTGAAGCCGGATCCCAGGGAGCTGTATTGCTTGATGGCATTGATGCGTTTGCGCGCGTCGCTCACGGTCATCATGGAGCGAGGAAGCATGAGGATGGCGTAAGCTTTGTGCTGGGCCCGGCCCACTCGCCCGCGCAGCTGGTAAAGATCGGCGAGTCCGAAGCGATCGGCGCGATCGATGATGATGGTGTTGGCGTTTGGAATATCGACGCCGCTTTCAATGATGGTGGTGCAGACAAGGATATCGATATCACCTTCCACGAAACGCGTCATGACTTCCTCGAGTTCGTCTTCGTGCATCTGGCCGTGGCCGACGGCGATGCTGGCGTCGGGGACAAGGTTCTCGAGATTCTCGCGGACGCCTTCAATGCTCTGGACGCGATTGTGAAGAAAGAAGACCTGGCCTTTGCGTTTTAACTCGCGCTGCATGGCGTCGCGGATGACGCGTTCGTCATAGGGACAGATAACGGTCTGGACGGGGTACCGGTTGGGCGGTGGCGTATCGATGGTGGACATATCCTTGGCGCCCATGAGGGAGAGGTAGAGGGTGCGAGGGATGGGCGTGGCCGAAAGAGTGAGCACATCCACGAGTCGGAAGAGCTGTTTAAAGCGTTCCTTGTGCCGCACTCCGAAGCGCTGTTCTTCATCGATCACCACCAATCCGAGGTCCTTGAATTCCACGTCCTTGGAGATAAGCCGGTGGGTGCCGACGACGATATCGACACCTCCATCGCGGAGGTTCCGGATCACATCGTTCTGCTCGCCGCGGCTGCGAAAGCGGGAGAGGAGTTCGATGGAAACGGGATATTCCGACATGCGCTCACGGAAGGTGTGGTAATGCTGCTGGGCCAGGACGGTGGTGGGAACGAGGATGGCGGCCTGTTTACCGCTCATGACGGCTTTGAAGGCGGCGCGGATGGCGACCTCTGTTTTTCCAAAGCCGACATCACCGCAAATGAGCCGATCCATCGGCCTGCGTGACTCCATGTCCTCCTTGCAATCCTCAATCGAGGTAATCTGGTCCCGGGTCTCCTTATAAGGAAAGGAATTCTCAAACTCCCATTGCCATTTGGTGTCGGCCTGGTGGGCGTAACCCCGGTGCGATTCGCGTTCCGCTTCGATGGAAAGAAGTTGCGCGGCGTAATCGCGAATCGAGCGTTCCGCCGCTTCGCGGGCGCGGGTCCAGCGTGAGTCACCGAGAGCGCTGAGCTTGGGGGAGGCTTTACCGGTGCCGACGTACCGGGAGACGAGATGCGCTTGTTCCAGGGGCACGTAAAGTTTTGCCTGCCTGGCGTACTCGAGGACGAGGACTTCGGGTTCGAGTTCACCTCGGGCCCCGGTGCCGGCTGCCGTGTCCCCCTCGCCCGGCGAGCCGGATAGCCCGAGGAATCTTGCGATGCCGTATTCGGAATGTACGACGAGGTCGTCTTCGGCGAACTCCGAGAAATTCACCTGGGCGGAAGCGGACCGCTGCTGGCGGTCCTGCTGGAAGCGACGGCGCGCGCGACCGACATGGTAACGGCCGAAGACCTCGGCGTCCGCGATGACGGCGACCCGGGCGGCGGGGATGACAAATCCGCGAGCCAACTGGCCGGTGAGGATTTCCAGGAAGCCGCTTTTCAAGTGTGGACTGGCCACGAGTTCCGCGAAGCGTTCGATCTCACCTTTGCCGCTGAAGACCATGGCGACCGTCCAGCCGTCGGAGTGCCATTCATCGAGTTGCCGCTCAAAGCCCTCGCGTTTCGCGGCCTGGAGGATGAAGTCGCCGGCCTCAAATCCTCCCAGGGGATTCTCGTAGCAGGCGCAGGCAAAATCTTCGACGGCCAGGTCTGTGTCGGCACCCTGGCTGAGGTGCACCTGTGTCAGATCGGAATCGTAGTCGATGGAGATGACCAGATCGCGGCCGGGCCGGATGTATTCGCGGAGGAGGACGTTGTCCGCATCCTCCTGCGCGCTCGCCGGTTTGGTGAGAAGTATTCCGGCGCTCTTGGTCTGGCGGACTGAGGTTTGCGTGGCGACGTCGAATTCGCGCAGCGACTCGATCTCGGTATCAAAGAGTTCGATGCGGACCGGGTGAGCGCATTGCCAGGAGAAGACATCGAGGATGCCTCCGCGGCGCGAGAACTGTCCGCGCGCATCGACCTGGGCCACCGCTTCATATCCGGCGTCGGCAAGGGTTTCCTGGAGCGCGGCGGGATCGAGGGTGTCGCCGGTGTTGAGAATGCGTTCGCCGGCAAGGATTCGCGCGGGCGCGGGCACGGATTCCTCGAGGCTGTCGCCGTTAAGGACGAGAATTGCGGATTCGTCGGCGGGTTGTGCTGCACTCTGTGCGAGCCGGTGCAGCACGGAAATGCGTTCCGCGGAAATATCGGGATCCGGGAGCGCGTCGGAGAAGCGGGGGTTTTCGCGTTCGGGAAAGAAAATCCCGCGGGCGCCCCAGAGGTTCAGTTCATTGGAGATTTGTTCCTGGGCGCGAAGATCCGGGCAGAGAATCCAGACGCGTCCGGCAAAGTTGTCCAGGGTCTCGAGGTGACGCACGAGCAGGGTGACGATGAAGGGTTGGGCCGGAGGGGAGACGTGATCCAGATGGAGGCGTGCGCGGGCGGAACCCGGGCCGGTGGCGATGCGGGTGAAATCTTCCAATTGCGCCTGGAAGCAAGGCGTGACGGCCAGGCGATTGAAGAGGGAATCCGGATTGAAGTCCCGGGGCGCGAGAGGTGTGGCGCTGGAATCGGCTGCGGATTTCACGGAGAGAAAGCGTTTTTCTGGGACGGGTACGCGCGAATCCCGGGGGCGATCCGGATTTCCGGCCGTCCCATCCGCGTTCCGAGGACAGAATACTCGGGCTTGGACCCGGCGCCAGTGTGGATTCCCGCAAATATGGCGACAGACTGATGCCAGCGGCTTCCCGGATCTTGCTTTACTTGCGGAAAACGATATTACCCGGAATTATCCGCGGTGGCTCCGGTGAGCCCGTAACGTTCCAGTCGCTTGCGGAGAGTGCCGCGGGTGATTCCGAGAAGTTGGGCGGCTTGCACCTGGTTGCCGGCGGTTTCTTCGAAGGCGCGGCGGGCCATTTCTTTTTCCAGCCAGGGGAGCAGTTGCAGTTCGGGATTCCTGCGGGCGGCGTCGAAGAGGATGGTGACGGCCTCTTCGAGGGCATCGAGGCCGGGTGATTCCGGCGTGGGAGCCTTCGCCGCGGGCGTGGCGGAGTCACGGGAGGGGAGGGGCTCCGGCGTGGCGCCGGGCCGGTATGCGAGGTTGGCGTCGCGGGGGACGCGGCCGAGGGGAATATCTCTTGAAAGGAGGACATTGCCGGTGGCGAGCACACAAGCTCTCAAGATGGTGTTCTCGAGTTCGCGCACATTGCCGGGCCACTCGTAATTTTCGAGGACAGAATTGGCTTCGTCTGAGAGCCGGACGCGGGCCACGCCCTTCTGGGCGGAGATGCGCTGCAGGAAGAATTCTGATAGGGGAAGAATGTCTTCGCGACGCTGGCGCAGGGGCGGGATATGAATGCGGAAGACGTTGAGGCGGTAAAAGAGATCTTCCCGGAAGTCGCCGCCCTCGACTTCGGCCTCGAGATCCTTGTTGGTGGCGGCGAGGATACGGACGTCGGTCCTGAACGTGTCGTTGCCGCCGACCCGTGAAAACTCGCCCTCCTGGAGGACGCGCAGAATCTTGCTTTGCACGGCGATGGGCATGTCGCCGATCTCATCGAGAAAGAGAGTGCCGCCGTCGCACTGTTCGAAACGGCCGATGCGTTGGCTGGACGCTCCGGTGAAGGCGCCTTTTTCGTGTCCGAAGAGTTCGCTCTCGAGCAAGTTCCCGGGAATAGCGGCACAGTTGATGGCGACGAACTCCCTGGCTGCGCGCGGGCTGAATTTGTGAATCGCCTTGGCGACGATTTCTTTTCCGCAGCCGCTTTCGCCGGTGATCATGACGGGGACATCAGAGCGGGAGACGCGCCCGATCATTTTGAAGACGTCCTGCATGGCGGGGGAGCGGCCGATAATATTTTCCTCGATGCCTTCCATGCCCGAGTCCTCTTTCGGTTCGCTGGCATGGGTCTGGCGGATTTGTTCCAAGGCCTGGAGGGCGCCCTCCACGACGGGGCGGAGGTCGTAAGCGAGGGATTCCTTGTGGAGAAAATCGTAAGCGCCGAGTTTCATGGCTTCGATTACGGCGCTGGTGCTGGGGAACCCGGTGGTGAGGACCACCATGGCGTTGGCGTCTTCCTGGCGGATGCGCCGGAGCAGTTCGACCCCGGTATGCGGTTGCAAGTGCATTTCCGCCAGGGTGAGATCGGGATTCTCCTGCAGGGCGAACTGCAGGGCCTGGTCAGAATCGGTGAAGGTTACGATCTCGATGTCATCGGCGGCGAGGTGACGCACCGCCCAGTCGAGAAAATCCTGCTCGGGATCGACGACGAGCAGAGTCTGATTTGCTGAAGCCATCTGATGAGTCAAATTGCGCCGTAGCGCCGTTGGCGTCGAGAGTATTCGACGATCGCCTCGCGAAGATCGTCCTTGCGGAACTCCGGCCAGTATTTTTTGGTGACGACCATTTCGGCATAGCTGATCTGCCAGAGGAGAAAGTTGGACACGCGCATTTCGCCGGAGGTGCGGATCAGCAGATCGGGGTCGGGATAATAGCGCGTGTAGAGGTGCTTGGAAAAGAGGTCGGGATCGATCATGGCCCTGTCAATGTGACCTTCTTCCACGTGATGCAGGATGCTCTTAATGCCATCGATGATCTCTTCCCGGCCGCCGTAACTGAGCGCGAGGATAAGGGTTAAGCCTGAGTTATCAGAGGTTTCCTCGATGGAACGGTGGAGTTGGCGGAGAGTTTTTGGGGGGATATCGTTGAGGCGGCCGATGGCCTGAAGACGGACGTCCTTTTCATTGAGTTCGGGGGTCTTGTCCTTGAGGAAGCGCTCGAGGAGAGTCATGAGGGATGCGATTTCGGTCTTCGGCCTTTTCCAGTTCTCGACGGAGAAGGCGTAAAGCGTCAGGAATTCGACCCCGAGTTCCTTGCATATCTCCACGCATTCGCGGACCGATTCGGCGCCGGCGCGATGACCATCCGAGCGTTTGAGACCGCGTTCCTTCGCCCAGCGGCCGTTACCATCCATGATGATGGCGATGTGCTTGGGGACGGATATGCTGTCGCCTGGTGTGGGCATGGGCGGGAGCGCGCCTGCGGCGCGTTAAAGGTATGATCCCCCTTCGCTAAAGCTTCGGAGGACAAGAACTGAAAGGTGAAAGGTGGGGGAATATACCGCGGAATACGGAAACCTTTTACTTTTTACTTTGGCACTTTTTACGGCGCCGCCGGCGCCTTCATCGGGCAATGGTCTGTAACCGGTCCGGGCCGACGCCGATGAGGGTGACGGGCGCGTCCACCAGCTTGGAAAGGGTGTCGAGATAACTGCGGGCGGCCTCCGGCAGTTCGCCATAGGACCGGCAGGCGGTGATGTCTTCGGTCCAGCCGGGAAGTT
>JAHEJT010000277.1 GCA_024638765.1 Verrucomicrobiales bacterium
ATCGTCTCGTAAACACTGTCGCGGTCGCGAATGTTCTCGGTGGCAAACTGGATGATGGGGCACGGCTCAATGGCGCCACTCGGCGCGATATGATGGCTGACTCCGGTGGCCATCGGGCAAAGCGCCTCCCCTTCCCCGTCGTAATAGGCGTCCACCATTCCGATGGGCAACTTGGCGCGCATTTCCACCACGAACTTTCTCACCTTTCTCGCCTGCTCCGGCCGCAGCGCCAGTTCCTCGTGAATCTTCGGCCCTACCGGGCGATAGGTGTGATACCAGGCGTAATGGACCCCGCGATCGATCAGGCTGCGCAGCCATTTCTCCGTGAGCAGGTCGTCGATGTTCGTCTGGCAGAGACTGGTGGCCACGCCGGTGAGCAGCTTGTTCGCGATGCAGTTGTCGAGTCCGCGCAGGGTCTTGGATAGGACGTCTTTCTTCCCGCGACGTTCGTCGCTGATGATCTCCGATCCCTCGATGCTGACCAGCGGCGTGACGTTGCCCAACTTGCACAGCTGCTTCGCCACCTTGTCGGTGATCATTTGGCCGTTGGTGAATACCTGGAAAAAGCAGTCGGGATGCGCCGCCAGTAGATCCAACAGTTCCGGGTGCATGAATGGTTCGCCTCCCAGGATCCCGAAGAAACTGTTCCCGTGATCGCGGGCGTCGGTGATCAGCTTGTTGAGGTCATCGAGATCGATCTTCGTCTGCGGTTTATCCACGTCCACCCAGCATCCCTGGCAGCGGAGGTTGCAGCTGTTGAGAACGGAGATGTAAAGGAAGGGCGGGAAGTAGACGCCCTCCTTGAGCCGCTTCTTGAAGAGATGGACTGAGCGCGCGCCCTTGAATCCGAAGTTCCAGGCAAACTTCATCAGGTGACGGGTATCCGTCGTCCTCAGTATGCGGGTGGCGAGCTGCGGTAACATCGGTGGGGGGATCCTAGCATGGGCGGAGAACGAGTCTCCAGACTCGTTCTAAACGAACCTGGAGGTTCGTTCTCCTTTCTTTACAACTTCTTAAGCCACTGTTTCTTGTCCTGCTGAGGTGGTTTTCAAACCTCGGTCATCCGGTGCGTGGGATTGGGTTGCCCGGGCCGGAAGTGCTCGCGATGGGTCTCTTCGCAGCTCAGACTGAACCGCTCCTCAATCACCGAAATAAATGCCTCCCGCGTCGCCGCGTCGAGAATATCCGGATCGGCCTCGCACCGCATGTTCACCAGCAGTTCACCTTCGTCGATCGGATCGACCAGGCGATGGGACAGCTCCGGCGACTGGTCGGTCCGGACCAGGTTGACCGCGGCGACCTCGTAGGGCTCGCCCACCGGATTCAGCGTCATCTTCAAATGGGCGACTTCCACGGATTGCGCCGCCATGCGATCGCGCAGTGCCACCGCCAGATCCGACACCAGGGCATTCCCGTCGAATTCGCCGCCATCGGGTTCAGCCACCTCCAGGGTGCAATTCAGCCAGCCGAGCAAGGCCTCCCCTTCCCCGTAACGCGCGTAATCGACTTCCATGAATCGCGAGACATCCATCTCCTCTTCAAGCATACGCGCGAACCAGTCCTCGAGATGCTCTCCGTTGCGCGCCGATACTTCTTCAATCTTCGCCTCGGGAAAATTCTTTTTCAGCGCCCCCCGCAGCAATTCCAACTGGGCTGCATCCACGAGGTCCGTCTTGTTGATGACGATGACCTCCGCTTCCTCCAGCTGCTTCAGGTAAATATAGCGCACATTTTCCGAGAACCGTTTTCCCTCCTCGAGACCCAGCACCCGCAGGGCGCGTATCGGATCCACGAGCACGCACAAGGGCGCCACCCGGTAAGCGTCGCCGTATATCTTCTGGAGCGGCAGACTCACGGTCGCCACCAGGTCCGTGCAACTCCCGACCGGCTCGGCCAGGAACACGTCGGGGCGGGTCTCGTGCGTCAAGTTTGTCGCTGCGTCCACCAGGGAATTGAAACGGCAGCAAAAACAGCCCCCGGAAATTTCTTCTACCGGAAAATTTTTCGAACGCGCTAATGCCGAATCCACCAGCCCGGCGCCCTGATCGTTGGTGATCAGCCCCACCTTCAATCCGCGCGCGTCGAGGTGCTCCGCGAAGCGCTGAATGGAGGTGGTTTTCCCCGCGCCGAGGAATCCGCCAATCATGATATACCGTGCCTTATCCATCGGGGGGAATCACTCTAGCCGGCCTTGGATTGATCCGCCTGTTGAGCTTGCATTCGGGTAATGGTCTCGTCGAGGAGTTTTATGTAGCCCTCCACGTCCAGGCTTTCGCTCTCCGGGACGCCCCGGACCGCGTAAAGCCAGCCGTCCAAGTAGGGATCCGAGCGTATAATGCAGGCGTCCTCATCGAGCGCGGGGTTTTTTCCTTCGAAATTTCCCTGCATCACGCAGAAGACGTCGCTGGCCGCTTTGAATCCTTCCACCCAGCCGATCTCCTGCCCCGGCTCAACTTCGCCTCCCGATTCAACCTTAAACTCCGCGTCCACGAGTTCGCCGAGCATGCGCGTCGCGAATTTCGTGAACCCCACTCGCCAGAGACCCTCTTCTCCCGCATCGACCGGCGCCATCCAGTAATGCGATTTCGAATAGCGATAAGTCGCGGGAAAACGCGCCGAAAACCGCGCATGCTTAAAACGCACAAAGTCCATGATCAAGGGCGGGCACCGAGGGTTCTTCGACCATCCCGCCTGCGCTTCCCCCTGTCAACCGATCTCCCCTTGGCCAAGTGTGCGAAAGTCGCCCGCCGCCTCGTCCCGCCATAGCTGAAAGCGGCGGCGGATCCGCGGCGGATTCGGTTTGATCCGCCGCGGATCGGCGGGCGACTCTGCAACACATAGACGTAATACATTGGCCGTTTACACCGTTAGAGATTTTTAATCTCTAACGGGGTGACCTCATCCCTGCCCGGACTCCGATTTTCCCCTCAGCCAAACTTGCGCCCTGTTATAACATCTGTTATAATGTGCCCATGACCACCGTCAAAGTCACGAAAATCGGGAACTCTTCCGGCATCATCCTTCCCGTGGAGATCCTCGAAAAGCTCCGCGTCTCCAAGGGCGACACCCTCACCGTGACCGAGACCCCGGGCGGGATCGAGTTGCGCACCTACGACGAAGAATTTGCCCGGCAGATGGAAATCGCCGAGCGGATCATGCGCGACGATCGCGACGTCCTGAAAAAACTCGCCGAGTAACCGCGTGCCTGCATCACCCGTGGAACCGGCCTGGATCTTGGCCGAGGCCGCGCTCGCCTTTCACCAACGCCAACTGGCCGAGCACGGCGGCGAGTCCGGCCTCCGCGACGACGGCCTCCTCGAGTCTGCCCTCGCGCGGCCGCTGCAGCAGTCGAGCTACGGCAATCCCGCGCCCGATCTCTGCGCCCTCGCTGCGGCTTACGCCTTCGGCATCGCGAAGAACCATCCCTTCTTCGACGGTAACAAGCGCACCGCCTACGTCGTCTACCGTGCCTTCCTCGCCCGCAACGGCCTCGAGGTCACTGCCACCCGCGAGAAAAAATATCTCAAAATGCTCGCCCTCGCCTCCGGCACCGAATCCGAGGAATCCTTCGCCGCTTGGCTCCGCGAGAACACCGCGCCTTTACCCCGTTAGAAATTGAAAACTTCTAACGGGCCAGTTGATCCTTCAAACGGTTTCGAAAGTACCGCTTTCCCTCCGCGCTCCCCGCTCACAGCACAAAGGATCCGCCATCTTCGGAATATGTAACATTTTTTCATACAATTGTATGAAAAAATGTTACATCCCGACTCTCGCCGTCCGCGCGGCTACTTCATCCGTACGCCCAAGAATGCCCGTCACTCCCCGGCGGATCTTAACAAGTTCGCCGCGGAGCGCACGACTACTTGACGCGCACGCCGTCATAGAGAATCGGAGTGCCCGAATACGCCGTGCCGTAAATCACGGCTTTGCCGCGGAAACGATCCTCCTCGACCTCGAGCGTGAGCAGCGGTTCCGCCGGTTCTTTCCCGCTGTCCGGCCACACCTTGCCGCGGATCTCGGCCTTCGACCCGTCCTCGGACACCGCAACCTCCAGTTCCACCCAGGTCCACGCGCCGTCCTCCCACGTGAACGGCTTTTTCAAAAGCACTTCCTCGTCTTTAGTAATCTCGATCGATTTCTGCGCCGGCACCACCCGCAGCCGGTATCCGGAAATCCCGTGCAACCCCACCCCGAACCGCGGGTAACTCCGGCCCCGCTTCGTCGCGCGGATTTTCGCGCGAATCACGCCCGACCCGCGCACCGTTTCCCCCACCAGCACCATCCCCTCCACCAAAGGCTCGGCCTTCAACTGAAGCACTTTCTTC
>JAHEJT010000114.1 GCA_024638765.1 Verrucomicrobiales bacterium
GACACTCGCCCCTCACCCCTCGACACTCGACACTCGACACTTGACACTCGACACTTGAAACTTCTCCTGCATGTCCTCCATTCTCGACATCTGCCGCACCACCGATCTCCCCGTGCGCTCTTTTGAGAGCGGCGAAGAAATCCTCATCGAAGGAACCAAGGACGGTTTCCTCTATTTCCTCAAGGAGGGCGCCGTGGAAGTCTGCAAGAGCGATGTCACCGTCAATACCATTTCCTCACACGGCTCCATTCTCGGGGAAGTCTCCGTCTTGCTCGACCGCCCGCACATGGCCACGGTCAAAGCGATCAAACCCACCACTGTCTACCTGGTGGAGCATCCCGAACAATTTCTCCGCGATCACCCGGAAGTAAACCTGCAAATCGCCCGGTTGCTCGCCTCCCGCCTGCAGGGCGTGACGGCTTACCTCGTGGATCTCAAACAACAGTTTGAAGCCCGCGAAGACCATCCCGGGGTGGTCGACGAAGTCCTCCAAACCCTGCTCCAGCATCACGTCAACAAGGAGATTTGATTGCGACCACCGATTCCGGGAAAGAAGCTGCGCTCGTAAGAGCGTGGTTGTGGGTTCCGCCTTCACCTGACTGGTCCACCGTCTTACGACGGCGGCTACATCCGAAAACCCCCGCCCACCACCCATCTCCATCCGACCACTCACCGTTAACTAAGAACCGCTAACCCGGCGCGAAGCTCCGCCACCCTATGCACACACCGGCAACCAGCGCGCAACTCCGCCGCATCTTCATCTTCGCAGGCGCTTATATCTTTCTGTCTCTTGCCGGCGCGCTCGCCTCGGGCAACTTCGAGTTTCTTTTCTATCTCGCAACCATGGCCCTCATCATCACCGGCCTTATGCTGGTGCATCGCCGGGTCGGCCTCAGCGCCGGCCTGCTCTGGAGTCTCGCCATTTGGGGATTGCTCCACATGATCGGCGGGCTCGTGCCCATTCCAGAGGACTGGCATCGCGGCCTCGAAACCGGCGTGGTTTACAACCTCTGGATCGTCCCGGGCTATCTCAAGTACGACCAGCTCGTGCACGCTTACGGCTTCGGGATCACCACCCTCCTCTGCTGGCAAGCCCTCAGCGCCCGCGTCCTCGACGATCGCGGTCAACCCCTGCGACCGACCCCGGGCCTCATGGTCTTGTGTGCCGCCGGAGGCATGGGGTTCGGCGCCCTCAACGAAGTCATCGAATTCTTTGCCAGCATCACCCTGCCCAAGACCAACGTCGGCGGATACCTCAATACCGGCTGGGACCTGGTGGCCAATCTTATCGGCGCAAGCCTCGCCGCGGTCTGCATCTTCATCTACGACCGGAAATAAAAGTAGCTGCGGCTTCCAGCCGCAGAACTACTCGGACCTGCGGCTGGAAGCCGCAGCTACTTCCTCAATGCGCAAAGATCACGCGCTCGCCTTCACGCGGCGCCAGGACGCGCTCTTCCATTCCGTGTATCCGCGCAGCCACGCCCAACCGGTGAATCGGTTCATCCAGGTGCTCGCCCCCCAACGGAAAAGTCCCGTAATGCATCGGTATCATGTGATGGGCCTGCAAATCCATGAACGCCTGGAGAGCTTCCTCGGGATTCATGTGGACATCGCGCCCACTGGGAGCTTCGTAAGCGCCGATGGGAAGAATCGCCGTGTTCACCGGGTAGCGGTCCGCCAGCTCGGCGAAGCCCGGAAAGTAAGCGCTGTCACCGCAATGATACAGGCTGTTGTGCGGCGTCCGCACCAGAAAACCCCCAAACCCGCGGTGAGTGTCATGCAGATAACGCGCGCCCCAGTGGAAACTCGGGGTGAAAACAATCTCCACTTCTCCGGCCAGATACGTCTCCCAATTCTCCATCTCCCGCACCGAACGCACCGGAAGACGGCGCAACAAACCTCCCACACCCCGGGGCACCAACACCGTTTGATGCGAATGCGAAATCCTTTTAAGAGTCGGACGGTGAAGGTGATCGAAGTGCGCATGCGTCACCAGGACCAGATCGATCGGGGGCAGCTCTTCGAGACGACAACCCGGGTGCCGGGCCCGTTTCACCGGTCCATGCCAGTAAGCCCAGTTCGGATCAATGAGAATATTCAGCCAGGGCGTCCGCAGTAAAAAGGTGGCGTGTCCAATCCAGGTGAGCTCGATCTCCTTGTCTCCCAGATCGCCAAAGGTTGGCCGCCCGCCGTCGGAACCCCCGTCACGGCTCTGCAAAATGGTGGGCAGGACGTTGTGACGCCAGAACCGGTAATTACGCCGCGCCCAACCCTTCTCCGGCCGCAGTCCAACCCGCAATTCCCCCGGCTCAGGTTCGGCGTTGGAATCGGCGCGATTGCCTTTGCCGCTGGAAATTCCGCTCTCGCCCTCTTGCACTTCTCCTGAATTCATCCTTGGACCACGCGCCAACTACGGCGCTCAATCAATAGTTGTGTTCCCAGCCCGCTTCTTGGCAAACCTACTCCGCGCTCTCGCGAGTGATTCCGCAGGAGCCGTTCCGGTTCCTCCTTCTTAGTCGCGTTTCGACATAAGAGCGTTCAATATACACCGCTTTCTTTTTCCCATCAAGAGGTCCGCTTGGGCGAGACGCCCGCTCCACCGCCCAGCTGCGGACGCCCCGTCGGAGGACCGCGCGCCAAGCGCTCCGCCGAAGGCTCTCCCAGGGCGCTGCCGCAGATCGGCGGCCCCCGAAAAAGGCGAATGCCGGCCCCCATTCGAGCGTCGAATCTACTGGATCAAGGATGTCAAATCCGGTATTTTGGGCTATATTTACCATTAGTATCCATAGCAACTAGTGCCATGCCTCTCCATCTGACTGAAGACGATCTGAAATTCCTCGTGCAGACCGTGGCGGACCGCCGCACCGATCATCAGCACGTCGTCGATCTGGTGCGCGATAAGGAAGATTTCCTCGAACAAATGCTCGATGATCCCAAACTTCTTCAGCGCCTCTTCCGCGATCGGGATGCGGTGCTCGCAGTTTCCCCTAACATGATCTTCGCGATCCTCCTCCGGCACATTCGCCGCGAGATCAGAGAAGAGTCCTATCTTTACGATTACGAAGTCGGAGCCAAGAAACAGCGCATCCCTGTATTCGCCGTTCCCGAGGTCACCGACCTGCTGGAGGAAAGCGACGCCATCAATTATCTCGCTGAAATGCTCGCCTCCTTCGCGCGGACCAAGAGCATCGTCCTCACTTGGATGGACAGCTCCGGCAAGCGCCAGAAGACGCGATTCAACGACATGGACATTGACGACATGATCCAGTTGTCCCGGCAGATCGATCCGGCCCATCGCCCGCGCTATTATCGCCGCATCGGTGACATCGCTTTATTCCTTTCCGGGATCTACCCGGATCACGCCGCCTTTTACCATTTCCTGACTCCGCGCTCGAGCCGCAAGGTCAGCCGCGGCCGCAACCTCCACGATTACGAACGCGAAGGGCAGACTTTCTATCATAAAGCCGCCCAGCACGCCCACGAGCCGCGCCGGGGTTCGCTGCTGACAACGCTTTCGGAAAATTTTGGAAACGCCCGCCGCGCTCTCAACCTTCTCAGCGAGCGCTATCTCCGGGACGAAAAGCGGACCTTCTACTTCGGGAATTGCTAGACCCGCCGAAGGCGGGGATTATCGGTTATCTGTTATTTGTTGTCGGGCATTCGAAGCAGGGCTCGCCCGCCGACTCGGGCATCCGGCCCCCTCAGTGCCACGCGACTCACTATTAACTGTTAACTATTAACTGATAACCTCTAACCCGGCGCAGCCGGCCACCCCCTTGGATTCCGAGCAGCTCCACCATTCACATACACCCGAGGCCGTCCGGCTCCGACTTGAGGAGGCCAACGCCCACGGCTTTCTCAAGGACTTCATTTACGGCGCCATCGACGGTGCGGTTACGACTTTTGCGGTGGTTTCGGGTGTCGCGGGCGCCGGGCTTTCCAGCGGCATCATTATCGTGCTGGGAGTCGCCAACCTTATCGCCGACGGATTCAGCATGGCTGCCAGTAATTTCCTCGGCACCAGGGCGGAAAACCAGGCCCGCCAGAAGGCCCGTCGCGAAGAGGAAGCGCATATCGACGCCTATCCTGAAGGCGAGCGCGAGGAAATCCGCCAGATCTTTGCGCGCAAAGGATTCGAGGGTGAAGTCCTGGAACACATCGTGGAGGTGATCACGGAAGACCGGGGGCGCTGGGTCGATACCATGATCCAGGAGGAACTCGGCCTCCCGCTGCACGCAGCGCCCGCCCTCAAAGCCGCCTCCGCCACTTTCATCGCCTTCATCGTCATCGGCGCGATTCCTCTCCTCAGCTTTGTCGCCAACTGGATGACTCCCGGCCTCATCGATCATCCTTTCCTCTGGAGCATCATTCTCACCGGGATCGCCTTCTTCGCCGTGGGCGCCATGAAAAGCCGCTTCGTCGAACAAAACTGGTTCGTCTCGGGATTCGAGACCCTCCTCATCGGTGGTGCCGCCGCCGTGATGGCATACTTTATCGGCATGCTCTTGAGCGGCGCCGCGTGAGTTTCCACGGGTATCAGGGATCAGGTGTCAGGTGTCAGGTACCGAGCATCTTGCGGCGCCCCTCCGGGTGTCATCCCGAGCGAAGTCGAGGGATCTCTCTCCCTCCCTGAAGCTCTCTCGCCTGTCAGTGGCCTTTTCGCCCAAAGCTTCCGCATCCAGTTACTCGCCACTCGCCACTCGACCCTCGACCCCCCTAACAAAACCGCTCCAGCAGCTCTTTCTTGCCCGCCTTGGTCAGATCGAGCGAAAGATTCTTCTTCAGCAAGGCCGAGGCCCCGTTCTCCAACCGGTCGAGCACCTGCTGATTGATCTCCTTGGGCGCCGCGAGGAACCAGCCGTCAAACTTCTCCTCCTCGAGAAGATCATTGAGGCTCTTGGCGAGACGCTCGATGAGGCGCTTCCGCGTCTCCGATTTTTCGTTGTGATTCTCTCCATACCCCATCCCGCCGGCTTCCCCGCTCTTGCCGCCGGGAAAACGTCCAGCTTGATCCGTAAGGCGCTCCCCTTGCCGGGCATGCGCGTCCGTGTTTTCGTAATGCTTGATCAACTGGAGGGCAACGGAGCCGTTCATTTCGTCAGGGCACATCCTGAAGGCTTTGAAACAACCTAGATCGGCGACAATAAGGAGCTTTTCCATTGGTGGATGGTAAGGAGCGATTATGGCGGCGGTGGACGATTCAAGTCTAAGGCGGAGCGCTGGCACCCGGCAACACCTCTTCTGCCCGATTACCAATCAAAGCACTTTCAGGAAAAATTTCTATGCATCCCTTGTCCTCCGCTGCCCGGATTCTGTGCTGGGGGCGTAGGATCCCGAAAAAACGCCCCGGCAACGATCCACCTTCTCACGAAGGCGGCTACATCGTCACCCCACCGGCTGCGCTCTGAAGGTAGCCGCGCTCGTAAGAGCGTGGTCCGGAACCCCGCCAGCCCGCATGCCGATCGCTCGAATAATCCAGCCCCGATAGAATCGGGATTTCGCTCCGCTCAACATCCAGCATCCAGCATCGCTGGCGCAGTAGCCCGCCGCTCCGCGGCGGATCAAAAACAACACCGCCGCGGAGCGACGGGCTACTTCTCGACCGCGGAAACGGAGCGGAGAACGAGCCTCCAGGCTCGTTCCGAACGAACCTGGAGGTTCGTTTTCCGTTTTGTCGTCCCGGGCGCCTACTCCCAACATCCACCAACTCGGCGCAAAGCGCCGTCACCGCACCGCCAGCGGATCCGCCTTCGTGATTGGAAAGGTCCGCAGGCAGTTGGCGCTCTCGAGGTTGCCGCACGCCCAGTACTCCGAACCCGCGTTCACGCCCAGCTTGTCCCGGCGACGCTCCATTTTCACGCCGCAACGAGGACAGCTCGGGGTCGTGTAATCCCCTTCCGTCGCAAGCGCCAGCAACTCGCGCTGCGTCGCTTGCGGCATCCCGAGAATTCCCTCGAGAAATCGAGGTCCGTCGAGCAAGAGGAGATCCCGGTTCTCCGCTCCGTACTTCTCGGCTTCGCCGGTAAAAGCGGCCGTCGTCACAAAAATTGCCTGGGAACACCCAAAGGCGATCCTCATTTCCTGAAGCTGCCGGGCCAGGATCACTCCCACCCGCTGACCTTGCGCGCTGCAACGCACCGCGACCCGGCTTCCTTCCCCCTCCGGACCGCCGGGAATGGTCAGGATCAGATCGATTCCCCCGTCCTCACCCTGCCCCACGATTTCCACGCAATACCCGGCGTGCTCGAAGACGACGGCGCAAACCTCCTGGAATCGCTTCCATTCCAAGGCGCGCACCAGGTCCAGGGACCAGGGTGTGGCAGGAGCATGATCAACGGATTGCATGGGGTATCAGTGGACGCGGCGCGCCCATTGGGTCACTAAATAATTATAATATATATAATTTTTATATCAAGAACGTTGGCGCCCCTCCGGAAAGTAAAACCCACGCGCCCCGAGTGCGCGGGAAGCTTGAGGGGAGCGAGTCCTTCCCACTCTACCAAGCACCTCCCGGCCCGCCCTTGCCCCCGACCCCCCCTCAATTCTCCCGGCCTGCCGCTCCATTTTCCGCTTCTCTCCTGGCTCCGAAAATCGTGGGCACACTCTTTCACCATCCGGCGCTCGCACCGGGATCATCCAGGCCCACTCCATTGCATAGGAAGCACCTCCCTGCACCCCTCCGATCCCGCCACCCCACGGCAAATGACAGTCAGCCAAAACTACTTCTTTAACTCGTTCAGCACCAACTAATTAGCGATCTCAATTATGATAATTCTGGAAAGTAAGTAATATTGTTGCTATTTTTACAACATCTGGTAATTTATATAGTTCTTGGAGGGACTATCATATGAAATTGGGGAATCTTTGCTCTACCACTAAACGGGTGGCGGCCTTTTCGCTCTTCGAAGCCGTCGCCGTCGCCGCCGCCGTCGCCGTCGTCGGCGGTGTCGCTCTTGCCGCCGCTCATAACGCCCGCAAAAGCACCGAGTTCGCGAAACTCGAACAGGATGTCCGGCGCATCAATACCGCCATCCGCATCTACCAGTCGAACGGCGGGACGTTCGATCGTCTTAAATGGGCCAACCTGGACGCAGCGGATACCGCAAACCCCACGCTGACTCTTACCAACGCCCAAACGCTGGCCGTTCTCGGCATTACCCCGGGCGATTTTGCCATCCTCAAGCTTAAGATGAGCACCCATGACGACGACGCCGAACGCCGTGTCGGCTTCGCGGGGCGCATGATCGATCCGCGGCTCGTGCCGGTCCAGATGACCGGCGACGAGGAAATGACTTCCAACCCCCGGGCGGCCTGGAATGCGGCTACCACCAAGTTCGAAATCAAGACGTCCGGTCCCGGCATCAAGAAATTTGTTCTCGATAAGGAAGAGGTCAGCGATCAAATGGCCGGATACCATGAACTGTTCCTCAGGCTATTGAAGGAACACCGTGAAGAAGGCGCCGTGGAATATGCGGCCACCAGCGATTGGGTCTGGGACTTCGATGAGGTCGCCTCCGCCGCAAGCACCACTCCCACGGATATCGATCTGGACACACCTTTTGTCCCCGGGCCTCCCTCCGGACCGCCCACCGCTCCCACCGTCCTCAGTCAGCCGTTATTCTCGATCCCCGGGGGCACCTTCCCGCTGCTGACCTTCGACAAGACGCTCACGCTGACGAACCCGAACCTCGCGGCCCTGGCACAATCGCGGATCATGTACTCGACCGTCCCCGGCGTCTGGATGGAATACACCGCGCCTCTCACCGTCACGCCGGGCAAGGCCATCAAAGCCTATGTCCAATCTCTCAATCCGAGTGACTGGACGAACAGTGTAGCCATCAACCATACTTACGAGGCCACTCCGATTAGTCCCGCCATCGCTCTCGTGCTTCCCGCCGCCGCCACTTACGCCGAACTTGGGGGCGCCATGGAGCCCGGCGGTCCCCCGCCCGTCCTGGCCACCGGCCTCGCCAGCCTTACCAATGCCGCCGCCTTTCCGGCCCAATACCTCAACAGTTCCACCTTCGGACTTTATTGGACTTACGACGGCAATGACCCGGGAGATCCTTACTACTTTCTGAATGCGCCGCCGGCCTCCGGACCGGATGGCATGTATGCCGGCGATCCTTTCACCGGCACCTTCCCGGCACAATCCATTCCCGTGGACTTTACCCGCTGGACCAACGGGGCGGGCAGTCTGCAGGTCAATCTCGTCGCACTCAGCTACAACCTCGACGCGGTCCAGACGAGTTCGACTTATTCCCAGTCGGTCGGCATTCTCCGCTCCACTTTACGCCCACCTCTCACCAGCATCTCCGGCGCCGATGTCACGCTCTCGCTGGAAACTTCCTTCGGCGATATGCCGGCGGGCTCCCGGATCTATTACACCGTGGATGGGACTTTCCCCGCCGAAAGCAACGGCCTGCCCACCAGCGGTTACCCCTACACCGGCACCTTCGACGTCACCGGCGTCGGCAACAGCGGTTGCGGCGAATACACCGTCATCGCCCGCGCCTATCCTCCGGCATCCGCCACCGACTGGTTCGACGTCAGCGCCTCCGCGAGCGTCATCGTGGAAGTGCCCCCGGACCCGGGCACCGCCCAGGAAGCGGCTTACCTCTACTCCCGCTCCAGCCTGGCCAACTACTCTCTCGTCGCCGCCGCCGGCGAAGGAAATATCGAATTCAAGGATGAAGCCATGATCGGCGGCGATATCGCCATCGGCCCGGGCGTCAAACGCAAGATCGAAGCGCTGACCCTGGACGGAGCCTATGACGTGGATCCCACCACCGAAGTCGATAAGGATTTCGTCTACGATACAAACGGCAACCCCGTGACGCCGAACGTGGTGGACCTCAGCGCCACCATCACCGATGCCACCAGCCTCAACGCGATGTTCGCAGCGCTCACGCCGACCCAGACCATCGTGGAACTCAAGGCCGATAAATTCAATATCACTGTCAACGGCACCGCCTCGGATGGCATGAATATCATTGACACCGAAAAGGTGGAGATCAAGAAAGGCAATCTCATCCTCAACGGCGGCCCCGATGCCTGGTTCATCATCAACGTCGAAAAGGAAATCAAGTTCGATGACGGCGGGGTCACCCTGGTCGGAGGCGTCATTCCCTCCCATGTGATCTTCAATTCCTGGCTCGACAAACCGGTCCAGCTGAAGGGCGACCGGGCGGTGCAAGGATCCATCCTCGCCCCCAATTCCCAGGTTTCCGTGGCGGATGACGCGGGCGTCGACGGCACTCTCGTGGTCGGGAAGGACAGCACGATCGAGAAAGTGGGCTTCATCGCGGGCTCGGGCAACCAGTTCGCTTTCGAATGCGGAGACGGCGCCGGTGGCGGTTCCTCCCTGCCCACCTCGCCGCTCGGCGTGCCCATCTTCTCACTGGTCGGCGGCGAATATCCGAACAACGACTACGATCTATCACTCACGCTCACCAACCCGAATTCCGCAGGATCCTCGGACCTCGAATACCGGGTCAACGGCGGCGGCTGGCAGCCTTACACGGGGACCCCGATCACGGTGACCCCGGACGATACCATCAGCGCTTACGCGAAAAGCACGGACACCGGTCAGTGGACCGACAGTACCGTCGCCGCCAACACTTACACCGCCGGCCTCGACCAGCTGGTGGCCCCCATCATCACCCTGAGCGCCGAAAAATTTGATTTCGTCACCGACCCGACCGTCACGGTGACCATCACCAATCCGAATCCCACGGCGCTCGGGTCCCTGATGCGGCGGGTGGACGGCGGCGCCTGGGTGCCGAACCCCGTGCCCGGCAGCCCGATCGTGTTTAATCTCAATATCATCAATTACATCTCGAGCACCGCGCTTATCGAGGCCAAGGTGATTTCCACCAATCCCCTCTGGCTGGACAGCGAGGTCTCCATGGATTTCATCCTCAGTTCCCTCCCGGTTCCGCTGGCGAAGCCGCTGATCACCCTTACTCCGGAGATCACCACGGGCCCCAACGGCACCACCGTGAGCTTTGACGATCCCAATCTTCCCGGGATTTCCGATATCCTCTTCGTCCTGGTCCCGGTGCCCTCCGCCCTGGGCTGCGATCTCATCCACGGAGTAGCGCCGCCCCCGGGAACCTACACCACTTACAGCGGTCCCATCGAGGTGCCCGACTCGGCCTATCCCAACGGATTCGCCGTCATCGGATACTCCAAGGCCCTCCTACCGGGTTATCTCGACAGTGAAACCGTCGTGGCTTACGACGAATCCGATCTCGAGGGCCTGCGCGGCGGCCACTTCGACGTGGATACCACCGGCCGGATGACGTATGGATCCGTCTGGGCCAACTGGGTGCCCGACGGCGGCGGCGGCTCCACCAACAAGCATACGCACGAGTACGACAACAAGTATGACACCGTCGTCATCGACTTTTTCAACACGGGCGGCGGTGATCACGCCGGCGTGAGCGATAACGTCGGCGCCGGGGAACACTTCAAAATCATCATCGTCAACGCCGATCTCTCGCCCATGGCGCACCTCGCCATTAACGAGGATCCCAGTTATTCCGCGCCTTATGTCGGCGTTTATGACGACGTGCCCTTCGATTCGCTGCCGGTATACACCTTGGACGGCGCGCCGGGCACCACCCAGTTGACCCAGTTGAGCCTCGTCTTCGATGAGGACGCCATCGTCAACGCGGGCCTCATCCCCTCCAACACCGGCGACGTCAAAGGGAACGAACCCGGCAGGGACGGCGAGTGGCGCAACGGCGCGCTCACACTCCAGGTCGTCAAGGTCAACCCGGATGGCAGCGCCATCGCGCCGCTGGATCCCAGCATCAGCAACGGCAATCACGGTGTGGCCCCCGCGCCCACCATGCTCCACGAGCTGACCGTCTTCTGGCACTGGCCCGGCGATTCCTACCACGAAAACGATTACGTGCCCGCCGACCAGAGCACCATCGTCGGCGAACTGGACGCTAGCGAAGAGCCGCTCTGTAACTGACCCGGTCCAACAAATAAAAAGTAGTGGCGGCATCCTGCCGCCATTCCAAATAAAAGTCCGGCGGCAGGATGCCGCCGCTACTTTCTAGAGCGCCTGGGGAAGCCGGCATACGCCCCCTCACAGAGCCCCTCCTCTCTATTGCCCCCGCAGGGTCGCCTGTGCCACACTCCCGCCATGATCGTCGGCGTCCCCAGGGAAATTAAGAAACAGGAAAACCGCGTCGCCCTCCTCCCCTCCGGCGCGCGCCAGCTCGCCCGACGCGGGCACACGGTCCTCGTCGAATCCTCCGCCGGCGCCGGGGCCGATTACCCCGACGAGGAATACCGCGAGGCCGGCGCCGAAATCGTCTCCGGCCCGGAGGACATCTTCGGGCGCGCCGATCTCGTGGTGAAAGTGAAAGAACCCCAGCCCTCCGAGCTTGCCCTCCTCCGCGATGGCCAGATGCTCTTCACCTATCTCCACCTCGCCGCCGAGAAAAAGCTCACCGAGAAACTCGTCGCCACCGGCGCCACCGGCATCGCGTACGAAACGGTCCAACTGGGACATCGCACTCCCCTGCTCGAACCCATGAGCGAAGTCGCAGGACGCATGTCGGTCATGGTCGGCGCCTACTTTCTCGCCAAGCACGAGGGAGGGCGCGGCACCTTGCTCGGCGGCGTCCCCGGCGTCCTCCCCGGCCGCGTCGTCATCCTCGGCGGCGGCACTTGCGGGGTCAACGCCGCCCGCGTCGCCACCGGTATCGGCGCGGAAACCATCGTCCTCGAAATCGATGCCGAACGCATGGCGTTCCTCGACGCCACCATGCCCGGCGCCCACACCCTCTATTCCAGCGAAGCCGCCCTCCTCGACATCCTCCCGCGCACTGATCTGCTCATCGGCGCGGTGCTGGTGCCCGGCGCCAAAGCGCCCAAGCTCGTCACCCGGGAAATGCTGGGCGCCATGAAAAACGGCACCGTCCTGGTGGACATCGCCGTCGACCAGGGCGGCTGTGCCGAGACGACCCGGCCCACCACGCACGAAGATCCCATTTACGTCGAGGAAGGCATCATTCACTACTGTGTCGCCAACATGCCCGGCGCTTACGCCCGCACCTCCACGCAGGCGCTCACCAACGTGACTTACCCCTACGTCCAGTCTCTCGCCGAGCACGGTCTCGCCGGCGCCTGCGCCAATCGTCCCGAGTTGATGGACGGCATCAACTGCCTCGGTGGAAAACTCACCTGCCACGCCGTCGCCGAAGCGCACGGGATGGATTGGGAGGAACCCCGTCCGGACTGATCGCGCCGCGCGACTTCAAGTTCCCGCCGCGCGACGGCGCCTGACCCAGCACAAAGACATCGAGAAAAACAACAGCATGGCCCCAGTCGGCTCCGGGACCGTCACTGGATCGGTAAACGTCACAGTGTCGAAGGGATTCAGCGAATAAATGCGCAATCGAGGCGTCGCGCGTGTCCCTTCCAATCCCATCGTGACCGTCAGCGATGACGTGTCCGTGTAAGCGGTTTCCGCGATGTGATTCGTATTCGTGATGTCCACACCCGGAAAATCGAGCGGCACGGCCGAGGAAAACTTGGCCATCGAGACCGGCGTCCATACCTCCCCTGTCACCGCCACCTGCGTCGCGTTCTCGACCGTGTAGGTGTCGTAACCCTGGAGATACACGTATTCAAACTCCGTCCCCGACACGTTGTCGCCGTCGATATCTACCGCCGCCAGATCGAAGTCGCTGATGGACGTCGGGTTCGATGTCCCCGCGTCCACGAACGTGATCGTGAATACGGCGTTCGAGTCGAGCGAGGCCGTCACGGACAGGACCGGCTGAAAAGCCTGGAATGAACCCGAAGTCGGCGGCGGTGCCGTCGCGTCGTCGATCCGGAATATCGTTGCCCCATTATTGAGCTCGTCGATGCTGATGAGCGCCTCGACGCCCAGGGCCACGCCCGTGTAGCGGTAAACCGCACCCACCTGGAGATCCGTCCCCGATTCGAGAGAAAAGGTCGAGAAATCGAGCAGGACCGCACTGACCGGAAACGGCCAGAAAATGCACGCCGCCGCGAGCACGCCACCGAGAATCGGGCACTGCAGAGAAAGCTTCATCCGCAAAAAATTACCGCACGCTACGGCGAAAAATTACTAAATCAACCATATATTTAAGGTTTCTTAAGTATATCAGCTTTTTCGTAATTTACGATTCTCCCTGGCCCGCCAGCCCCCCATCATCCTCCTCCGCATCCCCGCCCACGCCCCGCTTTCCTCCTCCCATTCCGCCACCTCCCCACCACCCCCGGCCAATACGCCCCTTGCAACTCGATCTCTACCCCGGCCTCACCGCCCCGGCCTACGCCCTCGCCCTCTTCGGCGCGTTCTGCCTCGGGTTCTCCAAGACCGGGTTCCCCGGGCTCGCCATGGTCAATGTCCTCCTGATCGCCGAACTCTTCGGCGCCAAGGAATCGGTCGGCATCATTCTTCCCCTTCTCATTGTCTGCGATCTCATCGTCTACCCGCTGTTCCGCAAGTACGCATCCTGGAAACCTGTCTGGCCCCTCATGATCCCCGCCGTTATCGGCGTCTTCATCGGCTGGCAGCTCCTCGACGCCATCAGCAATCACACTGCGCGCCGTGTCATCGGCGCCATCATCCTCTTCATGCTGGCCCTGCAACTCTTTCGCGCTTACCGGCGCGAATTCCTGGCGCATCTTCCCGACACCAAATCCTTTCTCTGGGGAAGCGGCCTTACCATCGGCGTCTCCACCATGATGGCCAACGCCGCCGGTCCCGCTTACTCGATCTACGCCCTGGTGCACAAAATGCCGAAGAACGAGTTCCTCGGCATCGGCGCGCGCTTCTTCCTCTTCATGAACATCTTCAAGATTCCCTTCAACGCCGATCTCGGGATCATCAACCCCGATTCATTGAAACTGAATCTCGCCCTGCTCCCCGGCATCCTCGCGGGCATCCTGCTCGGCCGCCGCCTCATCAAACTCATCCCCCAACGCCTCTTCGAAATCCTCCTCTACACCTTCTCCGCCGTCGCCTGCGTGCGGCTGCTGTTTTTTTGAGGGGCCCGGGTTGGTATTGGTTAGCAGTTTCAGAGTGGATCGGGCGTCCCGCCCGCATCCTGTTCTAAACGGGCGGGACGCCCGCGCTCCCACCCCCGTATCGCACTTTCTCACTACCTACTACTTACTATTCACTCCTCGCCCCTCACTCCTCCCCCGCCACCTCCAACCGAAAACACACCGCTTCCCGGTCGTTGCGCACCAGCAGATAACTGCCGGCCAGCACCGGCTGATTCCAGGTCATGCTGCTGAGCGCCGGGATTCTCCCCAGCTCGACGAATTCCTCCGGATTGGCTTCCACCAGGACGACATCTCCCCATTCCGCCTGGACCACGAGAAGGTCGCCGGCGAGCAGATTCTGTCCGTACCCGAACTTGCCCCCTTTCCACTTTTTTTCGCCCGTCGCAATCTCGATGCACGCCAGCCTGCCCTCGTCCAGCCCATAGGCATATCCCTCCCGCACGCAGACGTTGCTGAATTTCGTCTTCATCACCGTGGGATGCGACCACACCTCGCGCACCTCGAGAACCCCATCCGCCGCGTCTCCGCCTCCGGACGCGGATATCTCCAGCAACTTGCTTCCCATCCCGTAACTGGAGGTCAACAACACCCGCCCGTCTTGCAGCACCACCGGCTGCGAGGACCTCGGCGCATTGGAGGGCCACGCATAGCGCCAGAGTTCTTCACCGGTCGCCACCGCGTGCCCCGTCACCGTGTTGGCGTTGTGACAGATGATCTGCGGGTTCCCGCACAGCACGGCGAACACCGGCGATGCATAACCCGCGGCATCTTCACCCGAAGCCCATCGGGGTGTCCCGTCACGCTTATCGAATGCGAGCACCGTGGGGCCGCCCTTTTCCCCGCCCGTCACACAAATGAGGTCCTCGACAATCAACGGGGAGCAGCTCTTTCCGTAAATGACGTTGGCGGCACCGGTGTCGCCCAACACATCGCGCGACCAGACCACGCCTCCGTCTTCCAATCGCAGGCAATCGAGGATCCCTGTAGCACCCTGCGCGTAAACGCGATCCCCCTCAATCGTCGGAGTCCCCCGCGGACCATCGCCTCCCATGGTCTCGCTGAACCGGGCGACGTTCTGATGGCTCCAAAGCAGTGCTCCCGTGAGCACGTCGTAACAAGTCACCATCTCCGCTTCCTCCCGCTGCTCCTGGGTCACGGCGCGTCGGCCGCGCACGGCGAACGACGACCACCCCAGGCCGATACGCCGGCGCCACAGTTCCACCGGGGGATGTTTTTCCCAATCGCGATTCAGCGCCACCCCGGGCACCGTCCCGTCGCGTCGTGGACCGAGAAATTGCGGCGAATCGCGCAGCAGGCCCTCGGGTTCCGCTCCATCGGTCCCCCCCCGTGAATCCGGTTCCTGTGCGGGCGCGCCCAATCCGGTATCCAACGGTGCGGCGGATTTCAGCACGAGCCGCGGTATTGCCGAACCGCGCACCGATCCTTCCCAGCGCGTGAGATTTGCCAGCCCCAGGACCACCCCGCCCACCAAAAGCACAAGAACTGCGAAAGCCGTCCAGCGCGTGCGCGCACGCAGACCGGTGCCGAAGATCCCCCACAATACCAGCAGGAGCAGCGATAGAATCGCCAGTGCCAGCGTGCCTAAATCCCGGGCGACGTGTTCGCGGTGATGCAGCCACACCGCACACCCCGCGGGCAGCAGGATCATGACCGCCGGAATCCACCAGCGCAGGCGCCGGGGCGGTTTCATATTCATACCCTTAACCCCATCCCCTTAACCGTCCACGGATGCCTTGGTGTTTCGTTTCCAGCCGAAGGTTTTTGCTTTCCGCTTGGAGAGATGCAGGGTGTAGCGCAATTGCCTCATCCACCGGCGCGCCCAGGTGAATTCCGCCGCGAGAATGGCCAACCCCAGCGGAATCACGATCACCGCGGGCCCGGGAAGGAATACCAGGACGACTCCGACCAGCATCACGCTGCTTCCGATAAGAAGAATC
>JAHEJT010000278.1:0-2246 GCA_024638765.1 Verrucomicrobiales bacterium
ACCGAGGCCGAGGGCCACGAGATATTTTTCCAGCGCCCCGCAATCTGGAACGACCCTACAAAGTGGCACCCGATGCTCCCCTGGGAGGCATGATCGCATCAGTCCTTTACGTCGTTCGGCGATCGCCGTCGTGAGATTGACGCTATGAACACGATTACCCACGCGTTGCTTCCCGTTATCGCCGCCGGCGTCTACGAGCGAGCGTATCTAGGCGAGAATGAACGGCGCGGCTCTCTATCAAACCGCGACATCCTGCTCATTGGCGTGGCCGGCGCGGCGGCCGATCTTCTGGATCCGCATCTGTCACTGGCCCATCGCTACACCAGCTGGACGCACACCATGATCACCTGGGCCGGGTTCGCGCTCATCCTTGCGGGACTCCACGCATGGCGCGGCAACTTGCTCAGCCGTCAGCTGATGGCATGGCTGTCCGGAGCCTATCTCCTCCACTTGTTTTGCGACGCCATTGCCGGGGGCATCGCCTGGCTCTACCCCGTTGTCCCCAACGCGATCATCGGAGCATATTTCGTTCCTCCGATCCTGTGGATTCCTTCCGACATCCTTTGTGTCCTGGCCACTTACGGGATCTTTCGAGCCATCCCTCGCTACCATCGGCTCACGAACAGCGGTTAAATTCGACTGAGCAGTGAAACGACTTCTGGCCCTGGCCCTCCCTCTCGTCCTTCCCTTGGCGACACGTTGGGCTCGTCTGCAGGAATCCATGGTCCTGGCGAAGGGCGACCCACTCGACCGCCAGGGAGTAGAGGATGCGGTGCTCATGGGGGTGCATAACCCGGAGCGAGTGCGCGTTCTTCTCGTCGATCGAATTCCCGGCCCGAACAATCGCCTGCTGGCGAAAGCCGCTCAGATTGCGGGCATCTACAATCCAAGCGTGCGTGGCATCTCGTATCGCTACGGAATCATGATTCGCAGGGACTGCTTTCCCAGTCGCGAACTCGTCGCCCACGAATGTGCACACACAGCTCAGTATGAGCGGCTTGGAGGAATTTCTCCTTTCCTTCGCGATTATCTCCGTGAATGCCTTATCATAGGGTATCCCGGCGGTCCACTGGAGCAGGAAGCGATCGAGAACGCCGGCCGACTTACCAGCTAGCGCACCATCGCCGCCCAACTCTGTTTGCGTTCACGAAGAATCGCACGGGCTCAAGAGCTAAAGAGAAACGATCGTCCATGCCTACTCCCGGTGCCCTTTTCGCCATGATCGTCTTTGGAGCCGTCGGATTGGCGGCATTTGTTTACGGGAAGAAGTCGATGCTTCCAAAGCCGATGATCCTGGGAATCGCGCTGATGGTATATCCTTATTTCGTCTCCAGTCTCTTGTTGATATGGGTGATCGGCTCCCTTTTGACCGCCGCCCTCTTCTTCCCGAGGAATTGAACGATGAATCGGGAAACTGAAGTCAACGACGCCCGCCTGACGGTGGCTCCAGGGATGGCGCTCAAGAAATAGCGATCATTCCCGATACAGCCTCCGAGTTTAACGTCAGTAATGCGATCCCCCCGCCCCAGCCTGCTGCTTGCCCTCGCACTCGCGGTGTCGGTCGCCGCCTTTTACCGGTACGGTCGATCCGTCTGGCAACCGCTCAAGCTTCGCGCCGCTGGAGACCGAACGGTTGAGGGCGTTCTCAAAACGTTGGAACCAGGATTGCAGGATCGGTTTTCCAACCTGGACTCTCTTACCGATGGGACCCCGATTGCGCTCGTGGCGTTGAAGGAGGAGCGGATTCTCGAGTTCTGGAAGATGACCGACGATGGTTGGGCTCACCTTCACGATTACAGGTTCACGGGATTCTCCGGACGCGCGGGCCCGAAGTTGCAGGAGGGTGACCGCCAGATTCCCGAGGGAATCTACCGGCTGGAATATTTGAACCCCAACAGCAATTACCACTTGTCGATGAAGCTGGACTATCCCAACGCGTTCGATCGAGCGCGGGCGAAGGAGGACGGCCGGACCAATCTGGGTGGCGACATTTTCATTCACGGCAATTCGGTCACCATTGGTTGCATCCCCATTGGCGACCGCAAGATCGAAGAACTTTTCTATCTCATCGCCAGGAACGGTTTCGAGAACACTGAGGTGATCATTGCGCCGTTCGATTTCCGGAATCGTGCGAACGCCTCGCCCCCGGAAGTCTCTGGAATCTCGTGGGAGCCGCAGCTCTACACGGCGATCTCCGCCCGCCTCAAAGACTTTCGAGTGAATCAGGATCCTTCTCGAAATTTCTG
>JAHEJT010000278.1:2256-4287 GCA_024638765.1 Verrucomicrobiales bacterium
ATCCATCGGGCAGAGTGACCGCTCACCCCGTCCCCGCACATGAAACTCGCGCCACTTGTCCTCATTCTCGGCCTCGTCACCGCAGGAACCGCCTGCTCCGAGGAAGTGGCTTCTTCCCCGGGCGACGCGAAGCGTGCCCCCCAATACACGGTGGACGTCTACGATCCCAAGCGCAAGCCCACGGAGGATCTCGCAACCACAGTGAAGCAGGCGACGGCCAGGAATCGGCGTATTCTGCTTCAAGTCGGCGGCAATTGGTGCGGGTGGTGCCGAACGATGAGCCGATACTTTCACGAGAACGACACCGTCGCCGCGGCGCTCGCTGAGAACTTCATCATCATGAAAGTGAACTGGAGCCCGGAGAATCCCAACGGTTTTTTCCTCAAGGACTACCCTGACATCGAATCGTTTCCTCACCTCTTCGTTCTCGAATCCGACGGAAAGCTTCTGCACTCGCAGCCCACTGAAGGTTTTGAAAAGCGCGGCTCCTATAATGAGGAGGCCCTCCTGGAGTTCGTTCGGAAATGGGCGGCGAAGAGCGATTCGTGAGCCCGCCCGCGACTATGAAAGCTCTCTGCGTCTTCTGCGGCTCCAGCCCGGGCAGCGATCCGGACTTTGCCGACATGGCGCGCGCTCTCGGCACTCGCCTGGCGGAGCGCGGCATCGGTCTCGTCTATGGCGGCGGCAACGTGGGATTGATGGGCATCGTGGCTGACGCCTGTCTCGAAGCAGGCGGCGAAGTTCAGGGCGTCATTCCCGAACACCTTCTTGAGCTCGAACTGGCGCACCAGGGGGTCACGAAACTTCACGTGGTTGGATCAATGCACGAGCGCAAGGCTCTCATGAACGAGTTGGCGGACGGGTTCATCTCGTTGCCGGGAGGGATCGGCACACTGGAAGAGATGTTCGAAACGCTGACCTGGTCTCAGCTTGGGATTCAGGAGAAGCCGTGCGGGCTCCTGGATGTGGACGGTTATTTTTCGTCGCTACGGGAGTTTCTGGATCGCATGGTCGAGAAACGATTCCTGCTCGCGGAACATCGCGACTTGTTGCTCGTCGACGATGAACCGGATCGGTTGATCGATCGGATGCAGGTGTTTGAGCGCCCGGGCCCGGGGATCGAGAAGTGGGTCGACCGGCATACGCGGGCGGAGATTTAGAATCCGTGGAGGGAAACGCTTTATCCCGCTACGCGGGCTCTGCGGCTTGCCTTCGGATCTTGAAGCACTTCGTGCCGGCAGTGTCGTTTCCCAAGATCACGGAAACGACAGAGCGTTTCCCTCCATAAAAAAAGCCACTCCATTGCGGAGTGGCTTTTTTTGTCGGAGAAGTTGTCGGTGCGACGATCAGTCCCAGCCGTGGGCGTCGCGGACTTCGATCATCTTCGCGAGAATGGTGTTCCAGGTTTTGCCGTCTTCGAGCACGGCGTTGGGGAACATGCACCCGTCCCAGCAAATGTGCTCGATGCCGCGGGCCGGCGCGTCTTTGAGCCAGTAGCTCGCGCACTTCACGATATCGAGCTTCCCGTTGGGATCGTCGGCCGGACAGTGTTTACCGGTTTTGTCGTGATCGCCGGCGCCGTGGACTTCGCCGTCGTTCTGAGCGACGTGGAAATCGATGGTCCAGGGGCGAAGCTTGTCGGTCATCTGCTCGTAAGCCGCATAGAACTCATCTTCGGTGTATCCCTCTTTGAGCAGCGCGTGCTCGGGAGCGTTGTATCCCAGCAGATAGAGATAGGTGTGCGCGAGGTCGGCCTGGAAGCCGAGCGATTCGGGCATGCCGACTTCTTCGAGGAGATCGAGCATGTCTTTCCAGCTGTGCATGCCGGCCCAGCAGATCTCGCCTTCGGCGGCGAGACGCTCACCGCTGTCGGCGGCGATCTTCGCGGCTTCGCGGAAAGTCTCAGCGATCTTGCCGGTGTTGCCCTTGGGATCTTCACCCCACTTATCCAGACCGAATTCGGCGGAATCGATGCGGATGACGCCGTATTTGCGCACGCCGTGCTCGTTGAAAACCTTCGCGATGCGGCAG
>JAHEJT010000115.1 GCA_024638765.1 Verrucomicrobiales bacterium
GGGGTGGAGCACGGGGTGGGAGCACGGGGTGGAGCACGGGGTGGGAGCACGGGGTGGAGCACGGGGTGGAGCACGGGGGGCATGGGGTTGGGGGCCGAGTTCCGCTTGGGCGCGACGCATTCCGCGCCAGTCGTCCCATCCCCGGTTCGGTGGTGGAGTCGGACTGACCGCGGTCCGGCCTTCAAGGGACGCCGTAGTCCCGGCCCCGGCCTTTAGCGCAGCAGCGAGGCGATCGCGTCCAGGGTGACTTCGGCGAGGGAATCGACGACGAGGTCTGCGTCATCAAGAGTGCCGGCGGGGTGGGTGGTGGTGACGGCAATGGTCTTCATCCCTCCGCGCTTGCCGGCTTCGACGCCGGCGTGGGCATCCTCGAAGACCACGCAGTTTTCAGGCGCACGCTGGATCCGTGAGGCGGCGAGGAGAAACACCTGGGGGTCGGGTTTTCCCCGGTCGACATCTTCCGCGGAGACGACGGCCTGGAAGAATTTTTTAAAACCGAGCATGTCCATGAGGCAATCGATGTTCTCGAGCGGCGTGGACGATCCGACGGCGCAGGGAATCCGTGACTCCTTAAGGCTGTGCAGCAGATCGGCGACTCCGGGGAGCGGCTCTATGCCGTCGCGCCGGATGATCTCGCGGTAAAGCGCTTCCTTGCGATCGCCGAGTCGCTGGATGCTCTCTTGATCATCGGGATTGGCCCAATGAAACAGCTCCGGAATGATTTGGGCATTGCGCATGCCGAAGCTCGTTTTGAAAAGATCCCGCGTCATCGGCTTCCCGATTTCCTCCGCGAGGAGGAACCAGCTTTGCTCGTGCTGGTCATGGGAATCGATGATGACGCCGTCCCAGTCGAAAAGGGCGCCTATTTTGGAAGTGACGGGTGGACCGTGTTCCGTATTCAGATTCACGATGGTGGTCGCCTGACTACTGAATCCCAGATCCGGCTTGCGTGATCAATCCAGTCGCTTGATCCGCGCGATGCCAAGTTCCTGGAGTTGGGCATTGGTTTGCTCGGCCTCCAGGGCATCGACGTGGATGATTTTGGGGAAATCGCTGAACTCGATGTGATGGATTCCGTCGATGGGCTGGCGCAGAGCGGCGTCGAGGTCTGTAAGAGAGTTGACTGGTTTCCCGTTCACCTGCGTGAGGATGAGATGGGAGAGGCGCTCGTATCCGAGGGTCGTGGGCGTGCGCAGGACGCGGCTGAGGAATACGATTTTTTCCCGGCCCTCTTCCTCGTAAGGCTCCTGGTAAGCCTGCGCATGGATGAGCTTGAAGGGCGCCTGGGTGCGCCATTTATCCCCCCACGCCTGGAGATAGGGTTGCGATAGTTCCTGGAAAATAAGCCCACCGAGGATGATAAATTTGGGCCCGCGATCGAACATGTAGGGATCGACGAGGTATTCGGAGGCCCCTTTGCGCTTGAGAGTGGCGGTAATATCGACGACTTCGCCATCGCGCAGAATTTTCATGGGAATGCGATCTCCGACGTATGCGTTTCCGCGGACGATATGGCTGAGGTTGAGCTTGCCGTAGAGCGGGTCGTCGTAGTTGCCGCGCGGATCAATGGCGTAATCGCCGAGCTGCAGGAGGACGTCCCCGACTTCGAGACCCGCCTGATCCGCGGAACTGTCCTTGAGCACCCGGGTGATGTAGACGCCTCCCTGGTCTTTATTCAGCCCTGTAAAACCGCGCAGCTGGTCATCGAGGGTCTGGGCGTAGGCGATGCCGAGATTGGGGAAGCCGGGGTAAGCATCCTTATCCTTGCGCACTTCCTTGAGGAAGTGACGGATGATGGGAGTGGCCACGATCTTGGAAATCTGATCGGCGGAGTTGTAACCCAGCAGGAGCCCGGCGAGGCGGCCCTCATGAATGACGGGGAGGGTGAAACTTCCGGACTGGTATTGGAGGGAAGCTTTGAGCTGGTAAGAGAGAAAGAGGCTAGAAGAGAGGAAATAGGACGCCACTTCCGCGTTCACGAGTTCGCCGCGGGTGATGCGGGCGGTGCCGTTGTCCTGGATCTGCCATACTTCGAGGGTGTCGCCGATTCGGGGATCGGAGGCGATCTCGAGGGGGACCTTGCCCTCGAGGATGGACGATTCTCCAGCCAGCGGGGAGAGGAGGGCGAGGTTGGCCTCATAATCGACGGCATCGACCTGGGCGGTGGTTTTTTCCCCGGTGTCCGGAAGTTCGAGTTCGATGTAGGTAGCGTTGGCGGCAAGTTCGGCGGTGACGAGGACCTGGTTATTTTCGAGGATGGCTCCGAGGGCCCGTCGGGAGGCGGGGGCGTCTTTTTGCCAGGGCCGGAAGAAGTTGTATTTCTGGCTGGTGACGTTGACGCGGACGATCGAGTTTTCCGCGGAGGGCGCGGGGGCTGCGGAGGCAGGAAGGATGAAGAATGAGGGATGAAGGATGAGGGACGCCGCCAGGGCGCAGAGGATAGGGCCGCGCCGGGGAAGTCGGAACATGGGATCAGGCGTGGGCGCGGGCATCTTCTCAGGATTCGAGATTGTGGTCCGCGGGGACGTTGTACTGTTTGAGGATACGGCCCTGGGCTTCCTCGACGCGGGCGGCATCGAGGACGATGGGAAGTCCCTGGCCCAGGCACTTGATGACATGATAATCGCGTTTTTTGCCGTCGTTGAGAGCTTCGTAAACATCGCGGAGTGATTTGATCGGGCGTCCGTTGACTTCCTCGACGATATTATGCCGGAATTTCCCAAGATGGGTGTTGATGGCGTCCGGCAGCACGCTCGTGAGCACCACGATCTCCGGCTGTTCTTCGTAAAGGTTTTCGGACACGAAATAATTGAAGAAATAGCGGACCTGGAGGTCGGTGATGCCGTGGGCATTGAGCAAGCTGCGGTCCAGTGGCTGGAAGACCAGTCCCGCAAACACCACGTATCGCGGTTCCTGATCGTACTGAGCTGCCTGAATGAGATATGGAAGGAATCGTTTCAGGGTTAATTCCACGTCGACAGTTTTCCGGTCTCGCCACAACTTGAGGCGGACCTTGTCGCCGGCGAATTTTCGTTCCACGACCTCATTCATGTTAACCTGTTCGCCGTTGATGTTGACGAAGCCGTTGCTGGCGATGGGATGTCCGTCGATTTCCAGGAGGACGTCTCCCTCTTCGAGCAGTCCGGCGGATGATCCGGTCGAATTGAGGGCACTGACGATGACCCCGATGTCATTATTGGGGAGGCCGAGGGCGCGACGCTGGGCGGGATTGAGAATATTGAACTCACCGACTGCGAGATCGACATAATGATCGTAACTCCCGTCCTGGATATCGGTCAGGAAGCGTTCGATGACCGGCACCGGGATCATGTAACCGACGTTTTGGGCGACGCCTCCGCTGTATCCCTGGAAAGCGACGCCGACGACTTTGCCGTCCTGGAGGACGGGGCCGCCGCTGTTGCCGGGATTGATGGCGGCATCTACCTGGATGGTGAGGTGATAATCCACGGAACTGTGGCTGTAAGGCTGGAAATCGATCCGGGAAACGATGCCGCGGGTAACGGAAATGCGTTGGCCGCCGATGGGGTATCCCACGGCGATCACGGTGGTATTGAGCTTGGGGATGGAGCCGAGTTCAAGTGGTTTGACATTCCGAAAGGCGGTATCGTCTTCCAACTCGAGCACTGCGAGATCGCAGTCATGCGCAATGTGGAGGATGCGGGCTTTGTAAGGGCGAGGATCGCCGACTTTCTTGAGGTAAACCAACCGGCTGTTGCTGACGACGTGCGCGTTGGTGAGAAACTTGTTAGGTGCGATGAGAAAGCCGGTGCCGGTGCCGCCGCTGCTGCGGCCGGGGTTCCAGGGGGTGCGATAGTCCGGCACCAGGGAATTGTTTTCCACCCGGACGATGCTGCTGAATTCCGACCCGTTGACGGGCATGGGAGCCAGCTCCGGGTAGGCGGGAGAAGCGGGCTCCGAAGCCGGGACTGCCAGTTCCTGGGCCTGCAAGACTCCCGATGCGGGGCCGAGCGCAGCCAGGCAGACGGCCGGCAAAGCGAGAAGGAGACGCCGGAAAATTTTCATAAGGGCTGAAATGCTGGCTTAAGGCCTGCGGCGGCCGATCCCACCGCCTTGATACGGGGGATAATGAAAACGAAATCGGCCAAAGTGCAAAGACAATTGTGGTTTTCAGACGTTGAAGCGGAACTCGATAACGTCACCGTCCTGCACTTCGTAATCCTTGCCTTCAATGCGGAGCTTTCCCGCTTCCCGAGCCTTGGCCAGGGATCCCAGTTCGACGAGTTCATGATAGGAAACCACCTCGGCCGCGATGAACCCGCGCTCGAAATCGGTGTGGATGACTCCGGCCGCGGCGGGGGCCCGCGCGCCGGCGGGAATGGTCCAGGCGCGGCTCTCTTTCTCTCCGGAGGTGAGATAGGTGCGCAGGCCGAGGAGATGATAAACTGCCTTAATCAGTTTGGAAACCCCGCTTCCCGAGACTCCGAGGCTCTGCACGTACTCTGCGGCCTCCTCGTCAGAGAGTTCGACGAGTTCGCTCTCGATAGCCGCGCTGATGACAGTGGCTTCGGCGGCATGATTCTCCGCGGCATACCTGATCACCTGGGAAACGAGAGGATGCGTTTCCGGATTTTTCGAAGCGGCCGCGAGGTCCTCCTCCGAGACGTTGCAGGCGAAGATGGTCGGCTTGGAGGAAAGCAGGAAAAAATCTTTGAGCAAGGCGTTCTCGCTGTCGCCAATTTGCAATGTCAGCGCCGGCTTTCCTTCATTGAGGTGAGGCAAGAGACGTTCGATCAGCGCGAGCTCCTGCTTGGCTTCCTTATCGCCACCCTTGGCTTTCTTTTCCCGGGAAGTCTTTCTCTTTTCGAGTGAGGCGATGTCCGCGAGGATCAGTTCCGAGTTGATGATCTCAATATCGCGCAGTGGATCGACGCTGCCGAGCTCATGGATGATGTCGTCGTCTTCAAAACAGCGCACCACCTGGATAATGGCGTCCACTTCCCGGATATTGGAAAGGAACTGGTTGCCGAGTCCGGCGCCGGTGCTGGCGCCTTTTACCAGTCCGGCGATATCGACGAACTCGATGGCCGTGGGAATGATCTTCTCGGAATGAGAGATCTCGGCGAGCATGGCGAGGCGGTCGTCGGGAACGACGACGACGCCCTGATTGGGATCAATGGTGCAGAAGGGATAGTTTTCCGCGGGCGCCTTCCGCGTCCGGGTGACGGCGTTAAAGAGAGTGGATTTGCCGACGTTGGGGAGTCCGACGATTCCTGCCTGGAGCATAAGAAGCCATCTCATAAACCCCACGCGGTCGCGTTGCGAGTCCATTTTCGGCGACCAGCAAGGCGCGAGCGAGAATGCTATGGAAATTCATAGCTGCCGAGCGAGGGACGCAGCTGGGGTCGAAAATGGCCGCAACCCTTCGGGCGCTGGCGCTTTTGTGCGCTATCGTCGTTGCGCCTCGTTCTGTGATGAACCCATCATCGCCGCTCGCCGCGCCTTGCCATCGCCCAAAATCGCCGGGCGCGCGGCCTCGCGGGGTTTATGAGATGGCTTCTAAGGAGAAACTAGATGGAAAATGGAAAAATGGAAGTCTTCGCTTCCGGATTAATGGAAGATTGAAGGGAGCGGGAGCGGTCGGGTATCTTCGTGGCCATGGCGGGGCTGGAGCAGATAGTCGATTACCTCGGGGATTACCTGAGGGTGAATGAGATTCCCGATTTCCCGGGGGCGCATAACGGGCTCCAATTGGAGAATGACGGCAACGTGCGCAAGCTGGGAGCGGCGGTAGATGCGAGCCTGCCGGTGATCGAAAAAGCCGTGGCTGCGGGGGTGGATTTCCTGATCGTGCACCACGGGATGTTCTGGTCAGGGGCGCAGATGATCCGGGGTGGAGTCTACCGGAAATTGAAGCGGGCGATGGACGCGAACCTGGCAATTTACAGCGCGCATTTACCGCTGGACGTGCATCCCGAGTCGGGTAACAACGCGGTGCTCACCCGTCTCCTGGAAATGGAGGAGACTGCGCCTTTTCTGGAATGGAAGGGGATCCACCTGGGGCTGCGGGGCCGGGTCACAATGACGAGGGAGCAGTTATTGGAAGCCGTGCGCGCAGCGGTCGGCGGCGGTCGAGTCCATCTCTGCCCGGCGGGGCCCGCCGAAGTGGCCGTGGTGGGAGTGGTTACGGGTGGGGCCGGGGGCGAGGTGGCGCGCGCCGCGGAGGAGGGGGTCGATACGTTGGTGACCGGCGAGGGACCGCACTGGAGTTATACGGCTGCCGAAGAACTGGGAATCAACGTGTTTTACGCCGGGCATTACGCCACCGAGACGTTCGGGGTGAAAGCTTTGGCGGAGAATTTGGCTGCGCATGAGGGGCTGGACTGGGAATTTCTCGATCACCCGACGGGGATGTGAGGGAGTCATGCGGGACAGGGGACGTTTCGATTTGTCATCCCGAGCGCAGTCGAGGGATCTCTCTGCACAGCGCACGCTACCTCGATTCCCTCAGCCAGGCAAACGTCCAGGATGGCTCCTGATTTTTTACTGTCCCGAGACACTGCGGCCCAAGCGTGAGATCCCTCGACTTCGCTCGGGATGACAGAAGGGGGTAAACGGGATGACATCAAGATGCTGGATAACGGATGCGGGAGGCAGGATTGGCCGAATCGGGGATGTCCGCGCAAAACAAAGACGGCTGTCCCGCAGGACAGCCGTCTCAGAAGTTTTCAGCCTTGGAGACCCTGCCTTACTTGGCGGGGGCCACGTATCCGGGCGTGAGGTCGACGGAAGGTGGCGGTGCGTTTTTGTTCTGGCAGGAAGTTCCCAGCGCGAGCGCCGCGGCGGCGAAGGACAGAGCGATTAAAGTCTTCAGATTCATTGTGCAGGTTCCGTGTTCGTCAGTTTGATCAAATGCCTCTGATGCGAGGCTGCGTTTCATGCTAACCAGGGGGTGGGCCCCTTGTAAACTGTTTGTTTTGCCCCCTGGAGCGCCCTTTCCCGGTGAGTCGGGCCGCCAGTCACGCAATGGACACGGGGGTGTGCTCCGGGACGCGGGCGAAGAGATCGGCAACATCGGTGTTCCGCATTCGGATGCAGCCGTAACTGGCAGGAGTTCCGATGAGATGTTCCTGATTGGTTCCGTGAATGTAAATGAACCGGTCGCGGGTATTGGCGTTGTCTTCCTGCAGGCCGTCGAGCCGGAGGATTCTGCTGAGGACAAGATCTTCGTCGGATCGATCGGAGGGATCCCAGAGGCCGATGGGTTTGCGACTCTTGAATATCGTGAGCTCGGGCTCACGCTCGCCGATTTTTTGAGAAATCTCGAAGTCGCCCGTCGGAGTGCGGAAGCTGCCTTCCTCGGAGCCGAGACCGAATTTTGAAGTTGAGACCGGATATTCGGCGATGACGCCCTCGGGGCCCAGGAGGCGGAGCTTCTGGGTGGAAACGCAGATTTCAATTCTCGTGTCCGGTGGTTGCATTCGGCGCGGATGCAGTTAGTATTTGACGCCTTTTCGGTCGGCGCAAGATCCGGGCCGAGGCATTCGATTATATTCAGCAAACAATATTGGGAGCGATGAGCAACGAGAAACATCTCGCCGTGGCGGGGGCGACCGGGGCAGTGGGCATCGAGATGCTGAAATGCCTGGAAGAGCGGAATTTTCCCATCGGCGAATTGACCTTGCTGGCGTCCTCCCGTTCCGCAGGCCGGAAACTGAGTTTCCGCGGGTCCGAGGTGGAGGTCCAGGAACTGACCCCGGATTCTTTTCGAGGAGTCGATCTGGCGTTGTTCAGCGCGGGTTCGGGGATATCGCGGGAATTCGCGCCGCACGCGGTGGAGGCCGGGGCCGTGGTGGTGGACAACTCCTCCGCCTTTCGGATGGATGACGAGGTGCCCTTGGTGGTGCCCGAAATCAATCCGGAGGACGTCGCGCTTCAGCACGGGGTGATCGCCAATCCCAACTGCACGACCATCATCACCCTGATGGGTTTACAGCCTCTGCACGCGGAGTTCGGCGTGGAACAAGTGATTGCTTCTAGTTACCAGGCGGTATCCGGCAGCGGCGCGCAGGGCATCGTGGAACTCGAGGGCCAGATCAAGGCCATTGCCGGCGACGGCGAGGTGGAGAAAAAGATTTATCCTCACCAGATCGCGCACAACGTGATTCCCCAGGTGGACGCGTTTCTGGAGAACGGATATACCAAGGAAGAAATGAAAATGCAGAACGAGGGACGCAAGATTTTGCACGCACCGGACTTCACGGCTTCGGTGACCTGCGTGCGCGTCCCGGTTTACCGGTCGCACTCCGTGGCGGTGACGGCTTCATTTCGCAAGCCGGTGGACGTGGAGCGCGCCCGGGAAGTGATCGACGCGGCTCCCGGGGTTCGGGTCATGGACGATCCCGCCGCGGGGCTTTATCCCACGCCGCTGGACGCCACCGACGGCGACGATTGCCTGGTGGGACGCATCCGCAAGGACCTGGTATTCGAGAACGGGTTGAGTTTCTGGGTGGTGGGAGACCAAGTGCGCAAGGGTGCGGCGTTGAACGCGGTGCAGATCGCGGAGTTACTTTAGCGACAGGCGAAGACCCGGATGAAGCTTGAGCGGTATCTGGAGGGCCGGCGCTTGGACGTGGAGGCTGCCTTCGACAAGCTGTTACCGGGGAAGAAGGTCTTGCCCTCGACCATTCACGAGGCGATGCGCTACAGCATTTTCGTGGGGGGCAAACGGCTGCGTCCGATTCTCTGTCTGGCTGCGGCCGAAGCATGCGGCGGCAGCCGGAATAAGGCGCTTCCGCTGGCCTGTGCGGTCGAGTGCATTCACACGTATTCCTTGATTCACGACGACTTGCCCTGCATGGACGACGACGATATGCGTCGCGGCCAGCCCACTTGTCACAAGGTTTATGGAGAAGCCGTTGGGGTCCTCACCGGTGACGCTTTACAAGCGCTGGCCTTTGAAATCGCGGCCGGTTCCAGAGGTTCCAGGCGCTATCCCGTGGGGGCGCTGGTCAGGGAGTTGGCGGTGGCCGCGGGGAGCCAGCGGCTGATTGCGGGCCAGGTATTGGATCTCGAGGGGGAGAGGAAGAAACTGGGAAAGGCGCAATTGGTGCGGATTCACAAGAACAAGACCGCGGCTTTGATTGCGGCGTCGATCAGGCTGGGCGCCATGAGCGCCGACGCCGGTCCGAAGGCACTGGAGCGACTGACGGATTTCGGCGAGGCCCTGGGTTTGGCCTTTCAGGTCATCGACGACATCCTCGACGTGACCCGGACGTCCCAGCAGCTTGGCAAAAGCGCGGGCAAAGACCTGAAAGCGGGAAAGACCACCTATCCCTCGGTCCTGGGCTTGGAGAAATCCCGCGCCGAGGCGGGTCGATTGACGAGAAAGGCCCACCGGGCGCTGGAGGGGTTCGGAAAAGACGGCGCCCGGCTTCGCGAAATCGCAGTTTACCTGCTCGAGCGCGATTATTAGAGGCCTTGACTGGGAAGGTCTTCGATGGCTCCCAGAACCTGGGTGGCGTCTTCGAGGGTGTCGAAATGGTGGTGCGGTCCGTGGGGTTTGAGGGCGTCACGTGAGAAGGAACCGGTCGCCACGGTGATAGCACGTGCACCGATTGCATGGGCGCAATGAATATCCTTGGGGGTGTCGCCGATGACGACGACGTCGTGCTTTTTGAAGGAATGCCGGTGGCGTTCGCGCGCGCGCGAGACGGCGATGGGACCGAGGTGATTGCGGTCGTGGTGATCATCGCCGAAAGCGCCAAATTCAAAGAAATCTCCGATCCCGTAATGGGTGACCTTGAGAAACGCCCCACGCCGTATATTTCCGGTGAGCAAGGCGACGATGTGGGCGGTTTCCTGACGAAGAGTTTGAAGCAGGGCTTTGGCTCCGGGCAGGAGTCTTCCGGAATGGTCGGGCCCGGTAAGATTGGATCCCAGTTCTTCGATGTAAGCGGAGAAGAAACGGTCTTTATTCTCGGGGGTCTCGGCGATCTGGAAGTGGGTGAAAAGCATTTTCACGATGCTTGAATCCGTAGTGCCGGCCAACTCGATGGGAGGGATTTCTCCATCGGCGTCGAATGTCCGCTTAAAGGCGCGGTCGAGGGCGGAGAGTCCGGCGCCGCCGGTATCGAGGAGGGTGCCGTCGATATCGAAGAGGACGAGTTTCTTCGAGGGGCTCAAGGGGGCGGGGGAGGGGGTCAGGAGGCTTTCTCTCGTTCCGCCGTTTCCGGTTCGGGTGCCGTGGCAGGCTCCGGTGCGGCGGCCGCTTCTGCCGCGCCCGCTTTTTCCGCGGCCTCTTCGGCTTCGGCTTCGGCGATGCCGGCTTTTTCCTCTTCGGATTCTTCTTCCTCGTCGTGGACGGTGAACTTGCGTTTACGCTGTTGCTCGGGCAGCGGGGAAAGCATCATCAAGACGTTTCGTCCGGCCTGGCGGGGTTCGACATCGACATGCGCCATGGTTTTGAGGTCCTCTTTGATGCGCTCCATGAGCTGGAATCCGAGTTCCTGGTGCGCCATTTCACGGCCACGGAACTGAAGCTGGATGCGGAGCTTGTCGCCGTGGTCGAGGAAGCGTTCCGCGCGTGCCATTTTCACCTGGTAATCGTTGGTCTCGATGCGGACGCGGAATTTGACCTCCTTGAGCTTGCTCTTGGGCCTGGATTGTTCCTTCTTTTGCTTGGACTGGTTGTAGCGGAACTTTCCGTAGTCCGTGATCCGGCAGACGGGAGGATCTGCGTTGGGGGCGATCTCGATGAGATCCAATCCCAGGCTGCGGGCCTTGGCGAGCGCTTCATGGGTCGGTATGATACCGAGCTGCTCGTTTTCGTCTCCAACCAGAACTCTGACACGTGGCGCGCGAATGCGCTCGTTGATTCTGGTCATTACCCGGCGTTGATACCGGCGTCGGTTTTTCGGTTTAGGAATAAAAGATCTCCGTTAGGTTAGCAAAGATGAGGTCAAGACCGGGGTTAGCCATCTTGGGGGGATCCCATCCCAAGCTTGGGCATGGGGACAAAGGACAATCCGTTGAAGCGTGGCGAACGATGGAGTCACCATAAAAGATGAAGAATCGACCAGGGAGCACTCAGTTAGGCCGGGTTGAGGTGTGAGCGCTTGAGATTGAAGGTTCTCTTGAATCTGCCGGGAAAATTCATCTGTATCGCGAAGGTCCTTGGTCGGATCGGGGACGCTCTTCTGCGGTGAGCCCACTAACGGGAGACTCGCCCGCGGCGTGCGGTATGTCCTGAAGTTGTTTGCCAATGACGATAACGAACTCAACTAATAGTTCAGCTTTTTAGCTCGAGCAAGGGGAATTTTGGCGGGTTCCCGGGTGCCCGTCAACGATGATCCCGGGGAAAATCCCGAAAAATTCGGGCCGATTCAGCCTGGATAGCGCCCCCGGCGGTGGTGAATTGGGGTTGAAAAGGGATTGGTTTTCACGGACGCTGTGGCCCGTCCGCAGGGACACGGGGTGTAGCTCAGCTTGGTTAGAGTGCCTGCTTTGGGAGCAGGAGGCCGTAGGTTCGAATCCTATCACCCCGACGTTCCCGCCCGCCAGGCCGGCCCGGCGACTTGGCAGAGCCCGCCGGAGGCGGGATAATGATTCCCGTCAGTCTATTCAATGCCGGATCTGTTTTCAGCGCTCCAACAGTCCTTTGAAGCCATGGGCTGGCAGTGGCGCCCCATCGAAGGTCGCGAAGTGATCGAGGCGGATTTCGAGGCCTACCACACGAGGGTGTCTTTGCACGTGCAGGTTTTTCCCGAAATCAACGCGCTCTCGGTCGTTTCGGAAAGAGCCTTGGCCGAGGGCGGCAGAGAGACGCTCTGGGCAATCGCCGAGTTGCTCATGCGCGCGAACACGCACCTGACATTGGGAGCATTTGAGATGGATTGGGATGCCCGGAGAGTCTTGTTTCGTGTCAGCAACGTTTTTACGGAAACCGGGGCTGACGAAAAAATCATCGCCAGCCTGGTGCAGGCAGCGGTGTTGGAAACCGACCGGATTGCGCCGATGCTGGCGATCGTGGAAGGGACCCCCGAAAACAAACTTCCGGGAGTGGACCTCGCGGCACTCCTGGCCCGTGAAGATCTGCTGCCGGCGGTCGATTCAATGGAAGGCGAGAGTTGAGACCAGATGCATAAGGAAATTTACATCGTGCGCGAGGCGGGCCGGGAGGGGCCCTTCAGCGCGAGCGAAATCTCCGATTTGCTGGCGAGTGGGGAAGTTAATAAAGACACGAAATGCCTGGTCGGTGATGAAGAGCTGGAAATGTCCGCTTGCGAGGTAGAGAAAAACTTTGAGGCGCAAGCCTCGGATCTGGGTGAGGCAAAGCCCGACGATCTCTCCGAACGGGCGCAGCGATTTCTGGAGGGGGAGGACCTGGAAGAAAAGCGGCATGAACCGCCGAAAGAGATTCTTTACCGGGGGCGGCCTGCCTGGCTGAGTTTCTGGCGCAGCATTATTATTTCCATTGTGGCGCTCGGCGCCGGGATCGCCACCTGGTCTTACAATGGCTGGTTCCTCTTCGGGAGCCTGGTAATCGCGCTGGCATTTTACGGGTATGTCTGCTTCACGCGTTCGCTGAGGCTTTATCTCGTGACTCGGCGCCGTGTGGAAGTGATTTACGGGTTTATTTCAAAGAGTTCGCACGAGGTGCGGATTCGGGACATCCGCACCATCAACGTGAAGAAAATCGGCCTTAAAGGATTAATCGGCGTGGGCACAGTCGAGTTTTCGACTGCGGGCGGGGATGAAATCGAGGTGGCCTTTAAAGATGTGTTCCGCGCCAACCGCGTCAAAGCCTTGGTGCGCAAATTACAGGATGACGGGGCGTAGCCCGGCGTTATTGGCTATGAGGTATCGGGCATTCGGAGGACGCGAATCACCAATCGATTCGTGGACTGACAGCTGATAACTCATGACGCTTCCGCTTCCAGCTCCATGAGTGCGCGGGTGCGGCGGCGATGGAGGAGACGGGTGAGAATTCCCTGGTATGGGCTGAAGAACCAGGCGAGGCAGAAAAGAAAAAACGCCACCACGACCATCGCGCCGGCGGTTTTGCAGTCGGCCCAGATGGCGAGGTGGTACCCGAGCAAGGAACTGAGGAAAGCATGCAGGATGGTGAGGGCAAAGATTACCGGGAGACGCTGGGTGAGGAGGAAGGCGGTGGCTCCGGGCATGATGAGCATGGCGATGACCATGATGCTGCCGACCATCTCAAAGGCGCTGACGACCACGAGCGAGAGCACCACCATCAGTCCGTAATGCATGGCCTGACTGCGAATACCCATGGAGGTGGCGAGCACGGGATCGAAAGAGGAGACGAGAAGCTCCTTGTATAGGAGCGTGATGAGCGCGCCGACCACGAGGGAGATGGTGGCCATGCGCACGACCGCCGGCGGAGCCAGGGCATCGCCGGGGACCACCGCTGCCTGGTCCATTTCGCCGTAAAGGACGCAATCGGCGTCGAGATCAACTTTGCCCGCGACCAGGCTGATAAGGATCACCCCGATGGCGAAGAGGGTCGAGAAAGTGATGCCGATGGCGGCGTCCTGCTTGATGCGGGAGTTTTTGTGGATCCATTCGATGAGCAGCGTGGTCACGACGCCGGCGGCGAGAGCGCCGAGAAACATGAAAGTGCTGTTGGTGCTGCGCGAGAGCAGGAAGGCAATGGCGATGCCTGGGAGCACGCTGTGGCTGATGGCGTCGCCCACCAGCGCGAGGCGACGCAGAATGAGGTAATTGCCCACCAGACCGCAGGCAATGGTGACCAGCGCGCCGAGGATGACGATCCAGACGGTCCCCTCGATGAACGGGTCGGTCCATGGGAGGGTCAAGAACTCGCGGAGGTTGAATGGTGGAAACAGGGACATGGTCGCTGCGCTTGCAGTGATTGAATATCGGTAAGATTAGAGGCGTTAGGCGGGGCGGTACCCGGTGGGGCTATCGGTGGGTTCAAAAGTATCCTTACGGTGGAGATCTTCGAGGCTGGGAATGAGTTTGCCGTGGGGATCTTTGCGGGCGTAATCGAGCCGGCGCTCGATCTCGCGGACCACTTTATCACCGAGGACGTGTTCGATTCTTTCGGCGTCGTCATGGACGTGGTCCGGCGCGATGTGGGCGGCGTTGGTGAGATAGAGTTCCCAGAGGCGGTGATTGCGGACGATTTCGCAGGCGCGGGTCCATCCGGGGGGAGTGAGGTGGATATCGCGGGTCCCCGGCTCGCGCGTGACCAGATCGTGCCGCTGGAGTTCGGCGACCTCGGCCTCGGTATCCGTGGGGGTAAGCCGGCGGCGGGCGGAAAGGTTTTTCAGCGAGACGTTCTCGCTCTTGAAATCGTTGGCTTCGAGGACGTGGTAAATCGCTTTCAAAGTGTTCTCACGCTGGATGCGTCTGCTTTGAGAGCGGGCGCGCCAGAGCCTGGGGAGCAGTCCGTGACGGGGGGCGAGGAGGAACGACAGGGTGAAGACTGCGCTCGCTCCCAGCACCATGAAAGGCCCGGTGGGCAGGCTGGTGCCGAGAAAGGAAAAGAAAGAGCCGGCGAACGCGGAGAGGATGCCAAAGAAAACGGAGAGCAGCACCATGTGATGGAGTCGGTCGGTGAGGAGGTTGGCTGCCGCCGCGGGGATGATGAGCATGGCCGAGACGAGGACCACACCGACGGCCTGGAGCGCGATAACCACGGCGCAGGCCAGCAGGACCATGAGCAGGTAATGAAAGAACTGGGTGGGATAACCGATGGAAGAACTGAAAGCCGGATCGAAACTTGAAAGCAGGAAAGGGCGATAGAAAAATCCGATGATGAGCAGGGACAGCCCGGTGACCACGGCCATGAGGATGACGTCATTTTCTGAAATCGCCGCAGCCTGTCCGAACATGAAGTGGTGCAGCCCGCTTTTATCGCCGGATGGGAGACGCTGGATCGCGGAGAGCAGGAAAGCGCCGATGCCGAAGAACGACGCGAGGACGATCCCGAGGGCGGTGTCCTGCTTGAGGTTGGTGGTCTGCCGGATGAGCCGGACCACCACGGTGCCGAGAATGCCGGCGAGCGCGGCGCCGACAAAGATGGTGAGGGGGTCCTTGCTCATGTTCCAGAGGTAACCCAGGGCGATGCCCGGGAGGACGGCGTGGGAGAGAGTATCGCCGACGAGCGCGAGCCCGCGCACCACGATGAAACTGCCGAGCAGGCCGCAGCAGATCCCGAGCAGGATGCAGCCCAAGAGGGCGTATCGGAGTGAGGGATCTTGAAAAGAGAAGAATCGGAAGGCCTGCTCGAGGATGCGCGTGTCGGTGACTTCCCCGATGCGGTCGGCGTGGACGGTTTGGGCGAGCAGGAGGAAGGAGAAAAAACAGATGGAGATTGTGAGGATCCATCCCGGCACCGAGGACCGGGTTAACCGGGGGCACCAGTCTCTTGATGATTGAGCTTGCGCAACCTCTTCCGTGGCGGGGATCCTGGGAAATTCAAGTTTCACTTTCTCGGACGACTTCGGCGACTTCGGAAAGAATGGTGAGGCGGCCGCCATATGTTTTCTGGAGCAGTTCACTGGTGAAGACTTCTTCGGTATCACCGAAAGCGACCAAGCGCATGTTGAGGAGCAAAAGCATGTCGAAGTAATCGCGGGCAGTGGAGAGATCGTGATGCACCACGAAAAGCGTTTTACCTTTTTCTCTCAGCTCGCGAAGCAGGGCGATGATGGCGTGCTCGGTGGCGGCGTCCACGCCGGCGAAGGGTTCATCCATGAAGTAGACGTCGCTTTCCTGGGCGAGGGCGCGGGCCAGAAAAACTCGCTGCTGCTGCCCCCCGGACAGATTGGCAATCTGGCGTTTGGCATAGGGAAGCATTTTAACCTTGTCGAGACAGGCGGCAGCGATCTCGCGATCCTCTCTGCGGGGTCGTTTGAAAAGGCCGAGGCGTCCGTA
>JAHEJT010000116.1 GCA_024638765.1 Verrucomicrobiales bacterium
CGCGTCCCTGCCGAGGTAACGATAATGCCACACGATGGCGCTGGTCCGGTGGGGCGCGCTAAGGCAAAAAGGCACGCGTCGAAGCGATCTGATTTCGGGAACACAAACAAATAGTACGCGGAGATACGGCCTTTCGCCATTGGCATCAGGGCTGTGTTTCCTCCTCGACACGAGAAATGCGAAAGGCCGGAGTTAATCCTCCGGCCTTTTTCGTGATCTCGGGTAGGGCGACGCGTCCCTGCGGAGCCGCCGTCCATTCGGAAGCGTTTTCCATTTCGGGCGGCTCCGCAGGGACGCGTCGCCCTACCTTCGGAATCCTGCTATTCGGAACCTGTTCCCTAATTCGCGTCCATTCGCGTCCATTTGCGGTTTCCGCAACATTTTCCGATACACAACCCCACCAGAAAAATCGTCAGCGTCCCCACGACTATAACCATGTTCGAATGAAAAGGACTGTGGAGAACTTCCGGAAGCGCGGACTCCGGAGAAAAACTCATCCAGAATATCACCAGCAACCCCAGGACCACGCCCGTCGCGGCAGCCGCATTCCCGGCACGCCGTGAGATCAGCCCAAGCAGGAATAGTCCCAGCATCCCGCCCGCAAACATTCCGGAGAGCTTCCACCAGGTATCGAGAATATCGCGTCCCACCATCGCGATCGCCGCCGAGGTGCCGATGACACCCCAAATCACCGTCGCGACGTGCAGCACCCGCATGCTGTGCGCCTCATCAGCTTGCGGCCGGACATACCGCTTGTATATATCGGTCAAGGTGATCGTCGCGGAACTGTTGAGGCTGGTGTCGATCGTGCTCATGGCCGCCGCCAGGAGCGCCGCGAGGATGATCCCGCTCACGCCCGGCGGCATAAAGTTGGCAATGAAATGCGGAAAGGCCTGATCCGACGGATTCGTGGTGGCCTCGGTCTGCAGTTTTGCAAGCAACTCGGGCTGCGCGGTGTAATAACTGAACAGCAGCGACCCGATAAAAAAGAAAACCAACGACACTGGCACGTAAAGAATCGCCCCCATCCACAACGACTTGGCTGCGGCGCGCGCACTGGAGGCGGTGTGATAGCGCTGCACGTAATTCTGATCGATCCCGAAATTATTCAGGTTGATGAAGATCCCGTAAATCAGCACCACCCACACCGTGGACGTCTGGAGCGACGGTCCGAAGCCGCCGAGAGAAAACTTGCCGTGCTCGCTCGCAAATGCGATCGCGCCGCCCGGCCCGTCCGGATGACCCGCCAGCAGCAACCCGACCACCAGCAGCGCGCCCAGCGAGAGCACGATGCTCTGGATGACGTCCGTCCAGATCACCGCTTCGATCCCGCCCAGCAGCGTGTAGAGCGTCACCAGCACACCGGTCACCAGGATGATCCCGATCACGCTCCAGCCTGTCAGCGTGTGCAGCGCCAGCGATACGCCCAGCATGATCGTGGCGACGCGGGCCACCTGCGTCAGCAGGTAACAGATAACGGCATACGTGCGGGCCCAGGGCCCGAAGCGGTGTTCCAGGTGATGATACGCCGAGATCTCGCCGGAGCGCCGGTAAAAGGGGATAAAATATTTCACCCCAATCCACGCGGCGATCGGGATACTCAAGCTGAAGACAAACGCGTTCCAGTTTCCGCCGAAGGCTTTTCCCGGGACCCCGATAAACGTGTTGCTGCTGAGAAACGTGCCGAACAGCGAAAGCCCCACCGCCCAGGCCGGCAGCGCGCCTCCCGCGATCATGAATCCCTTCGTAGTCCCGCTCTTGCGGACGAACCAGCACCCGAACGCCACCACTGCGGCGATGTAGACCGCCAACACCGCGATATCCAAAGGCCGATCTGACATACCCATAACGAGATCCACCCTCAGATGATTAAACCGCGAAACACGCTAAAAACGCTAAATTTTTAAGTGCAGACAATGAGAATCTCATGCGGATGTTCGAGTCTTCTCACAGTCCAGCTATACCGGGTTCAGAATTATTCTGGAAACTTTCGTGTATTTCGCGTCTTTCGTGTTTCAAATCTCTGTGATCTCTATTCGCGTCCATTCGCGTCCATTCGCGGTTTAACTTTCTGCTCCGCTTTCCTGGCACCGATGGAACGCATATCCAATTCCCGCGCCGAACCCGAGGCCGTAAAATAGACCCCACAAAAGCTTACCCAGAGCCACATGTCCTTCGAGGATTGGCGCGAACACTCCTTTCCCGCGTGCTCCATAGTAGCAGTCGGACCCGAGTTGGTACCCCACCGTGTGAAAGAGGAAGAGCACGATGAAGCAAATGAAAACGACAAGCCCTTTGGCTTTGAAGGCGCGCGCGATCACGAACGCAAACGCGGCGAGACCCGCGCCCGATCCCCAGTTCTCGCCAATTTCACCGCCGAGCCCAAACCAGCCCGCGCACCAGAGCACCGCATAAAGCAGAAAGCCCGGGACGAAAATCGCGTAGAAGCGGCGAATGGGATGAGGACCCCGGACCAACGGATACATCAAGAGTCCCGAGAGAACGACAAACGCCAAGGCGATGGAAGAGTAGAGCACGACGGTGCTCATCCTGCCGCCAAACGCCCAGATGCCGTATGCGAGCACGCTGACGACGGCAAAGCGCCAGGCGCCGGACAAGGTGGCTTTCGCGTCGTCCGGAAAACGGGATTTTTTAACAGCGTCGTTCATGAGAATTTTTAGACTCGTTCCGCGGGCGCGTATCTCTGTGCGCACAACCCAGGTTGAATGTAGGTGCGAGCAGCTTGCCCGGCCGTAGCCTTGTGCGAAGGATGGTGAGCGAGTACCCAGCCGTCGAAGTGGGTTCCAGAGCGGGTACCCGCTCACGCTCGCACCTACGGCTCTCCCTACTCAACGCCCGGCCATCTTCCATCGACAATCGGTTCTAATTTCAATTTCCAGGGATCCAACACCACGTGCTTGGCCCGCTGACGTTTCCATGTATACGTGATATGCACCATGCCGTCGCTCGCCTGGATTACCGCCGGATAGGAAAACTCCGATTTCTCTTCCTGCTCGAGAATCAACGCGGCCTGCCACGTCGCGCCATCGTCCTCGCTGACTGCGACGTTCAGCATGTTGCGCCCGCGCCATTTCCCTTTGCTCCGCACCGTGTGATTGTAAACCAACAGGTGCCGGCCGTCGGCGAGGGTGACTGCGTCGGTGCCGGCGTTCGGATTCGGCAACTCCGTCAGCGTCATTGCGCTCCAATTCTTTCCACTATCCTTTGAATATGCCTTCCAGATGCGGCTCTCCTGAGTGCGCCCCAGCGCCATGATGCGACCGTCTTTCAAGCGCAGCATGCTTGGCTGGATGGAGTTGATCGCCTTGCCGTCGTTGATCGGCCCGACACGCCGCCAGGTCTTTCCGAAATCGCGCGTCAGTTCGAAGTGCGCCCGCCAGCCGTCGTATTCCGTGGAGGATCCGCAGAGCAAGGTCCCGTCGTCCAGCAACACCGGCTTGTTCTTGACCGGCCCGTCGATGCCCTCCGGCAGCCGCCGCCGCTCGCGCCAGGTGCGACCGCGATCGTAGGATAGGATCAGTTCGCCCCACCACTCGCGCGGGTTGGGGCCGACCTTGAAAAACAGCATCGTGGGCGCATCGCCCGGCGGCTGGAACAGCACCGGGTTCCAGCAGGGATGGCGATGGATTCCCTCGTCGCCCTCGTATTGGATTCCGTTGGCCACTTCCTTCAAACCGGTCCACCCGCTCCCATCGTCGTAACTCACCCAGATGCCGACGTCCGGGTTTTTCTCCCTGGTCCCGCCGAAGAGCGCCACCACGAGCCCACGATCGGTCTCGCAAATCGTCGTGGCGTGGCACTGCGGGAACGGGGCTTTCGCGTAAACGAATTCTTCTCTCACGATCCCGGGTTTGGAAGTTGCGGCTACGGCTGCGGCAACGACCCCTCGACTTCGCTCGGGGCGGGCTGCGCGTTGCCCTCCATTTGTCGATTCGAACTTCACGGCGTCGTTTCGCGCCAGGAAATAGATCCGCCCGTTCTCCGCCCCGACGAGAAGATCCGGTTTCCCGTCCTTGTCAAAATCGCACACCGCGGGACTGGAGGTATGGCCCGCGACGTTTCGCTCCGCAAGGTTTCCCATCTTTTTCAAGATCGTCTTCCCCTGATTCTCTCCCGTGTTGCGATATAGAGTCGCGTTCTCGGAATTGACGAGAATATCCGTCCGCCCGTCGCCGTCCCAGTCCGTCGCCGCGATCTTGTAACGCCCGCTCCTTCCCGCGCTCCGTGAATTCAGCCGCACGGGCGCGCCGCCTGTATCGACGAATCGCCGCGCCGGAGGCATCAGTCTCAATGTTGCGCCCTTCTTGCGCCGGGCGTAGACACTCAGGTATCCCTCGCCGTCCAACATCACCAGGTCCGTCAATCCATTCCCCGTGAAATCGATGGCCAACGGCGTCGTCCGCCACTGGGTCACAAGTGCGCCCTCGGCAGGATCCCACCAGTTCCACTTTGGCTTGCTGATTGCGCCCTGCACCGCAACCGGCTGCCCTTTCTCCAGGACGAGGCCGCCCGGTTTTCCGCGCCCGCGATAAAGCATCACGCGTCCCCAGATCGAATTGGCAATCACGTCCGGCTTCCCGTCGCCGTCCCAGTCCGCCACCGAGAGCGTCGTGTACCCCCACTTGGCCTCGCAGGGACCCTGGATGGATCCGTTCGGGCCCGCCAGGATACGGATCGCCTTTCCGCCCGGGTCCGTCATCAGCTCCGGCGCGGCCCACTTCGGATTCGCGCCCCCTCCCAGGTTCTGGAAATACCCGATGTATCCCGCCGTGTTCCCGCAGAGAATATCCTCGTCGCCGTCGCCGTCCCAATCGAATGCGAACGGCGTCGCCAGGGCGCCGAACTTCAAGGTATCGGCTTCCTGTTGAAAATAGCGCGGCTTCTCGAATACCGGCACATCGTCTTTTACCGCGCCTGACCCCTCGATAAACGCCACCCGTCCGTCTTCGTCGCCACAGATAATGTCGAGATCGCCATCCCGGTCCCAGTCGATGCACGTCGGTGTGATCATCTGGAGATCCATCACCAGCGGATTTCCGTCCGCCGCCTGCACGCGTTTTGCCGCCGCGTAAACCGGATCCTTTCGCGAACCGGTGTTCTGAAAATACGTGAAGCCGTCCAGGAACTCGCCGCAGAGCAGGTCGAGATCGCCGTCGCCATCGAAGTCCGCGAAATTCGGCGAAGGCCAGCCGTAGACGTCTATGTCACGGCCACCTGCCACAACCCGCTTCTCTCCGGTGTAATCCGGATTCGCATCCGAACCCGTATTCTCAATCACGTACACATACCCGTGCAGCGGCCCGTTCCGCCAGACACCCTCGTCGTTATACGCATCGTCCCATCCGTAATCCGTCCAGTCCCCGGCTCCCACGATCAGATCATGGTCGCCGTCTCCGTCGTAATCGACGTAGCGCCACATGTTTCCCCGGACTTTCTTCGCGTGCACGTTGGTGCGCGGGTAAATCTTTTTCGACTTCTCGAATCCGGTCTTCCGAAAATCCACGAATTCGAACCCCGGCTTCAGCACGCGCGGTTTCCCGTCGACATAACTGACTTGGAAGTTGTGCTCCGCCGCACCCACGCGCACACCCGCCTTGAATACCGGCATTTTCTCGCCTCCTCCCGGGTTCTCGAAAAAGTAGACGCCGTTCGACGGCTTGTCGGGGCACGCCACCACCAGGTCGAGATCGCCGTCGCCATCGTAATCCATGGGCATGGGCCAGGCCCACAATCCCACGCCGAGATCCACGACGAGCCCGGGGTGATTGTACTTGAGGGGCGCCAGATCCGCGACCGCGGCAGAGACGCCGATGAGAAAAGAGGCAAGGAAGGCGGACAGAGGTTTCATGGATTTCGATTTTGAAGGGTGATTCAAGAATCGACAAGGACGGAAGCTTGTAGGTGCGAGCGTGAGCGAGTACATTCGACGTCGATAAAAGTCCCGCGGCTTTGCCCGCTCGGGTACTCGCTCACGCTCGCACCTACGACCTGATGCGCCAAACCCCGCACAAGATATCCATCGCCGGCCTTGGTTACATCGCCGCCGTCCTCCTCATCCCCTTTGCCCACGCCCAGGTCCCCCAATGGATCTGGCACAAAAATACAGGCGAACTCCCCATCGGTACCGAGGAAGTCTACCTGCGCAAATCGTTCGTGGCGAAAGGACCCATCGCGTCCGCCGAACTGAAAGCCGCCGGGGACGACGCGGCCGATGTCTTCCTCAACGGGGAACCGCTCGGCACTATCAAATCGCGCACGCCCGGTCGCCGCGGTTACCACTCCACCACCCTCGACGTCACCGCAGCCGTTCGCGCGGGTGAGAACATTTTATCTGCAAAAGCGAAAAACAGCGGCGGTCCCCGGGGCTTTATCGCCCAGCTCACGCTCACCTTCGCGGACGGAAAACAACAAATCCTCACCACCGACACCACCTGGGTGACGCGCGGCCAGGAAGACCCCGGCTGGGAACAGTCCGGCTTCGACCACCGGGCTTGGGCGGCGGCGCTGCACATCGGGCAGGACGGCGACGCGCCCTGGTACGAGATCATGGATCCCGATCGCGCCGCCGCCGGCACGGATCTGAAGTTGGTCCACGGCTTCAAAGCCGAGCGCATCCGCGCCGCCGGGCCGGAGGACGGGAGCTGGATTGCGCTCGCCATCGACGACAAGGGCCGCCTCATCGTTTCGCCGCAGGATTTTATTTCTCCCGACTTCGGTGGCATGCGCCGTTTCACGCTCGACGACAACGGCCGCATCGCGAAAGACGAAAAAATCATGCTCCCCGTCGGCGCAGCACAGGGTCTCGCCTACGGTTTCGACGCCCTCTACGTCCAGGGACTCGGTCCGAATGATCAAAGTAGCACAGGCATCTTGCCTGTGTCGAAATCCTCAGCGCCAAAGGCGCCGAACCCAAAAGAAAAAAATCAGGGTCCAGCGGCACGCCAGCCCGACCCCAACTATGGTATTTTAGGCCTCTACCGCCTGCGTGACACCGACGGCGATGATCAGTTCGACGAATACACCCTCCTCAAGGAAGTCCACAACCGCGGGCGCGGCTCACACGGACCGCACGGACTGACCTTCGGTCCCGACGGCATGCTCTATCACATCAGTGGGGACTACTCGAAACCCGTCAACGGGATCGCGCCGGACTCCCCGCACCGCAATTACCGGGAAGACCTTCTTCTCCCCCGCCGCTGGGACGCCAGCGGGCATGGGCGCGGCGTGATCGCGCCCTGCGGCCACGTCCAGCGCACCGATCCCGATGGCAAGAACTGGGAACTCTTCGCCGCCGGCTTCCGCAATCCCTACGACCTCGCCTTCAACGCCGACGGCGAACTCTTCACTTACGACGCCGACATGGAATACGACACCGGCTCGCCCTGGTACCGGCCCACCCGGGTCTATCACGTCGTCAGCGGCGGCGAATACGGCCAGCGCGCCGGGACCGGCAAATGGCCGTATTACTATCCCGACAGCCTGCCGCCCGCGACCGATATCGGGCGCGGCTCACCCTGTGGCGTAGCGTTCGGCACGGGTAGCGCCTTTCCGCAGAAATATCAGCGCGCCCTTTTCATGGCCGACTGGGCATTCGGAAAAATCTATGCGGTCCACTTCGAACCCGCGGGCGCATCTTATACCGCGACCTTCGAAACCTTCGCGCAGGGCCGCCCCCTCAACGCGATGGACATCGAGATCGGCAAAGACGGCGCCCTTTATTTCATCACCGGCGGCAATAACACCAGCTCCGCCCTCTATCGTATCCATTACGATAGACAGGTAGGGAGGGCTGTCCCCAGCCCTCCGCCTCCGAAGACCAACGCGGCCGGAAATACCAGGACAAACCCATCCCCTCTCCCTGGGGAGAGGGTTAGGGTGAGGGGAAACGAACCGCCACCTGGCGTTTCTTCGACTCGTGGCACACAAGCACCCGCACCCAACACCCCCTCACCTCAATCCTCTCCCCCTCGAGGTGGAGAGGAGGTTCTCCTCGGTGATCGTCAGCCTCAATCGGACGCGCTCGCAGCGGTTCAAGCCCGCGACCTCCGCCACCAACTCGAGCAGCATCATAAGCCCGCGCCGCCAGGCGCATCAGGGTCCAGCGTCACGCTGGCGTTGGCCTGGCCGCACCTCGACCACGAAGACCGCTGGATCCGCTATGCCGCCCGCATCGCCATCGAACATCAGGACCCGAAACTCTGGCACGATCGCGCCCTCGCCGAAACCCGCCCCCGCGCCGCCCTCACCGCCCTCCTCGCCTTGGCACGTTCGAACCAGAGTGGGACCGCGGGCATCCTGCCCGCATCTCTCCTCCCTCGACTTCTCACCGCCCTCGACCGCCTTAAATGGGACGACCTCTCCGAATCCCAGCAACTCGAACTCCTCCGCGTGTACCAGGTCGCCTTCGCCCGTCTCGGCCCGCCAAACGCAAAGACCGGCACCGCGCTGGCCCAGAAGCTCACGAAACACTATCCCGCGTCCTCAAGCTTCTTGGATCGCGAATTTTCCCAACTCCTCATTTACCTCGACGCCCCGGGCGTCATCGAAAAAACCCTGGCCCTTCTCGATTCCGCGGACACGCAGGAACAACAGATCCATTACATCTTCCATCTCCGCAACCTGCGCCGCGGTTGGACCCTGCCGCAGCGCAAACAGTATTTCGCGTGGTTCGACAAAGCCGCGCGCGAATACTCCGGTGGCGTCAGTTTTTACAAGTTCCTCGCCAACTTCAAAGGCGACGCCATGGCGACCTTGCGCCCGGACGAACGCGACCAGCTCGAGGGATTTTTGGAAGATTTCGAGGTGGCGCCGCTTTCCATGCCCACCGAACCCATGGTCTTCGTCCAGGCGTGGACCATGGACGACCTCGAACCCCATCTTCCCGAAGCCGCGCGCGGCCGCAATTTTGCCAACGCCGCCCGCGCCTTCAAGAAAGCCCAGTGCATTCTCTGCCATCGCATGTTCAATGAAGGCGGCGCCATCGGTCCCGATCTCACCGCGGTCGCCGGCAGATTCAGCCGGCGCGATCTTCTCGAATCCATTCTCGATCCCTCCAAAGCCTTCCTCGAGCAATACCGGACCACCACGGTAATCAAGACGGACGGCGCCGAGCTGACCGGCCAACTCGTAGAGGAATCGGACGAAACCGTCACACTCGTCACCGATGCCCTCACCCATCAATACGTCGAAATCCCGATCGCCGAAATCAAAGCACGACGCCCCTCCGATATCTCCCCCATGCCCGCGGGCCTGCTCAATTTCCTGACCCAGGACGAAATCCTCGATCTCCTCGCCTACATCGAATCCGCGGGCGTGCGCAGCGCCGAGGCCTTCAAACCGCAGCCGTGATCTGGGATCTCCATTGCCATCTGACGCGCGCCCTGCGCGGCGAGACCCCCGCAGAGAAAGCGGCCCATCTCATCGAAGTCGGTGACCGGCACGGGATCGAACGATTCTGCGTTTACATGGGCATCGAGTGGAAACGCGATCCCGATCCCGACAACTTTCCGAAACAAAACGATGATATCCTCGCGGCCGTGGAAGCCCATCCAGACCGCTTGTTCGGGTTCGTCTATCTCAATCCAAAGCACACCCGGAAATCCCTGGACGAACTAAACCGCTGCGTCCGCGATGGACCCATGGTGGGCGTAAAACTGTGGGTCGCCCACAAGTGTGCGGCGCCGGAACTGGATCCCATTGTCGAGCGTGCCGCCACCCTCCGCGTGCCGATCTTCCAACATACCTGGATCAAGACCACGGGCAATTACCCCGGCGAATCCACGCCCATGGACCTCGCCGTCCTGGCCCGGCGTTACCCCGAGGTGCCCCTGATCTGCGGTCACACCGGCGGCAACTGGGAACTCGCCATCCCCGCGATCCGCGATCACCCGAACGTTTCCATCGGTCTCGGCGGATTCGATCCCACCGCCGGTGTTACCGAATTTGCGGCGCGCGCACTTGGCGCCGACCGGATCCTCTGGGGCAGCGACGCCCCGGGCCGGAGTTTCGCCTCGCAGTTGAGTAAAGTGGTGGGCGCGGATGTCCCGGAAACGGATAAGGAAAAAATCCTCGGCGGGAATTTGAAGAAACTGCTCACGCCCATACTGAAGAACAAAGGAATGGAAGTCTGAAAGAATGCATCGTCGCCGTTTCCTGCAATACTCCGCAGCAACCGCCGCCCTCTGCGCCGCGCCGCGTGTCGCAATTGGACAGTCCCCCGGTGCCCCCGGATTCATCGACACCAACGTCTACCTGGGCCGCTGGCCGTTTCGACGACTGCCCCTCGACGCTGCCGGCCGGCTTGCGGAGAGTCTACGCGCGCAGGGGATCACGGAGGCGTGGGCCGGGTCTTTCGACGCGCTCCTGCACCGCGACCTGGACGCCGTCAACACGGAGCTAGCCGACACCTGCAAAGCGCATCCGCTCTTCCACCCCATCGGCGCCATCAATCCAAAACTCCCGGGCTGGCGCGAGACCCTCCGAAAATGCCACGAAACTTTTGATATGCACGGCGTCCGCCTCCACCCCAATTACCACGGATACACCCTCGACGACCCGGATTTCACCGCGCTGCTCGCCGAGGCCCGCAAAAGAAAACTCCTCGTCCAGATCGCCGTGCGCATGGAAGACACCCGGACCCAGCACCCTAAAGTCGCGGTCCCCGACGTCGACCCCGCCCCGCTCCTGGCAAGCCTGGCGGATCTCCCCGGCGCCCGCGTGCAACTCTTGAACGCCCTGCGCACCGTGAGTAATGCGCTGCTTCTCCAGCGCCTCGGCAAATTCGACGTCCATTTCGAGATCGCGATGCTCGAAAGCATTGAAGGCGTGCGCCGTTTCCTGGACCGGACCCCCGGCACAAAACTTGCCTTCGGTTCTTATGCGCCCTTCTTCTATCCTGAGAGCGCCACCCTGAAGCTGCGCGAATCCATCCTCTCGGAAGACGAACTCTCCGCCCTCCAATTCAAAAACGCGACCGCCCTTTTGCCCACGTGAAACGCTTTCTCGCCACCGCTTCCAGCGCCCTCTTTATGGCCGGGATGCCCGCCGCCGCGGAAGACACGCTCACTCCCTTTGCACCGACACCCTTCACACCCGCGGTGGAAGCTGCGCAAACCTTCGAGTCTCTCGACGGATTTGAAATGCAACTCATCGCCGCAGAACCGCTGGTTACCGATCCCGTCGCCATCGCTTATGACGAGTTCGGACGCGCTTACGTCGCAGAGATGAACGACTATCCTTACACCGACAAAGCGCGCCACAAACCCGCCCAGGAAAATCCGACGGATGCGGCCATCGGAAAAGTGCGCCTCCTTGAGGACACCGACGACGACGGAAAGTTCGACAAATCCACGGTTTTCGCGGAAGACCTGTCCTGGCCCACCGGCGTCGCCTGCTGGAAAGGCGGGGTCTATGTCACGGCCACTCCCGACCTCTGGTATTTCAAAGACACCGACGGCGACGGCGTGGCCGACGTCCGCCGCAAAGTGTATACCGGCTTCCGCAAGTACAACGTCCAGGCCGTCGTCAACAACCCTGTCTGGGGTCTCGATCACCGCATCCATATTTCCGGAAGCACCAACGGCGGCAAGATGATGAAACCGGACGCCCCCCAAGCGGAGCCCATCGTCTTCAGCCGCCACGATCTCCGCTTCGATCCCGTCTCCGAAACGCTCGCGCTCGAATCCGGATACGGCCGCTTCGGAAACACCTTCGACGACTTCGGTAATCGCTTCATCTGCAATATCCGCAACCCGGCCCTCCACATGGTCGTGCCGCACCGGTACCTCGTCCGCAATCCGTTTCTCCCGCCACAACGCGGCATCCAGGACATCGGACAGTTCGGCGATTTCCTGCCGGTCCATCGCATCAGCCCGCCGGAAGCCTGGCGCGTGGAGCGCGCCGCCCGCTGGGCGCGCGAAGAACCCGATCGCCATCCGCCCACCGAACTGGTGGGCGCCGGCGCGGTAACGTCCTCCGCCGGTATCACCGTTTACAGGGGGGACGCTTACCCAGAGAGATACCGCGGCCAACTCTTCGTCGCAGATGTGTCGTCGAACCTCTTCTACCGTCTCGCCCTCGAATCCAAGGGAGTCACTTTCAAAGCGACGCGCCTCGATGCGGAAGCCGACTTCGTGGCGTCTCGAGACGTCTGGTTTCGTCCCGTGAACCTGGTGAATGCGCCCGACGGCTGTCTCCACGTCCTCGACATGTACCGGGAAGCCATCGAGCATCCCTGGTCTATCCCGGATGATCTTCACGCCCGGATCGATCTCAGGCGCGGCCTTGACCGGGGTCGGATTTACCGGCTCTCGCCGCCGAATTTCAAACCCAGGCCCACGCCGCGCATCGGCGATCTCAGCACTGCTGCCCTCGTTTCCCTTTTGGAGCATCCCAACGCGTGGCATCGCGAGACCGCCCACCGGCTTCTCTTCGAGCGTGAAGACGCTACCTCTGCCGCACCCTTGAGAAAACTGCGCGCCGAAGCCGAAAACCCCGTGACACGCATCCATGCCCTCTGGTCGCTGGCCGGTCTCGGGATGCCCATGGGACCCGAATTACTGCCGTCACTGCAGGACCCGTCCCCCGCGGTGCGGGAACACGCCGTCATCATCGCCGATTCGCCCGCCTTCACGGGCGGCGCCGTCGCCGAGGCGGTGGCCGCCGCCCTGCACGATCCCGACGCACGAGTGCGCTTTCGGGCGCTGCTCGCCGCGCCGCGCCTCGATCCTGCGCGTGTCCGCGCCGATCTCCTCTCGATTGCGCGCAACGACGGCCCCGATTCCTGGATGCAAAGCGCCCTCCTCACTTCGACCACAGATACGGCCGGCGCGTTGCTGGTCGCCCTGCTCGCACCGGCCGAAAAAATCCCAGCGCCGTCCCTGTTGCGGGATCTCGCTTACACCGTGGGCGCGAAAAACGATCCCGATGAAGTCCGGCGCGTCATTCAGTCGCTGACGCGGACGCAATCCGCCCTTCCGGAGTCGCGCATCCCCGTGGCCGCAGGCATCGCAGATGGCCTGAAGCGCGCGCGCCAAAACCTGTTCCGCGTGGCGGCGGACCAGGGTGTCCCGGCTGGATTCCGGGAAGCGACTCTCCGGGACGCCCGCGCCCTGGCCGCCGACTCCACCCGATCTCTCCAGCTTCGCTCCCTGGCTCTCACTCTTTTCAAATCGGCGTCCCTCGACGAGGCAGTCGCGGTGTATGCGGCACTGCTCACCCCGGAAACGCCCCCCGATCTCCAATCCGTTTCCATTCAATCCCTTTCCGCGTTTGCGGACCCGCGCATCCCGGAAATCCTCCTCGATGCCTGGCCGCGTCTTTCTCCGCGCGTCCGCCAACCGGTGCTCGACGCCCTGCTCGCGCGGCCGGAACGCCTGGAAGCGCTCCTCGATGCCATCGGCGCCGGCACCGTGTCGGCCCATCTCCTCACCAGGGCCCGGCGCGATTTCCTGACCTCGCACGCCGACAAGACGGTCGCGGAAAAAGCCAAAACTCTTTTCGAAACCGGCACACGCCCGCGCGCACAGATTATCGACCAGTATCGCGAGGCGGCCGGCCGCGCGCCCGGCGACGCCACAGCCGGCAAAGAAGTCTTCCAAACTGCGTGCATCGCCTGTCACCGCGCCGGGGAAGATGGCTTCAGCGACCTGGGCCCTAATCTTTCCACGATCCGCCAGTGGGACAGGGAGCAATTGCTCGTAAACATCCTCGATCCCAACCGCGAGATCTCCCCCGCGTTCATCGAATACGTGATCGAGAAAAAAGACGGCGGCGTGGTGACCGGCGCGGTCTTGAATGAAACCGAGTCGGCTGTCCTCCTGCGGCTCACGGACGGCACCCGCAAATCCGTCTACCGACGCGACATCCAATCGATGAAGAACACCGGGTTATCCCTGATGCCGGAAGGCCTGGAGGCCGTGATTACCCCGGCACAGATGGCCGACCTCATCGCTTACCTGACAAGGCCATGATCTTGCCGCGATCCATCTTCCTGGCATTGCTGGGGGCGAGCACCACGACGCACATCACCTTCTGCGAGGTCCAGCACGAGGTAACGAAAGCCATTCCCGTCGGCATTGCCACGGTCGATGTTACGCCCACCGGCCCCGTCCACCTCATCAACGAGTTGGAAGCCCTGGAATCGGAAGGCGTCGCCCAACCTCTTTACGCCAAGGCCCTCGCGTTCGGAAGCGATGCGGACACGCCCGCCGTGCTGATCGCTTTTGACGGGATCGGCATCCCGGCCGCGGTCGCCGGCGAAGTCGCCTCCCGGCTCGAGGAAAACTTCGGCATCCCGCGTGAGAAGGTCGCGGTCTGCGCCACCCACACGCACTGGGCGCCGCATCTGACCGGGCTCCTCCCGCAGATTTTCAACGGCCCCCTCCCGCCCGCCCACCAGGCGCGGGTCGATGCCTACACGCGTCAGCTCGTCGACGCGCTCGAACAAGCCGCCGTCGAAGCACTCGACGATAGAAAACCGGCGCAACTCAGCTGGGCGACGGGTAAGGTCACCTTCGCCGCGAATCGTCGCCTGCTCGGCGACGGCCGTGTGGTCATGGATGACGCCCTCATGTTCACTTACAATCCGGATGCCCCAATCGACCACAGCCTGCCCGTACTCTGCGTGCGCGATCTCAAAGGTAACCTGCGTGCCATTCATTTTACCTATGCCTGTCACAGTGTCGCCATCACCGGCCGGGCAATCAGCCGGTTTCGCAATCGCATTCATGGCGACTGGGCGGGTCTGGCCCAGGAGATCATCCAGCAACGCCACCCCGACTCCATCGCGCTGTGCACCATCGGGAGCGGCGGCGATGCGCGGCCTTCTCCGGTCGGCGGGGTCAATGTGGCCGCAGCCCACGCGCGGGAGATTGCGGACGAGATCGACCGCCTGCTCGCGGCACCGGAACGGTGGGAACCGGTCTCGGGCCCCTTAGAGTGCTTCCTGGAAGAGGCGGATTTGCCGGTGCAGCCTTATCCCGAACGCGCCACCCTGGAAGGCTATGTCCGTGAGATTGGAAAATCGCGCAATGCCACGGCGCGGGGATACGTCGCCAGGGACATCCTCAACCGCATGGAGCGCAGCGACAGTGTGCCCCCGGATACGGTGCCGTTCATCGCGCAGGCCTGGAGTTTCGGCGACGAACTCTCCATGGTCTTTCTCGCCGGCGAAGTCGTCGTCGATTTCACGCATCGCATCCAACGTGAGTTTGACGACCGCCGGCTCTGGGTGATCGCTTACGCCAACGCGACCCCGTGTTATATTGTTTCAAAGCGCATGCTCGAACTCGGCGGATACGAAGCCGGAAACTCGATGTTCTATTACGGCCGCCTCACTCCCCTGAAGCCGGAAGCCGAAGACCGCGTCATGGAAACAGTGCGGGAGGCGATCCTGATGGAGGAGTAGGCGGACGCCACGATTTGGGGATATGGTGACACGCTCCAGGGGTTATGCGTGGAGGGTTGCGCTTCGTCGCAACCGCGACGGCGACGATAAAGCGTCGCCCTCCGTTTTCACGGCCAGGAGATGCCTCTTGTAGATTGGCCGCCTCGCGCCCCACTCTACAAAAAGCTCCCATCCACCGGCATCTCCGCGCTGAGATGCTCGCGCGGATTGGCCCAGGCGCCGGGAGGAAGAGGGACCGGGCCGCGCAACAGCGGATCGTCCGTCTCGATCATCCAGTGGTGCAGACGCGATGCCATTTCCTCGAGCTTTGAATTGTACGCCGGATGATAAGCAAGGTTCGTCTGCTCGGCGGGATCAAACTTGAGATCGTAAAGCTGGATCGCGTCCCGGGGACGATCCAGGTAACCCGCACCCAGGACAGCGTCTTTAGCGGGTGAGTCATCGATGTTAGCCGGCACCGGCGATAAAT
>JAHEJT010000279.1 GCA_024638765.1 Verrucomicrobiales bacterium
GCTCCGGGCGAGAAGGGCGCGCCACCACTGCCGGCGCTGAGCCGGGCGGCGATCGCGCATTTGCGTTTCGAAACGGTTCATCCCTTTTCGGACGGCAACGGTCGCATCGGGAGGGCGATCGCGGAGAAGGCGCTCTCCCAGGCGTCGGGCGGCCCCTTGCTCGTCGCATTGTCGCAAACGATCGAATCACGAAGGACGGAGTATTACGAAGCTCTCGGAGAGACGCGTTTCACGAATGAAGTGACGAATTGGGTCCGGTGGTTCGGAGAGGTCGTCCTGGAATCGATCGGTGAGTCTCGAGCGCGGATCGAATTCGTTATTGGCAAGACGCGTTTTTTCGATCGCTTCCGCGATTGTCTGAACGAGCGGCAGGAAAAGGTCTTGAGGCGTCTCTTTCGCGAGGGCCCCCGCGGGTTCGAGGGCGGTCTGAGCGCCGGGAAGTACGAGCGGATCGCGAAGACTTCTCCCGCGACGGCCCGCCGCGATCTCAAGCGACTGGTGGAACTCGGGGCCCTGACACGGAGCGGGGAGAAGAAGGGGACGCGGTATGCGTTGGTGTTGATCGGTTGATCGGTTGTCTACCACGATGAATCGCGGCAGATACTTGCTTCGCATGTTTTCATTATCGTTCAAAAAAGAGAGGGAACGCGAATGAGCGCGAATGCCACGAATGCGCGTGAATAGGGACACCTCCTGGTGCGATGATCCTGTTCCCGTCAATCCTGCAACCATCCTGTCAATCCCGTCGGCCCCGCAGGAAAGGATTGACCGACGGCATTCCGAAAAAGGCCTCAACATTCTGAAACACTTGATCCGTTCGGCGACAAGGGTTCATGGTGTGCTTTGATCCTATCCGAAGAGAATGATGAGGCTCGTATTCGCAATTTCATCCGTCTCCGTTTTCCTGGTTGCCGGGAGTGATGTCTGCGCCGCCGACAGCCCGGCGACGAAACCCAACGTCATCCTCGTGATGACCGATGACCAGGGCTACGGCGACTTGAGCTGTCACGGCAATCCCGTTCTGAAGACTCCGCACCTGGATCAACTTCACGCCGAGGCGGTGCGCTTCACCGACTTTCATGTCAGCCCGTTCTGCACGCCGACGCGCGCGGCGCTCATGACGGGCAACAACCCGGGGTACACCGGCGCTTACCGCACCAGTTCGGGGCGCACCATGATGCATCCGGATGAGAAAACGGTGGCGCATCTTTTCGGAGAGAACGGTTACGCCACCGGGATGATCGGTAAATGGCACCTCGGTGACAACGCGCCGCACCGTCCCCAGGATCGCGGGTTCCAGGATGTCGTCTGGCATCGCTGCGGCGGGATCGGCCAGGCATCGGATTACTGGGGGAACGATTATTTCGACGACACCTACGAACGAAACGGGGAGTTCGAAAAGTTCGAGGGCTATTGCACGGATGTGTGGTTCCGGGAAGGCATTCGCTTTGTCGAAGAGAACAAGGACAAACCGTTCTTCCTCTACCTCGCGCTCAACGCGCCGCACGGGCCTTACCACGTTCCGGAAGAATGGGCGGCTCCCTATCAAAACAACAAGGATGTCGCCAACGCGAACTTCTACGGAATGGTCGCCAACATCGATCACAACATGGGGATCCTGCGCGAGCGGCTGGACGAGCTCGGGCTGGCAGAGAATACGATCCTCATTTTCATGACGGACAACGGAACCTCGGGCGGCGGGAAATTTCCGACTTTGGATGCCGAACCGACGATCGGGTACAACGCGGGGATGCGTGGTCGAAAGTCCACCGTCTACGAAGGGGGGCAGCGGGTGCCCTTCTTTATCCATTGGCCGAAGGGTGGTTTGGACGGGGGAAGAGACGTCGATACTCTCGCGGCCCATATCGATGTCCTGCCGACATTGGCGAATCTCTGTGGCATCGAGGTTTCGGAGGAGTATCGGCCGGACGGCGTGTCGCTGAGGGTCCTGCTGGAAGGGAAGGGGAAGTGGGCGCGTCACCACCTGGTGGAGCAGTATCATGCCGGTGCTTACGGCAAAGCGTTTCCGCTCGAGCCCTACGATTACACCGTGGTGATGACGGAGCGTTGGCGTCTTGTGAATTCCGATGGAGAGCGTCTCTTTGAGATCGAAAAGGATCCGGCGCAGCGAAAGAACGTCGCCGGTGAGCATCCTGAAGTCGTGGCCAGGTTGCGGGCCCTCTACGATCCGTTCTGGGAGAAGGTTTCGCCGCGGCTGACCCCCGTCCGCATTGATCTTGGTAATCCGGCCGAAAATCCGACCGTGCTCTGCTCGCAGGACTGGTATCTGCCGACGGGAAATCCTCCGTGGAATTTCAATTCGATCAAGAAACTGCCCAAAGTCACCGGCCCCTGGATGGTGGACGTGAAGGAAGCCGGACGCTACCGGATCACGCTGCGTCAATTTCCCGTGGAGGCCGATATGCCGGTGGTGGCTGAGCGTGCCAAGGTCGAGATCGCGGGAAAGACCGCGGAGAAGCCGGTCGAGCCCGGGAGCAAGGGCGTGGTTTTCGAATTGGATCTTCCCGCGGGTCCGACCGAGCTGGTGACCTGGCTCTACGATGAAAAGGGGAAAGCCGGCGGAGCTTATTTTACCGAAGTGGAGCTTAGGGTGTGTTCGAAAAACCCGCTGGCGGCGGAATCAAAATGAATTTGGAAGAAGGGATCAGGCGCTGCCAGCAGCGCGTCGAAAAGAAAGCGCGGCGCTTTTCCCGTCTGGCCGCGTTCTCGTCCAGCTCTGTGGGCCCGCCCATCGCCGCCGGCCGACGCCTTGCCAGCCGAAAAAATCGCTCGCGCCGCCGCTCACCTGCTTTTTCGAACACACCCTAGACGATAATGCGGACTCTTTTTTCCACTGGAATCTTACTTGCTGCCCTGACGGCGATTGGCATGGCCGCGGATCGGCCGGCCAAGCCTAACATCGTTCTCATTCTCACCGACGATCTGGGTTGGCAGGACGTGGGCTGCTACGACATCGACGAGCCTTCGCCGATGGAAACGCCGCACATCGACGCATTGGCGAAGCGCGGCGTGATGTTTTGGCAGGGCTATTCTCCGGCGCCGACCTGCGCGCCCTCGCGTTGCGCCATCATGAGCGGAGTGCATCCCGCCCGGGCGCAGAAGACCCACGTCGTGGGCGGCGCGCCACCGGCCCCGCGCTCGAAGCATGCGCGCATGATGGATCCGTGGTACAGCGGACGGATGCCGGAAGATGAACTGACCCTTGCAAAGGTGATGCAGCGAAACGGCTACGTGACCGGCCATTCAGGAAAATGGCATATGGCGATCGAACACAACGCCTTTCCCCAACCGGCAGACCAGGGATTCGATTGGACGCGCGCGGACCGGGGTTCGCGCAGGTCCATGGAAGATCGCCTGACGGGGTTCGCCACGACGGCGGCGGATGACCCCTTCCGGCTCGATGAAAACGGTTATCCCTTTCACCAGACCAACGAAGATGCCCTCATTTTCCTGCGTGAGCACAAGGATCAACCTTTCTTTCTCTATTATGCGACGTGGCTCGTGCATTCGCCCATTCACACCCGCTCGGAGGCGCACTTGAAGAAATACGTGGAAAAGCTCGGCACGAATCCCGCGTCGACACCGACGCGGGACACGCCGGGGCAGTTGAATCCGTTCTACGCCGCGATGGTGCAGGAGCTGGATTACTACCTTGGTCAGGTCTTCGAATACCTCGACACCACGGAGGATCCGCGTTGGCCGGGCCATAAGCTCAGCGAGAACACCTACCTCATTTTCACCTCCGACAACGGCGGCATGGAGGGCGGCCCGAAGGAGCGCTACACCGACAACCGGCCGCTGGCGCGCGGCAAGATCTCCGCGATGGAGGGGGGCACCCGTGTTCCTCTCATCGTGACCGGACCGGACGTTCCGCGGGGAGTGCAGACCGATGTGATGGCGAACGGGCTCGATTTTTATCCAACCATCCTGTCGCTCGCCGGCATCGAAAGGCCGGACGGAAAACAGCTCGACGGCTGCGATCTTGCGCCCTTGCTCAGAGGTGATCCCACGGATCCGACTTTGGTGAAACACGCTGACGGCACTGCCCGCGACACAATGATGTGGCATTTCCCCCATGGCATCGCGCTCGAGAGCACGATCCGCCGCGGGGATTTTAAACTGGTGCGCAATTATGATCTCGCCGGCAATCCGGAAGCCGTGCCGCTTGAACTGTTTCAGCTTTACGACACCGTCGATGGCGCGGCGAAGCGGAAAGACATCGAGGAAGCCCGGAACCT
>JAHEJT010000117.1 GCA_024638765.1 Verrucomicrobiales bacterium
GCCAAGCAGGCGAGTAATCTTTTGTTCATTGCTCGCGTCTCTTTTGATTATTTGGCAACCTGACGGGTGCGGCCGTCGTCGAGCAGCTTCTGAAGTTCCGCTTTCATTTTCTCGAAGGTTTCTGGGTTGGCCTTGGCCACATCCTTGGACTCGCTGGGGTCGTTTTCTAGGTCGTAGAGCGTGTATCGATATTGGATCTCTGATGTGTCGAGCTTCTCCCCCTTCTTCGGCGGGCTTGAGAATTGTCGTTGGAGTTTCCATTTTCCGACGCGGTAGCCAAAGGGGCTGTGGATGCCTTGCCTCCCATTGTCTTGCTCGATGAGCTGGGTTCTACCCTCGGCTCCCTCTTTACCGAGTAAGGCGTCCATGACATCTAGGCTGTCGAGGCAAGCATCTTCCGGGATTTCCACATCGAGGTGATTGGCCAGGCTGGTCGCCATATCGATGGTGCAGACGATCTCATCCGAAAGGCCGGGCTTGATCGTTCCGGGCCACCAGGTGATGAACGGGGTGCGGGTGCCGCCTTCCAGGATATTGTATTTACCTCCGGAGTAAGGACCCGCGGGCTTGTGGTCGTGGAGTTTTTCTTTAGCGCCATCCTTGTAGCCGTCGCCAAGAACGGAGCCATTGTCTGAGCAGAAGACGATCATGGTGTTTTTCTCCAAACCTTGCTCCTTGAGGATCCTGACCAACTCGCCTACGCACCAGTCGAGCTGGACAATGGCATCTCCGCGGTAACCCATACGCGACTGGCCCTGGAAACGTTCGTGCGGCATGCGGGGCACGTGCAGGTCATGGGAGGCGAAGAAAAGGAAGAAGGGGTTGTCCTTGTTTTCTGTGATCCACTCCTCGGACTTCTCGACCCACTTGTCAGCGAGGTCTTCATCGCGGAAGCGCGCGGCGTGGCCACCGGTGTAGAAGCCGATCCGGCTGATTGCGTTGTGGATGGTGCTGTTATGGCCGTGGCTCCAGTCCATCTTCAGGCTGTCGCGGTGTGTGATTCCTGTGGGGTGCTCAGGGCTGGGTGCGCGATGGCCGACCCAGAGCGGGTCTGCGGGATCGAGATTGAGGACGCGATGGTTTTCGACGTAGACCTGCGGCACCCGGTCATTGGTAGTAGGTAGCAGGAAGCAATAGTCGAAGCCGATCTCGAGCGGACCTGGTTTGAGGTCGGCGTTCCATTGTGGCCCCTCCTCAGGAGTGCCCAGACCGAGGTGCCATTTCCCGATCGCCGCGGTTTTGTAGCCCGCTTTTTGGAGGAGGGCGGGCAGGGTCACGGTGCCGGGTTGAATCAGAGCGGGGGAGTTGGGGCCGGCTATGCCTGTCCCTTCTTTGCGAAAGGCGTAGGTTCCGGTCAGGAGTGAATAGCGGGTTGGGGTGCAGGTGGAAGCCGAGGCGTATCCGCCGGTAAAGCGAATGCCTTCGGATGCGAGCTGATCAATGTGCGGCGTCTCTAGGTTTTCCGGTCTGGCGCCGTAGCAACCCAGATCGCCATAGCCCATGTCGTCTGCCATGATCAGGACAACATTTGGCCTGGCCGGGCTGGGGTCCTCCGCCATGAGGGGCAGCGAGAAGGCAACTGCGATGGTCGCTACCGCAGCTACATTTTTGAAAAGATGTCGAATGTTCATTTTGTAGGGTGTGGTGAACGTATCACTTACAAGCGATGGAGGGCGGTAGCAACTGCGTGTAGTGCCGAAGTGGTCGGGAACAGCTGCATAGGGGCATAGGGGCATAGGGCATAGGAGTCAGATAACACGAAAGAAGAGTTGGCTCGGGCGCTGAGGGTAAAACTACCCTCAACGTATGAAAAAGACCCAAACCAACTCCAATGTCATGTTAACCGCGGTGACCTGCTCCCCAAAAACTGAAGCGTTTTGAATGAGAGTTTTTCTGGTCGTTTGATAAAATCAGAAGAACCAGATGAAGCGCAAGAGATACAAAGAAGAGCAGATAATTGGGATCCTGAAGGAGGCCGAATCCGGCCTCAAAACCTCCGAGTTGACCCGTAAATACGGGATCAGCGAGCAGACGTTACTGATACTGATAGGGAATTGCTTTTTCAGCCTATCCTTTCACCGCCATCGCCGGGCCTGGGTTGGAGGGGGTTCAAGAAGCGATTTTTTGGGTCGAAAATCGCCCCTAAGGCTCTCTCAAATGGTTGAAAATCGGGGAACTGAGTGAGCTTTGGTCCGTTTTCGCGGAATCAATTACGGATCGGTCGAAGGAGTTTCCCCTGAGAATAGGCACCGCGAGTTGCGGCAGCAGCGTTCGTCGTGAAGGTTGGTTGTCTTCCATTCCGAGGCGCGGCGGGAACTGCTGGATAGCGGAGGCGCATGGATTGCGATTGAGGGCGCGAGGCGGGAGTGGTAGTTTTGCAGGGGAATGGAAGCCGTGCAGAGAGAGATTTTCTCGAAGATGACGCCAACGCAGAAGCTGCGGGCGGCGGCGCGATTGCGGGAATCGGCATGGGAACTGAAAGCGGCGTGGCTGCGGCGAAAGCATCCCGATTGGTCAGAGCAGGCGATCGAGACGGCGGTGCGGAAAGCGTTTGCGGATGCAGAACGCTAATTTGTTTCTGTTGTTCACGCGTCCCCTGGAGGCGGCGGGGATCGAGTACATGGTAACCGGATCGGTCGCCGCGATGCTCTACGGGGAGCCGCGCTTGACACACGATATCGACCTGGTGATCGAACTGCCACGAGAGCGTGTTCCGGACCTGGTGCGGTGTTTTCCGGAAGAGGCTTTTTACTTGCCGCCGCAGGAAGTTATTATCGAAGAAGTGGGGCGAGCGGAGCGCGGGCATTTCAACGCGATTCACCACGAGAGCGGATTCAAAGCGGACTTTTACCCTGTGGCGGGCGATCTCCTGCACCGGTGGGGAATGGAGCATCGGGAGAGAGTGCCGGTGGAGGACACGGAAATCTGGGCTGCGCCGGCCGGCTATGTGATCTTGAGGAAGCTGGAATACTACCGCGAAGGGAAGGCGGAAAAGCATCTCGGAGATATCGCAGCCATGCTTGCCGTTACCGGGGACGAGGTCGACCGTGAAGATCTGGAGAGACGCGTGGAGGTGTTGGGTCTTGGTCGGGAGTGGCGGCTCGTTTGCGAACGCGAGAAATGAAGCCCGAGGCATGATGGCATTCACGAGTGCCCAACCTCATAGCAGGAAATCGCTTTTTCAGCCCCTCCCATCGCCGCAGTCACCGGCCCTGGGTTGGAGGGGGTTCAATCTGTGCGGCCATCTCGGCGAAGCTGAGGCCGCGGCGCTGCCGCTCGAGGGGAATGAGCTTGGCAATGTTTCCTTCTTCGCCAAGGCTTCGAAGGGCTAACGCCTTCTTCCGGGCAGTCGCCGAACTTGGTGAGGTAGAGCTCGTGCGCTTATCCCCGCTACGCGGCGCTCTGCAGTTACGCTTCGCTTTTCTTAATGCGCTATCGCGCTATGGGAGTCCCAGGCGTCCTCCTTCGCTCTTCTTTCTCCACCCTGCGGGCTACGAAGGACAAGTCGAGCTACGGCGGGACAAGTAGTCGAGGCCCGAGCCGGGCAGGCATTTGTTGTAGACGTGGGTGACGGGTGGGGAGAAGGCGAGGGAATCGACGGCGTCGCGGAGGTTCGCGGCGGCGGCGAGGAGAGATTGGGAAATCCGCATGGGTTAAAGACGATTAGAAGAGGTTCGCGCTTTTTTCGGACAGACCGGGAATTCAAGGTGAAGTAGATCGCCAATTCTCCACCACCAGGGAATCGACTCTCGCAAATTCCGCGACGTTGTCGGTTACGATGATCAATTGGCGCGCGAGGGCATGACCGGCGATGAGGGTGTCATAGGCTCCAATCCTTTCTCCGCGCACTTCGAGCTGGTGCCGGACGCAGGCCGACGCTTCAGCGGCGTCGCGATCGAACGCAAGGAAGTGAATCGTATTTGCCAGCCGGTCCACTTTTCCGCGTTCGCGATCGGGATCGGCGCATCGCTCGACGCCGCTCAAGAGCTCGAAGTAGCTCACGATCGAAAGGACACAGTCATCCGGTGCGACTTGCTCGAGCCTCCCGATCACATCGTCCCTTCCCCGGAGGAGGTCGATGCACGTGTTCGTATCGAGGAGATACTTCACGAGCCCGCAAGTTCAGGCGCGGGTGGCGTAGCGGGTTGTTCCGGACGCTCAAACTCGGAGTCCGCAATACGCACCTCATCGAAGAAGCCTTTTGGCCAGCTGTCTTTACGAATGGGCTCGAGAATCACGGACTCGCCCTCGCGGCGGATGGAGACCTCATCATCCTCAAAACGAAATTCCTTCGGGAGGCGGACCGCTTGGGATCGACCATTCATGAAAATCTTCGCGGTGGACATGGTATATATTGTATATACCAATCTTGAGTGGGTGCAAGCGTTTTCTCAACCTTGTTGCGGGAACGGCTTAACGCCCGAAACGGCTCGCCATCCGAAATGACTGATAGCAGGAAAAATCGCTTTTTTAGCCCGTCCCTTCACCGTCGCCACCGGCCCTGGGTTGGAGGGGGTTCAGTCTCACCGCAGTGGCCGCTCTGGCCCCTCAACTTCGTCAACGACGGCCCGCAGAACGAGTCGCGCAACGGCGGTCACTTCGCCGAGAAGATGCAGAAGCTCGACGGGATGCTCGGCGAGGTCTTGAAGAAAGTCGATGAACTGGGCATCGCGGACAACACGATGGTGGTCCTGATGGGCGACAACGGCTGCACGCCTACTACAACGTCGAGCGCCCTGGCGGGGCCGCCGAGTGGTCGATCCGTTTCGAGGTACAGCTGCCGTTCCCGAAATAGCCCCAGCCCGAGAGCGAAGAGACCCATCCTCCTGATTAACACGAACACCAGAGTCCAGTGATCCGCTCCATCGCAGCCCTTGTTGCAGTGCCCTTCGCGATCTGCGTCCACACGGCGAGCGGCGGTGAACCTGTCGAGCCGCTCTCGTCGAAGTCCGTCATCCTCCCAGACGAGTTCGAACAAGCTGGAGGATGGGAGGGCGATCTCGCGCTGACCCTTTGGGCCGTCAACTTGGAGGGCGTGATGGGCGTCGGCGGTTTCGTCGCCCCGGTCGACGTCTCCTTCGGCGACGTTCTCGACAGCCTCAACTTCGCCCTAGCCGGAACGTTGCAGCGGGCTCGAGTTCTCTCCGAACACCTCCGCCATCCCCTCGACGAGCAGTGCGATCAGTAGCTCGGTGGTCGGCACGATGACGAGTCAGGCGGCGGCCGCCGTCGCGAGCGCCAAGCCGGTCATCGTCTCCCAACTGCAGAAGGCCGCCAGGGCGAAGATCCTCTCGGTGATCCACGACGGTTCGATCGACCCGAACCGGATCAACCCCCAAACACTCCCGTTGGCCAAGGCGATCGCGGCCGAGCAAGCGGCGGTGGTCGGCAGCGCGGCGCGCAAGAAGGCCTCCAAGGCGGTCGCCCTTCTGGAGAAGAAGCTCTCCCGCGAATTGGAGAAAAAGATCACCGACGCGGTACCGGGCTCGGTCGGCGGAAGCGCGGACTGGGTCGACCCGTTCGTCGGCGCGCGGGTCCAGCACTACCTCACCGAGCGCCTCTATTTCGTGGCGCTTGCCGACGTCGGCGGTTTCGGGGGATTGCGCAAGAAGCTGGGCAAACTGGAAAAGTGGTTGGGGAGGCACCATGACCTTGTGATCCTCGACCGGGAAATCCGCGCGCTCGAAATCAGAAAGCCGTTCGCGAAGGACGACCGGAAAAAGATACGAAAGCTCATTGGGAGGCGGGCCCGCGAGTTTGAGAAGCGATCGGCCAGAGCCGGGCGCAAGTTGTTTCGGCAGCCCTCCTCGGACTTCGTTGCCGCGATGCATAAACGCTGGAAGCGATGGGAATCCGGGGATCGGGAACCGGCTTGATTGAGGGGCGGGGGAAGAGGACTTGCCCCTCCGTGTGGCCCGCGTGACCTGGAGGGCGATGTTTTCAGCGCTTTCGAGAAAGAGGCGGGAGTCTGGCTAGAATTGAAAGTCGCACCCTTTTTCCACCCAATCCGGAGGCGCTACCCCTCGTAGCAGCGCCACCATCGCCAATAAGGCGCGACGCGCGTCCCCCAGCGGAAAATAGAATGCATCCCAATTCTCGCAATCCTCCCCGTCGTGATTCGGAATCACCCAGTCGAAGTGCCGCGCGTCGCCAATCTCCGCCCAGGCGCTTCCCGCGCGCCGCTCCACTTCATCGAGGTCTCTTTGTGACAGCTCGCCCTTCTGACGCCGCATCCGCCGCAAGAGTTTCCGCCGCATCAAGTCGGTGACCAGTTTCTCCACCGAAACACCCTCTTCTCCCGCGAGAAACCGGATCTCGCTATTGGAGAGCGGGGACATGAAAATGCTCGTGCAGGCAACCTCGAGGCGAGCCGCCTGATGGATGAGTTCCTTGCCGACGCAGGACGGTCCCGCCAGGACCAACAGCCGGCCGCCTTTTCCGGTGTCGTCGCTCCCCATGCTGCAAGCACTTTAGGGACGCCATGGACGACTTCCAATGCTCTATTTCAAGAGTCCGCGGAGCGAGAAGGCATTGATCGCGCGGGGAGACGGAACTCTTGGCAACTCTTTTACCTAAAGCTGGGCGCTGGCTACCAGGAATGAATTCGCAGGAGCGTCCCCGCCGCCCGCTTCAACCGCCGGGCGCGCGATACTGGTATGTGGGGCCTGGATGCCAGCGGTGGCCTGCGTAATACCAAAGGCGGGCATAACAGTTCCTGCCGTCCGTGGGGAGCCCGCTCACTCTCAGGGAATTACTGGCCCCGGAGGCCAATGAAGCAAAGATATCGTAAGTGCCCGGCGCACTGCCGACCCAAATAGCCCAGTACTCAGGGTGCAGACCGCCGTCGTCCCACGTAATCGTCGTCGAGGAAGTGCGGAAGGCGCCCCCGGGATACGGGCTGATGATCTTTGGGCCCGTATCGGATGCGTGAAAGGACTGCTCCACGGCGCGAGCCCAGCTCCTGTTCCAGGACCACAGCGTGGCGTAGAGCCTGCGGCCGTCATTGGGAAGACCGTGCACATTCATGGAAGAGGCCCCGCCATGAGTCCAATTCGCGAACACATCGTAACTATTCGGCTTCGTGCCAATCCAAATCGCCCAGTAACGGGGATTCGCCGTCCCATGGTCCCAGGAAACGGTGGCCGTCGACGCGGACAGGTGGCTTTCCGGCGCAGGCGTGATCAACTGCGGTTTCAGGCCACATGCCTCATACTGGTAATTGCCCGCCTCGATCCAGCGCCCGACAAAGCACCACAGCTTCACATGCAGCGTCCTGCCGTCCTGCGGAAGACCGGGCACCGTGATCTCATTGGCCTGTCCGTAAGTCCAGTTGGCATAGACGTCATAAGTTCCGGGCGCATTCCCGATCCAGACGGCCCAATAACGCGGATTCCAGGTGCCGCGATCCCAGCCAAACCTGGTGCCGCCCGGGCACAGCTTCGAGCGCGGAAACGGGTGCACCAGTCCGGGGCGAATCCACAAACCGCCATTGTTTCCCTGGTCATGGGGCACCAGCACCGGAACGGTCGTGGTGGCGACATTCCCCGAGGCGTCGCTGCACTCCACCTCCATGGTGTAAACCCGACCGTTTCCTCTTCCGGAGCGTTCGGCCCTGAGCTGGGCCGTCAGCGGCCCGGTTATCAGGTAATCGGGCGAGGTATTGCCGTCACCGGTCCCATTCACCGGTTCATTGCTGCTGATGGAAATAATCTCACAGAGCGGCGACGGATCACAGGAGTCGGTCACTGAAAGCACGAGATTGACATCGACCATCTTGTGGTTTGGCGGCCAGAGCACGCTTGGATCCGCGATGGCGCTCTCGATCTCCGGAGGTGTGGTGTCGACCACCGTGATTTCCACCGTGTCGGAGTCTGCGCCACCCAGGCCGTCCTCCACAGTCAGCGTAATCACGTGCACCCCCATGGGCAAAAGCACGACGGGGGTGGGCCCCTCAGCCGTGCCGAACGGTCCGGTCCAGGAATAGGTCAGCGTATCGCTGTCTGCCGCCGAGGAGCCGCTGCCGTCCAGGGCCACTTCGGTTCCTTCAGGCGATGTGCATTCCACCGTCTGGTCCGGGCCGGCATCGGCTACCGGCGCTACGGTGCAGGTAATTGCTGCGTCGAAAAAAATCTGCTGCCCGGCCGTATCGTTGCCTGTCCAGACCATCTGGGCGTCGCCGAGACTGACAGCCACGCCGTTGTACTCGCCGATCCTCGAGGTGGGAATGTCCTCCGGGTCTTCGTCGACCTTGCCATCCTCGTCGTTATCTGCTCCGTCACAGGGGTCTTCATCGACCCGGCCATCACCATCACTATCGGCCGCCGCGATGCAATTGAAACGGCAAGGTGCCCCGAAGTCCGGATCAAACGGAAGATCATTGATGCGGACCTCGGGTCCAAACGTCAATCCGCCGTCGATGCTGCTGCGAAGAAAGAAGTCCAGGAGGTAATTCCCCGCCGCGTTCGTCGTTCTGGCGCGGGTATCATAATACGTGACCGCGATGCACCCCGTATCATCGTCAATAGCGGCCGCCGGGAAAAACTGTGTGCTTCCCTCGGGACCGTCGTCGACACGGCGGGGCGCGTCCCAACTGAGGCCCTTGCTGGTCGATCGTGCGATGAAAATGTCCATGTCGTCGAACCCCGCGCCATGATTCGAATCCGTGGGATCGTCTGCGGCGACGACGTAAACGTGCTCTGGGTTCAGGGGGTCGGGCAAGACCCACGGTTGCGCCGAACCCTGCGTCCAGGACGCGCTCTTGTGCAGGCTCCTGGGCGCCACCTGCACGTTGAACGTGATGTCGGCTTTACCCGATCCGAACGCGATCGTCTTGGATAAATATGAAAGTCCCCCGTCGGCGGAGCGAAGCACCTTCACCTGACCCGTTCCGTCCGGGACTCCGCAAATCCCCTGGCCCGGCTGGCAATGGTAAGTCACGTAAACATCGCCGTCAGCCGCCACCGCGTTATGGCTTGGCCAGACGAAACCTTCCCCCGCCGCAGACAGGGTCAGGGGACGGGACCACGTTCGTCCCTGATCAATGGAATGCGAGGTGCGGATGGCCGTGGCGCCCCCCTCAAGAAATTGCGTCCAGACCACGTAGATGCGGTCCTTGAAGGGGCTGCCCGGGAAGCGGTCAACTGCCATCCATTCTTTATCGTTCAGGTTTCCCTCGACCGCAGGAAAATTCACTTCCACCGATCCCGTGATGTTGACCGGATATCCCGCCTGGATGGCGCCAGTGCCCGGATCCGCTTGCGCGAGGGCAACATCGACCCCAAGGGTGCTCCGGGAATCGAGGGTCCCGTCCCCACCGGAATCAAAGCGCACGTTGGCGCTGACAAGATAAGTCCAGAAGAGACGGCCTTCACTGTCGAAGGCCACCACGGGGTGGCCGGCGATTTCCTGGAAGTCAGGATCCTCGTTGAGCTGCCCATCCCCGTCATTGTCCACGTCGACGGCCGGATCTTCGTCAATTAAGCCGTCATTGTCATTGTCCACCAGATCCAGGGGGTCTTCGTCCACGGCACCGTCGTTATCGTTGTCGACTCCCGCTTCCACGGGATCTTCTCCGTCGAGTCCATCACCGTCCTCGTCGCTGCCGGGAAAGGCGGTCGCGGCAACAGGAGGTTGAAAGGTCATGCCGCCGTCCGATGAAACGCGTATTTCGGAAAAGAAACCGATTGCGGTGTTCTGTCTATCGGTGGGATTGATGGCGATCGCCGGCGTATTGCTTCCTCCTAATGGAACATCGATAGAGCCGTCCGGACCATAGGTATCCTCCGCCGCGCTGGCCTGCCCTTCGCCGGGATCAATCATCTTCTCGACCGACTCGAAGGTGCCGGAAGGCCCTCGCCCGATGGATCGCTGCTCAGCGGAAGCCACTCCCGCGGCAAGGATGACTGCGCCGGCAAAGAAAGCCAACGGTGAGAAGAGGGGGTATCTGAGGGTCCGTCTGCGTCGTGGTGTGTGCGTGTTCATGTTTGTGCTGCGTGTTTCCAGGCACGCTATCCTTTGCCCGCGCTGGGGTTCGGTCTTCGGGCGCAGGAGCCGGATGGGCACGACTCCGAACGATGGATCGGGGGTTTAAAATCTCAAGCTGTGCTGGATCTGTGTCGAGAGGCCGGGAGCGCACCAGCTCCACGGCGCACCCAAGGTTCTTCCCGAGCGGGCTCCGGCCGTGACCAGGCGCGGTAGCGAGTTTACGGAGAAAGAGGGATTGTGAGCGAGCGGCGGTGCGGCGCGTTTTTAATTTGCGCTGTAATATCCGCTGCATTCTAGTAATTGTAAAGCATCTAATTTTCGCCGGAAATCGTGATTTTGTCCCCTTGTCCCCCTGAACCAACGCCGACTTTCGGGTTTTCTGCTCCCCCTCGGGTGCCCCGAAACGTCGGTCGTGATGGCTGACCGGTCCCCGGGGCGTTCCTTCACCGCGGCGATCGGCATCGGCATTCGAATGCACGGTGGCGTGCCGCGTCGATTCCTCTGCACTGACTGCCAAGATGTAAGCGCCGAGCTAAAGCATGCTTTTGTCTCGATACCATTCAAGCGTGCGCCGTATTCCTTCCTTGTCATCCACCTTGGGATGATAACTGAGCCTTTGCCGGGCCTTAGTCAGATCGAAGGCACGATTGTGGGTGAAAAATCCCATCCGGCGTCGAAAGAGCGGTGGCTTGATGCGCAAGGGGCGGCAAACGGTTTCACAGAGAAGCCCGGCCAGCCACACCGGGCGCACCGGGATTTTGAATTTTTGAAGCTCGACGCCCGCCGCCTCCGCGATTCACGAGCACAGCTCGTTGAGCGTGACGTGCCGGGCAGAGGCGATGTTGAATGCCTGCAAATGGACGTTGGCTCTCGGCATGACGCCGCACAAGATGAGAGAATCTACCTGATCATCGATGTAGCCGAGATGGGCCAACACTTTGCCGGATCCGATCATGATGAACTTTCCGGAAGCGATCGCGGTGAACAGCTTTCTCATGTGGACGTCCCCGGGCCCGTAAACCATTGCCGGGCGATTTAACTGAGGAAATCGCTTTTTTAGCCCGTCCCTTCACCGTCGCCACCGGCCCTGGGTTGGAGGGGGTTCAGTCGCGGCATCTGCCCAGATTGCGTGGAGGAGCACCACCCCGAATTTGAATCCGCCAAGGCCTGACTCTTGCAATCGGCGCGGGCAACGCTCCCCTCAGATCTCCTTTCCCTTTTCGCGCAAGTAGTTGAGCGCCTGCTCATAGCCCTCCTGCGCCTCATCCTGGATGCGGCCGAATTCATCGAGATGGCTGCGCCCGCTGTCGGAGGCTTCGGCGCCGTGCGAGCGCAGGAAGGACTCGACGTCTTTCCCGTGGTGGTAGTAATCGCGAAGGCGGTATCGCGCCACCAGGTCGCCGCATTTCGCGCAGCGGACGAACACCATCTGGGCGCGGCCTTCCTCGCGCACGAGAATATTGCGCACATCGATCGAGCCGCAATCCTGGCAGGTTTGGCGATGGACTTCCATGTGTGGGGGTTTGGGTGTGTCAGAAAAAACCGACGAAACCCCACCACCAATACCCAAGCGTGAAGGTGAGGACAACCCCGACGATGGTAATAATGATCCCGGGCCTGAAGAGGTCGACCACCTTGATCTCGCCGGAAGAAAAGGCCATCGCGTTGGGCGGAGTGGAAATGGGCAGCGCCATCGCCAGCGAGCAGGAGAACGCGACGCCAAGAATGACGGGGGAAAGCGGCTCGATACTCATGCCGAGAATAATGGGCATAATGAGGTTGGCGGTGGCGGTGTTACTCATGACCGACGACATGACGCAGGCGAGGACGCCGAAGACCACCATGACCGCGGACAAGCTCAGCGCGTCCGCGGGAAGTTTTTCCACGACCCAGCCGGCGAGGCCACTCGCCCCAATAGCCGTGCCCAGGCACAGTCCTCCGCCCATGACGAGGAGCACATCCCACGACATCGCACGGAGGTCGCGCACGTTGAGAATGCCCGTCCCGAAGAAGAGGATCAGCGGAATCAAGGCGACGGTGCCGGAGGAAAAGCCGTGATACCCGCCCGTGGTCCAGCCCACGACGGTGACAAGGGTTCCCACGATGACGAGACCGATCCCGGGCGTGTAGGAGAGGCTGAGGCGCTCGCACTCGATGGAACCGAGTTTGCCCCGGGCCTTGAACAGCACGATGAGGATCACCCAGGCGAGCAATACCATCACGATGGCGCCGGGAATGCCGACCCGCATCCACATCCCGAAGGTCGGTGCGATCCCGAGATCGCGCAGGTATTGCATGGCAATAGCGTTAGGCGGGCTCCCGATCGGTGTGCCCAGTCCGCCGGCGTTGGCGGCGAAGGGCACCGCCAGGATAATCGCTTTCCGCGCGGCCGCGCCTTCCGGCATTTCTTTCACGATGGGCAGGACCAGGGCCAGCATCATGGCGGCAGTGGCAGTGTTGCTCAGCCACATGGAGAGAAAGGCGGTGATCGCCATGATGCCGAGAACGAGCCGCGGCAGGGAATCGCCCGACTTGCGAATGATAAAGCGCGCCATCTGCTCGTCGAGGCGGTATTTGTGCAGCGCGGCGGACAGCACGAAGCCGCCCAGGAAGAGCAGGATAATATCGGAGAAAAACGGCGCGAGGAACATACCCTTCTCGACCGGAAGAGCTCTCTCCGCCATGACCGGCGCCAGCCAGACCGTGCTGAGGAAGAGAATGAGAAAACTGGTGACGAAGAGCGGCACCGCTTCCGAAATCCAGAGTGCGGCCGCCAGGGTGAGAATGACGAAGGCGACCCCCGCGGGCTCCGGGATACTCCAGTGACCCGCGAGGAGGACGAGGAGCGCCCCGAGCACGGCAAGCAGGACGACCGTGATGCCGAACCGGGCGATGCTTCGGGTGAGCTTGGACGATGGTTTTCGGTCGGCTTCAGCCATGGGTTGAGATGAGCACGAATCCTGGAGCTTACAACGCGGCGGTTGTGGCCTGACCCGACGCTTAATGACAAGCAAGAAAATATCGTGACACAGGTGGACTGATAGAAAATTGCTTTTTCTAATTCGAGTCTGAGCCTGAGGGCTCGTCCCTCAGAGGCGAAGACAGCCCATCCCTTGACCGTAGCCACCGGCCCTGGGTTGGAGGGGGTTCAATCTGTGCGGCCATCTCGGCGAAGCTGAGGCCGCGGCGCTGCCGCTCGAGGGGAATGAGCTTGGCAATGTTTCCATCTTCGCCAAGGCTTCGAAGGGCTAACGCCTTCTTCCGGGCAGTCGCCATATTTTATCAGATAGAGCTTGTGGGACTTCCATGCGTAGTCCAACGGGTTGTGGACGTGGGTGATGGGTGGGGGGAATGTTAGTAGAGAGACTGCTTGGCGAAGCTCTATTGCGGCGGTGATGAGGTGGTCGCAAGCGCGCATATGGCCCGCGTTACACTTTCAACATCCGGAGATTGATCCAGGCGATGGCCGTTGAAAAAACCAGCAGCGTCAGACTCGGGAGGATCTTTGGCAACGGGTTTTTTACGCGGATATGAGTCACCACGGCAGCCGCCATCAGAACGGCGATGCCGATACTGCCCGCCACCGCAAAGCGCCCGTGCTCGATCCCGATCAACAGAAGCAGTGAAAAGGTCATCTTCAATACACCGACCAAGTCCCTCAGCCAATCTGGATACCGGTAATGCTTGAATTCCTCGATGATGTTGTCATAGCGAACGACCCACACGAAAAAAATCGATGCCGCAACCAACGCCTGTAAGGAGATCGCCAAGCTTTGCATGGATCGGTCATATACTTTCTCATCACTGGGCTAAAGGAAGTTTTTTGGTATGGGCGCGGGCCGTGGAATTCGGCCTGTGCGCAAGACAAAATCGACGCGGAGCCAGAGGCGAGGCGGCCGAGCCTGTCGTCGAGAACTTCGACGCGACCTTCATGAAAAGGAATATCTTGCGATGGCATGGCGTGAGCGGACGGTGAGTTTGCCGCTCGGATCGTTTGTGCGCGAGATCGCTGCGTGCTAATTGAAAGCTTTGCGCAGCTCGTCGGCGCGTTTCGAGATTGCGTCCAAATCGTCGCCGTTCTTCTTTTCGTAATTCTTCACCTGGAAGAGCATGCGCCGGTTGTCCGCGATCTTGTCGTAATTGCGGCCCAGGAAATCCCAGTAAAAGGTCGTGACCGGGCAGGCGTCTTCGCCGGTCGATTCTTTGGGATTGTATCGGCAGTTCTTGCAGTAGTTCGACATCTTGCTGATGTAATTTCCCGAGGCGCAGTAAGGCTTGGTGCCGACGATGCCGCCGTCGGCGAACTGGCTCATGCCGATCGTGTTCGGCGCGGAGACCCAGTCGACGGCGTCGAGGTACATGGCCATGTGCCAATCATGAAACTTGCGCGGATCCGCCCCGTAAAGCTGGGCGAAAAGACCGAGGACCATGAGGCGCTGGATGTGATGCGCGTAACCGTGATTGAGGACGTTATGCATGGCGTCGCGGAGGCATTCCATGTCGGTGTCGCCGTCCCAGTAGAACGCCGGGAGTTCCGCTTCGGCGCCGAAATAGTTCTTGTCCAGGTAGCCGGGCATGTTGAGCCAGTAGACTCCGCGGATGAATTCGCGCCACCCGAGGAGCTGGCGGACGAAACCCTCCACGCTGTTGATGGGGGCTTTTTTCTCGCGGTAGGCCTCCACGGCTTTCGCGACGCATTCGCGCGGGTTGAGCAGCTTGACGTTGAGCAGACACGAGAGGCGCGAGTGGAACAGAAAATGTTCATCGGTCCACATGGCGTCCTGGTATTTGCCGAAGTCGGCCAGGCGGCGCTCGATGAACTCGCGGAGCCATTTGAGCGCATCCGCGCGAGTGACGGGAAGGTCGAAGTGCTCCGGCGTGCCAGGGTGATGTGCGAAGCGCTTTTCCACCAGTTCGATGACGTCCTTCGTGATTTTGTCCGGTGAAAAGCGGCGTGGTGCCTTGATATCGCCGGGAGGGCCGTCCTTTCCGAAGGTCTCGCGGTTTTCGCTGTCGAAGTTCCATTCGCCGCCCGACGGAGTTCCGTCCTTGTTCAAGAGCACTTCGTGCTTCTTCCGCATCTGGCGGTAGTAGGTTTCCAGCACGAGCGACTTCTTTCCCCCCGCCCACTCCCGGAACCCGTCGATGGTGTCGTAGAAATGGGAGTCCTCGCGAATCTCGAGTTCGAGATCGAGGGATTTCGCGGCTTTCTCCAGCATTTCCTGGACGCGGTGATCGCCCGGCTGGACGACGACCAGCTTTTCCGGCCGCAGGTTGCGCACGTCTTTCTCGAGGATGTCCGCAAAATTCTTTCCGCGGTCGTCGGAACTCCGATGGGTGAGTTCGTTGTAGAACACGGGGAGGCCTTTGTCCTCCAGTTCATCCCGGAAATGACGCATGGCGGAGAGAAAGAAAGCGATGCGCAGCTTGTGGCACCACACATGAGTCGCTTCCCCGGCGGCTTCCGCCATCCAGACGGCGTCCCGCCCGTCGTCGAAGCCGTCAAAGACGGCCGAGTCGCGGTCGAGCTGGTCGCCGAGAACAAGGTGGAGATTGCGAATCCTGGTGCTGCTTTTGCCCATATGAGACGGTCCGGTGAGATTACGATCTCCGATTGCGAATGGAGATGCGAATGTGGAGAGAAAGACCTCCCGGGGTGCGCTGATTGTGTGTTTTCGGCAACCGTCACGCAAGAAGGGGTGGCCTTTTCGTTTTCCCGGCGCGGGTGGCCGGTAGTCTCTCCCTCTCACGTTCTGCCTGAACTCCGGGCGGCGTTGGAAAGGGGCGAATTTCGGAGCGGCATTTAAGAGGATTCATGCGTAATCTTCCGGCGATGAATGATGAAATCGAGACCGTCGCGCCGGATGTGATGGCGGCGGGC
>JAHEJT010000280.1 GCA_024638765.1 Verrucomicrobiales bacterium
TGCCGCTCATCTTTGCGGGCGCGGGTCTCGCGCCGCAACGTATTCATCGCGAAGTCCACACCATCGACGTCGCGCCAACACTCGCTGCCTACCTCGATCTCAAGCCCCCCTCCGGAAGCCGCGGTGCCGTCCTCGCCGAGGTCCTCGAAATCCGGCGGCCACCTGAACCCTGAACCCAAAGATACCATGCACCACAAGACCAAGTTCACGCCCCTCGCCACCCGCACGCTCCGCTGCACTATCGCGCCGCTTCTTTTCGCCTGCGCCGCAGCCGGCCTGCACGCCGCCGACAGCTGGGCGCGCATCACCAGCGAGGACGGAAAAGTCTCCGCGCTCGTGCCGGGCGAAGTCGAGGAGAGTACCCAGGTCACCCGCACTCTTGCCGGCAAGATCACCACCAGGGTGTTAGCCTATGAAACCGGCGACGTCCTGTTCGACCTCGCCGGCACGGGCCTTCCCGCGGTCGCCCTCAAGTTCGCCGGCGAAAAGGGCGTCATCGATAGCGCGAAGGGGAAGGTCCTCTCCCAGGCCATGGGGAAAGAAAAGTCCTTCGAAGACATGACGGTCAGCGGCGTCGGCTGCAAGCTGCTCCGCTATGACATGGTGCACCACTCGGACCCCGCCCACCGGGGATTTCATGGGCTCGCGCTCTTCTTTGTCCACAACGGAAGGCTTTACGTGGCAAACGGCATCGTCATGAAGGACGCCGGCATGGCGGACATCGAGAAGTTCGCCGACTCGATCCAAATCAAGCCGTAAGGAAGGGCGATCGGAAAGCTCATTCGCGAGTCTTTTCCTCTGGAGGCTGACCCGGCCCGGGCTGTCCTTCGCCATCGGCGCCTCGATCGCGGGGAAGTCGAGCATGCTGTCGCCGCCTTCCCCGGCACCGAACCGCCCTCGGGAAGCCGCGGCCGGATTCTCACCGGCGTTCCCGAAAAGCGATGGCGAAATACGAACCTCCCGCTTTCAAAAAGGCATCTGACACCATCGTTCCCCTAGTAAATTCCCCGGCCTCCAGCAAGAAACTCTGCGAGTTGCTCGGAATGCGGTTGTTCTGGCAGAATCCGATCGTCGGGATCAATGATAGTCCCGGCGGCTCGATTCACTTCCACCCCTCCAGTGTGTCGTATCTTGCGATCCCGATCGATAAACCTGTGCCACCGCCGATAAGCTTCTTGAAACAAACTTTCATTGCGACCGGGCAACTAAAGCAGTTCGGAATCCTCACACTGTGTGCGACCCTCGGCGCGTGCCAGAGCCTGCAGGAACAAACCGACGGCCCGCACCAGGCAACCGGGCTCAAAATCGGAGAAGTGACATCCACCTCGGCCGTGGTCTGGACGCGCGCCACTTACGGAGACCGGCCGGGCGTCTCTCTCTCGGAGATAGACGCCTGGTTGGAAGACACGCGGCGCCAATTCAAGCTCGGGAGCGATTGGGACGACGTCCTGGGTCCGGCAGGCGAGGGCGGCTCAATGGTGATCTCGCAAACCGACGAAGGACGCCGGCTTTCCAAAAAGGAGCGCGACCGGATCGTGCAGCTCGGCGCCGTGCGCGGCGTGGACGGCGAGGTCCAGGTGACTTACCGGCCCGTCGACCCGCCGGGACCGGCGGTCACCACGGAGCGCTACGACATGCGCGACAGGCGCGATTACACGCGTCACATCAAGCTCGACAACCTGCGGCCGGACACCAAATACGAAGTCGTCAGTAACATGTACACCAACAACCGGAGCGTCCCCGCCTCGACGATCGACGCGAGCTTTCGCACCGCTCCCGCCTCCGAAGCCGAAAGACCGGTCTTCTTCACCGTCGTCACCGGCCAGGCCTATCGAAACGTCGACCTGCGCGGGGAAGAATTCGCGGGCGTCAGCGATGCCAGTGAGCACCTGCTCCGGATCACAGACCCCGATGAAGCGCTCAGAGTCAGCCAGTCCATCCTAGGGCACCGCATTTACCCGGTAATGGCGGTGCTCGAACCCGACTTCCTCGTGCACACCGGCGACGTCGTCTATTACGACCACCAAGGCATCTCCGCCACGTCGACGCGAATGGCGCGCGTTTGGTGGCAGCGCATGTTTTCTCTGCGAGCGAACAGGGAATTTTGCCGGAAGGTCCCGATCTATTTCATCAAAGACGATCACGACACGCTCATGAACGATTGCTGGCCCGGGCAGCGCCACGGCACCCTCAGCTATGCGCAGGGACGGCGCATTTTTCACGAACAGACGCCTCTCTCACTAGAGGCTCCTCTCAGCATCAATAAGGGAAAGACCTACCGCACCGTGCGTTGGGGCAAAGACCTTCAGATTTGGATCCTCGAAACCCGCGATTACCGGTCGCCCAACACCATGGATCCCGATGACCCGAAGAAAACCATGCTCGGTGACGAACAGATCGATTGGCTCAGCCGCACCCTCCGTGAATCGGATGCCACCTTCAAAATGATCCTGTGCGCCGTGCCGATCATCGGACCCGACCGCCCTCCGGAACCGACGCCGGAGGAAAAGAAAGCCCTCGGCGTCGCGAATATGTTCCGGCCGCCGCGCATCGATAACCTCACCAATCCCACTTGGCGCCGCGAACGCGCGCGACTGCTGGACAAGGTCTTCGCTGGCGTGCCCAACCTTATTTTCCTGGTCGGCGATCGCCACTGGAAATACCACTCCGCCTGGCCCAGCCGGGACAACCCGCGGATCCAGGAGTTCTGCTGCGGATCCACCTCCGATTACCACGCCCGCACCGGCTTGCGCATGCTTGGCGTGCCGACTCCGGAGACCGACGACACGCTATACTGGCGTGATGAGGTCGAGCAGGGCGGCTTTGTCTCGGTGCGGGTCGAGCCGGGCCGGTCCCCGACCGCAGTCGTGCGATTCCACGACACCCATGGCGCACTCGTTTACCCACGAAACACTGCCGGCCGCCGCGAGGTGCTGATTCGCGCCGACGGCAAATTCCACACCGCGCGGATTCGATGAACCGCTCGTTTATCCTTCACCATCATGAAGCCTGAACCAAAGCGTATCATGAACCGACTTCCTCTCTGCCTTACAAAACTGTTCACCGCCTTCCTCGCGGTGGCCATGACCTCCGTTTTCTTCACCGGGTGCGCCACCGTGAACCCCGAACGCAAGGATTTCCTGACCAGCTACGCGGGAATGCGAAAGAAATCCGACCTCGATGACGCCATCGTCAACGACAGGAACGCCGCGAAACTGCAATTCTACGACAAAGTCATCATCGACGAGGTTCGGGTGTTTCATCCAACCGGAAAGAATGCCGGAAAGGTGTCGGCGGCGGATCTCCGAAATCTCGAGAACGAGTTCCGGTCCGCACTCCACACCGAAATCGGCAAGCATTACGCGATCAGCTCCACGCCTGGTCCGGGGACTCTCCGGCTGCGCGCCGCGGTGGTGGACATCCAGGCCGGTGACCCCTTCTGGCACGCGGTCGGTTACGCGCCTTTCGTCACCTACGCGTCCAGCGCGGCGCAGTTGGCGACCGGCTCCGGGTTTGGCGGCGGGTACGCAACCGCACAGGTGGAACTCCTCGACTCCGTCACCGGGGAACAGATCTTCGCCGGGATAGACAAGAATACGGGGAGTAAACTTGAAATCGTCGAGGGGTTGAGCAAGTGGGGTCACGTGCAGAAAGCGTTCTCCGCTTGGGCGAAAGAGCTTGTCAAATATATGGAGGCAGCGCACGAGGCATCGATGTGAGCCCGGATACCCTTGCGGCCTTCGAATGGCGCAGCGTTTCAAGTGGTTACTCTGCAGAAGTAGATGGCATCAAGCCCAGGATCCTCGTCGCCGCGGGCCTTCCTGGCTGCTGGAGACTTGCGGAAGTCTCATCAATCTCCCGCTCGCATTTTCCAGGAAGCGGAAATACGCTGTGATGAATCGGCTAATGGAGATTCGCGGAACAGAGCTGCTCCGCGGGCCCCCACAATCACCGGATGATCCCCCATCGGAAAGCGCGACTACAGAAACTCGAAGGCACCGGACCCTTCGGCCGGCTCGTCTTGCTCGCGCTCGTGCTGGCGTGCGCCGCGCTCTCGTCGCCCGGCCCGGCATCCGCGGCAACCGAGGACGACGGCGGCCGTCCCGGGCTCCCATTACAATTTCAGCACCTCTCGGTCCAGGACGGCCTTTCCGATCCCCACGTCTATTGCATTCACCAGGACCGGACCGGCTACATGTGGTTCGGCACCGAGGACGGCTTGAACCGCTTTGATGGCCATGAAG
>JAHEJT010000020.1:0-5789 GCA_024638765.1 Verrucomicrobiales bacterium
GAAGAAGGCGATATTCTGATTCAGAGTGATCTCGCGCATACCTATCGCAACATCGCCGCAGCCGGTCTCGACCATTTCTATCGGGGTTTCGTCGCAAAAAAAACCGCCGGCTGGATGGCGGAGCACGGCGGCCTCATCACCGAAGAAGATTTCGCGAATTATCGCATGAAAATCCGCGAACCCGTGCGCAGCACTTACCGCGGCCGCACCGTCCTCGGGTTTCCCCCGCCCAGTTCCGGCGGCGTCCACGTTGCGCAAATTCTCAATATCCTCGAGAACTTCGAGATACCCCGACACCACGAAGCCAATCGCACGCATCTCCTCATCGAGTCCATGAAGCTTGCGTTCGCCGATCGGGCGCACTGGCTGGGTGATCCGGATCACGCGAATGTCCCGCGGGGACTTATCGACAAGACTTACGCCGCAGATCTTGCCTCCCGGATCGATCTCGAGAAAGCGGAGAAGATTTCCTCGCACGGCACCCCGCCCCGCGCCGCGAAAGATCTCTTCGATAAACATACCACCCACTTTGCCACCGCCGATGCCGAGGGCTTCTGGGTCGCGTGCACCGCAACGGTGAACACCGCTTTCGGTTCCAAGGTGCTCGTCCCCGGCACCGGCGTCGTCCTCAATAACCAGATGGATGACTTCTCCATCCAGCCGGGCGTGCCCAATGCCTTCGGCTTGATCGGGGCCGAAGCCAACGCCGTCGCTCCGGGCAAACGTCCCCTCTCCAGCATGAGCCCGACCATCGTCCTCGAGGACGGCGCGCCCGTCTTTTCCGTCGGCGCCGCCGGTGGACCCACCATCATCACCCAAGCGGTGCGGGCCATTGTGCACCGTTTTGACCTGGAGGTCCCCCTGTCTTCAGTGCTCTCGGGCTCGCGTTACCACCACCAGTGGTCCCCGGATGAAGTCCGCATCGAGCGCGACCTGCCAACCGCCATCCATGAAGATCTTGCCGCCCGCGGCCACCGCCTCAAAACGGTCGGACCCTTCGGCACCAGCCAGGCCATCGCGACCCTCCCGGGAGGCGGATTCGAAGCGGCCAGTGATCCGCGCGCCTCGGGCCACGCGGGAGGCCCCTGACCGCCATCTTCAGTGAACGGTCCAGCGCCAATTTCCTGTCGACAGAGCGCCGGTCCTTACCTAACCTGACACCCCATTCACTCCACCGGCCGTGGCGGGTTCTTCCATCCACGGATCCCCGGAACAAGCCAATCTCGGCGGATCTTGTATCGGCTGAGATCAGAATCAACCCCCCGGAGACAGCCTTGAAATTGCTCCGCTCCATCACCGCCCTTCTCATCCCGGTTTGTTTGACGGGATGTTTCGAAGCTTATGAGGACATCACGGTCAAGCCCGGCGGTGAGACGACTCTCAACCTCGAGGTCATCGTCTCCGAACCGATGGCTGCCCTGGCCCGTGAAGCCGGAGGTTCACGAGAACCTTTTCGCGAAGCTGAGAAACTGGCGAAACAACTTCGCAAGAAACCCGGTATCACGCGCGCAGAATACACCGAGGAAAAGGAAGGATTGACACGGCATTACATCTGGGAGATCCAGCTGGATGATTTCCGCAATTTGCCCGACGTCGCCTCACAACTTGCGGGAAACATCAGTGGTCCCGCGCCCGGAATGGAGATCACGCTGGCGGCGCTCAACGAGAAGACCGCGGGATTCACGCAGGCAATCTCGCCTGCCAAAGTAAATGCAGCCGCCGCCGCGCCACTTCTCTTCGGTTACCTTCCCACTGCAAAACTCGATCTGGGGTCCAGCCGGGATGCCATTAACCGGCGTCTCGCCGGCAAGAATATTCATGTCACCCTGCGTGCTCCAAAGATTGTCAACAGTAATGGCACCCTCAGCAAAGGAGACAAAGTCGCCAGCTGGGAGCTGCCCGTGAGCAGCCTCATCGGCAGCGGAGAGGGCGTCAACGCTTACAACTTACGCGCGGAGTTCGTTTACCAGAAAAAGCCCTTCTGGAAAAAACTGCTCTTCTTCCTGCCCTGAGACAGTTTCAGCTCCGCAATTTCTTCCGGATTTCGGAGAAGGTATCGAGGACATCCTGCCCAAGCTTGCGCGCGCCTTCCTCGGCGACGTCCGCTGCATCCACCAATTTGCCGGATAAACTCTCCAGCTCTTTCTTCAAGTCCTCTTTCTTTGCTTTAAGCTCGTCCTCCGCGAGAGCTTTTCCGGACCCAAGATTCAGGGCGAACGTCTCCAGCTTGGTCTTGAAACTCTCGGCGCCTGCCTCGAACGACTGCTTGGCGCCCTGCAAAGACTCCGGAATTTTTTCTTCCATCGGCTTGAGTTCCGCGCGCACGGAGCTGATGGCGTCGCCGATCTTGCCGGCTTGTTCCTCGTAAGCATCACGCGTCTCCATACGGCCCAGCGCCAGCTGCAATTTCAATTCGTCAAGCCGCTGTTTCAGGGCCTGGATGCGTTCCTCTCCGGCCTGCGCGCCCGCGCTTTCCGAGGCGGCCACTTTTTCTTTCATCTCGTCAACCACGGACCGGAACTTACCCTTCTGTTCCTCCACGAAATCCGCCGCCTCCGATTTCCCCAGGGAAAGCTGGAGCAGCAGTTCGTCGATCTCCCGCTTCAACTTGCGGGCCAAGTGCATTGTTTCATCGTCAGTGCTCATCGTTAATCAGGTTAAAACCATCTCCGGGAATCGTAAAGGGCGCAACCAGCCACGCTTTCAAAAAGATTCCGCTCCTCTTTCGCCCCTGCCGGGGCTCCTAGTTTATTGTATGGGATACCCCGGGCTCATGCCCGGGGCTCTTATCTTACGCCCCTGCGGGGCTTTCGCAAGACCGGCCCAAAGTATCTGGATCGTCGCCATGCATAAGCCCCAGAGGGGCGCCAGAATCCAGCCCCGGGCGAAAGCCCGGGGGTTAAAACAAGAAAGACACGAGCCCCGGCAGGGGCGACAGATAGCACTCGCTCCATCAAATCCTTCGGTAGGTCTCCGGAAACCTTTTACCTTTCCACCTTTAACTTGGCACGGCGAAGCACAGCTCTGCCAGGCACCTCCCCATCTCCCATCCTCCTTCGCCGAGGCTTCGGAGGACAGGTCTCCCATCTTCCATCTTCCATCTTCCATCTTCGCCGGCGCAGCCGGCTTCTCTTCACCCCATGACCTCCCGCGCCACATTCCCGTAAACGTCCGTCAACCGAAAGTCTCTGCCCGCATACCGGTAAGTGAGCTTTTCATGATCAATCCCCAGTAAATGCAATATCGTGGCGTGCAAATCGTGCATGTGCACCTTGTCCTTCACGGCGTAATACCCGAACTCGTCCGTCTCGCCGTGGGCACACCCGCCCTTTGTCCCGCCACCCGCAAGCCACATGGAGAAGCCCTGCGGATTGTGATCGCGTCCATTTGCCCCCTGCACGATCGGCGTGCGGCCGAACTCGCCACCCCACACCACCAGTGTGTCCTCCAGCAACCCGCGTTGCTTCAGGTCCGTCAACAGCCCCGCGATCGGCTTGTCCACCGCCAGGCTGTTCTTCTCGTGACCCTTCTTCAAATTTCCGTGTTGGTCCCACACGTTCGGCGTCGAGACCTGGATGTAACGCACGCCTGCTTCCGCAAATCGGCGCGCCAGCAAACACTGCCTCCCGTAATTGTCAGTCGCTTCCTCCCCAATCCCATACAACTCCTGGATGTGCGCGGGCTCATCCGCGATGTCCATCACCGGTGGCGCCGCCCCCTGCATCCGGAATGCCAACTCCATCGAGTTGATCATCGCCTCCACCGGCGCGTGCTTGGTCCGCGCGAAATGATCCCCGTTGAACTTTCGCAGAAATTCAATCTTGCTCTCCTGCAAAGTTCGCCCCGATTCCGATTTTAAATACCGGAACGACGCGTCTTCCCCCAGCTTTCCATTCCGCCCGACCGTCGTCGCCTGGTGCGCCGCCGGCAAAAAGGCGGCCCCGTAATTCCGCGGCCCGCCGTGAGTCGCCGAGGGGCTGATGGAAACGAACCCCGGCAAATCCGAATTCTCTGTCCCCAGCCCGTAGGAAACCCAGGCCCCCACCGACGGTCGCACGAAGTTGTCCGCCCCCGTGTGCAGCATGCATACGGCTTGTCCGTGGGATTGGCCCCGGCTCTGCATCGAACGAATCACGCACAGGTCGTCCGCGCACCTCCGCGCCACCTCGGGAAACAACTCGCTGATCCAGAGCCCCGACTCACCGTGCTGCCGGAATTTCCAGGGAGATCCCATCAGCTTTGCCTGGCGCGTCGCCGTCGGATCGAGGTTCTTCGCCGGCGCAAAGGGCAGCCGCTCCCCGTCCCGCTTCGTCAGCTCGGGCTTGTAATCGAACGTGTCGACGTGCGAGGGCCCGCCGTGCATGAAGAGGAAAATGACGCGCTTGGCCCGCGCCGGGTGATGTCCCGTCCCGGACATTGCCGCCTGCGCCGACAAACCGGAAAGTGCCAGAGAACCGAATCCGCATGCAAACCCCTGCAGGGCGCGCCGCCGCGATATCGCCCCCGCATCCAATCCCATCAAATTGTAATTCTCCGTGCGCATGCCGTGGATCCCTTCTCAATCGATAAATAAAAACTCTGCCGACGCCAGCAATACGTGCGCCAGTTCCCCGCACGCTTTCTCCAGGGCTTCTTCGTTTTCCCCGTCCGCGCCGCCGCTCACGTCGACAAGAAAATCCGCCGCGCGATAAGCCTCCTCCTCCTGCGGAATTCGAAGCAGCACCCGCGCGAACAAGGAATCGACCGCCGCCAGCGCCGACCCCCGGGCCGAGGATGCCGCCGCCGCCCCAATCGTGCGCGCTTGCTCCGCCATGAACTCGTTGTTTAACAGGTACAAACTCTGCGTCGGCACCGAGGTCATCGGCCGGCTCCCTGTCACCAGGTCCGGGTTCGCCGCATCGAACAATTCCAACTCCGCCGCGAGGTTATTTCGCGCTATCGGCAAATACACCGTGCGCAATGTCTCCTCCGCAAAATGCATCGGCTCGTCGAGATCGTCCCCGCCCAGCGCGCTCGCCGTGGCCTCGCCTCGTCTCCGGTCCAGCCGCGCCGCCAACAGCAGCAAACTGTCGCGGATCTCTTCCGCGGTGAGCCGCCGCCGCTCCTGCCGCCCGAACCATGTGTTCTGCGGATCGGCCGCCGCCAGCGCGTCCCCTCCGTGCGTGCTCAATCGATACGCCCGGCTCATCACCAGCTCCCGCACCAGCGCCTTTACCGATCCGCCGCTCGCGCGAAACTCTCCGGCAAGATAATCCAGCAGTTCCGGATGCGTCGGCCGCTTCCCGATCTCCCCGAAATTGTCCACCGTTGCCACGATCCCGCGCCGGAACAAGTGATACCAGACCCGGTTCGCCATCACCCGGTCGAGCAAGGCGTTCTCCAGCCTTGTCATCCATTCCGCCAGCGCGAGCCGCCCGCTGGATCCTTCCGCAATCTCCGGCATATCGCCGTCACTCAAAACCGCTGGAAAGCCGCGTGGAATCTTCTCGCCCAGTCGCGCCGGCTCGCCGCGCACCCGCAGGTGAATATCCCCCGCGTCGCGCGCGTCGCGCGGCGCCATCGCGAGCTGCTCGTCCTTCATCGCCTTCACCATTCGCCCGAGCTCTTTCTTAATCTCCTTGTCGTCCATACTGAAAAGCGGATCCCCGCCTTCCTTCTCGAACGCCGTCACTGCCTCTGCCTCGCGCGCGATGTCGCGCACCGCCACGAACTGCACGCCGTCGACAATCACGTACCCTTCCGTGTCTTCCGTCCGGATAATCACGTTCGCGCGTCCGCCCTTCTCAAAG
>JAHEJT010000020.1:5817-51166 GCA_024638765.1 Verrucomicrobiales bacterium
CCCGACCGCCTCGAACAACCCCCCAATGCCTGGCGGTTTCGTCTCGTCCAGGGTCACCTCGTGAATCCCGTCCCACGCTTCGATCCGCACCGGGACCGCTGCGGCGCGGTTTGTCGCCGCATTATACGCCAGCCGCACTTCGTAAACGCCATTCTCTGGGAGGCTGCCCCGGAAAATCGCGCTCTTCTCCCCCTTCGCTTTCCGGTCATCATGAATGTATTTCTCGCCAAAGCGATTATCCGAAAACGTCGATTCCTTCCAATCCCCCACCAGTTCGGCATCCGATTCGTCATAGAGCACGCCCGCCAGTGGCAGGTTGTCCAGGGTCATCTTCCCGCCGGCTTTTTGCATGTAGGTTTTCTCCACTGCCAACCGCATCACCAACTCGAGCCGCTCCACTTTCGTTTCCAGCGCCGCGCGCGCTTCTTCCGGGACCGGCAAAGGCTGCTCCACCCAGCTCGCCACGTTCACGCACCCGTTCCGCGTCCCCGCCACCACCTGCGTCGACCGCATGATCCCCGCCATGGCATAGTAATCTTCCTGCGAAATCGGATCGAACTTGTGATCGTGACAACGCGCGCAGCCCAGGGTCAGGCCGAGAAACGCCCTCCCCAGCGTGTCGACCTGCTCGTCCGCCACATCTAGCCGCAACTTTTCCTTGTCCCGCTCGGTCAGCATTTTCGGCCCCAGGGCCAGAAACGAGGACGCTACCAGTCGATCGTGGCGCTCCTCGTCCGAGGACCACGGCATTAAGTCGCCTGCCAGCTGCTCACGCACAAACGAGTAATACGACTTGTCCTCGTTGAACGCATCGATGACGTAATTGCGATACCTCCAGGCGTGATAGAAGGTGAAATTCCGGTCTCCGCCGTTGGAATCCGCGTAGCGCGCCACGTCCAGCCAATGCCGCCCCCACTTCTCCCCGAACGCCGTCCGCCCCAGCAACTCATCCACCATCGCTGCATACGCCGCCCGCTTCTCGCGTTCCGATCCTTCCGCCTGCACTTTCGCAAAGGCCTCTACCTCTGCCGGCAGCGGCGGCAGGCCCGTCAGATCGTAATGCAGCCGGCGAATCAGCTGGCGTGCGCCCGCGTCGGGCGCGGGTCTCAGGCCTTTCGCTTCCAATCGATTCAACACAAACCGATCGACGGTTCCCCGCGGCCACTTCTTGTCTTTGACCGCCACGGGCTTCGCCCCAACCAGGGGTCGAAAAGCCCAGTATTGGCGCGCCGACTCCACGTCGATCCCGCGCTCGCCGCGCGCCGCCGACCCCGCAGTCTCATCCCGCGGATCAGGCGCTCCCATCGCGATCCATTTCTCGATGTCCGCCACCTGCGCCTTCGACAGCTTCGTCTTCGGCGGCATCTGCAAATCGGGATCGGTGTACCGCACCGCGCGCATCAGCAAGCTCGCATCCACGTCTCCCGGCTGCAGCGCCGGACCGGAGTCCCCGCCCCTTCGCAGGCTTTCCCGTGAATCCAGGACCAGCCCGCCCTTGATCTTTTCCGCATCCGCGGAATGACATTCGTAACAACTCTCCACGAGGACGGGCCGGATCTTCGTCTCGAAAAAGGCGTGCCCTTCCTCGGCGGCGGCGGCACCTGCTGCGGTAATCAAGCCTGCCAAACACCAATAAAGCAGAGCGAGGAGGAGTCCGGGGAATCTCTGAAGCTCGCGTCTCATCAGGGGTGGGTTGAATTTACCGTCTCTCCGTCTCTGACACCAGTGCTATCCTGGCCTGTATTTTAATGTGCCGCAGGCGCCTGTCCCGCCGTAGCCTTGGCCAAGGAGGATCTCGCCTGTGATCGAAAATATGCAGCGCCAGCCGCCATTCCTCCCTAATAACCATTAACTATTAACGGTTAACGCCGACGAAGTCGGACAATCTCACGCCAGCAATTCCCGAATCACGTGGGATTCCCGCGTGATGCTGGTGAGACGCTTGTCCGCGCCCTGGTGACGATAGTTGAGCTTGAGGTGATTGACCCCGAACAATCGCAGTAACGTCGCCTGAAAATCGTTGATGTGCACCGGGTCCTTGACTACGTCCCATCCGATTTCGTCGGTCTCGCCGTAGGTCAGCCCGCCCTTGACCCCACCCCCGGCCATCCAGATGGAGAACGCCTTGGGATGATGATCGCGCCCGGTGACTTCTTTGTATCCGGGACGGTTCTCCCCCAGTGGCGTCCGCCCGAATTCGCCTGCCCACACCACCAGGGTGCTGTCGAACAGTCCCCGCTGTTTCAAATCCTTGATCAGGGCGGCGATCGGCTGATCCGCCATCCCCGCGTTGAATCCCAGCTCCCTCTCGAGGTTGGAATGGTGATCCCAGGAAGCATGGATGATGTTTATAAAGCGGACCCCGCGCTCGACCATGCGCCGCGCCAGCAGGCAATTCCTCGCGAAGGTCCGGTATTGATCCGGACCACCGCCCCGCTTGGCCCCGACCTCGGGATCTTCCCGGTCGGCCCCGTAGATTTCCAGGGTGCCGGCGCTTTCCCCCGACAGATCCGTCAGCTCCGGCGCCGACGCCTGCATGCGGAACGCCAACTCGTAATTCGCGATCCGGCTCGTGATCTCGGGATCGTGAATTTCCTCGAATCGCATTTGATTCAAGTCCCGCAAGGCGTCCAGACCCTTACGCTGGAGGCTCCTGGGCATCCCCTCGGGATTGCGCAAATTCAGGATGGGATCTCCTTCGTTGCGAAATCGCACTCCCTCGTGAATCGAAGGCAGATAACCGCTCGACCAGAGCGTCGCACCTCCACTCGAACCCCGGCCCGCCGTCAATACCACGTAACTCGGCAGGTTCCGGTTTTCCGTCCCCAATCCGTAGGAAAGCCAGGATCCCATCACCGGCGATCCGAATTTCGCCTCCCCGCATTGCATCATAAGCTGCCCGGGATGATGATTGAACTGATCAGTCTGCATCGATTTAATCATGCAGATGTCGTCGGCACACGTGGCGATGTTCGGCACCAGGTCGCTGAACCACATCCCCGAGTCGCCGTGCTGCGAAAACTTCCTCTTGCTCCCCATCAGGGTGGCGCTGTCCTTCTGGATAAAGGCGAAGCGCATTTCCTTGAGCAAGGACTCCGGCATCTTCTGGCCGTCGAGTTCCTGCAGCTTGGGTTTGTAATCGAAGAGATCGAGCTGCGAAGGCGCCCCCGCCATGAAGATAAAAATGCAACGCTTCGCGGTGGCCGGAAAATGGGGTTGTCTCGGCGCCAGTGGATTGACCAGCGCGCCCGCCGCGCGCCGCGGTTTGCGGGCCGCGAACGCGCCTTCACCGGCCAGGATGCTGGTGAGGGCCGCGCCCCCAAGACCACTCGCCGCAGTGGTGAGAAACTCACGCCGCGTCCGGTGACTGACGTTGAAATGGGTGCTCATTGTGTGACGGATGCAGGTTTCAGTGTTCAGATTTCAGCGAAGTCCCTCCGCAGCCACCCTGACACTTCATAACTAATAACTAGAAGCTATCCCAATATAAATTCTCTCGATGATTTGTTTGCTTTCATCACCTCCCAACCCCCGGAATTCTAATCCCCTCTCCCTTGGGGAGAGGGTCAGGGTGAGGGGAATCCGTTTTCTGGGATAGCTTCTAATAACTAATAACTACCCCCTCACGATAAACTCATCGAGGTTCAATACCACCCGCAGCGTCGCCACCCAGGCGGCCGATTCCGCCGGCGGCACCGATGCCACCGTGTACGCGCCCGCTAACTCCTTGGCCTCTTCCGTGTGCCCGGCGTAATAGTCTCTCGATTCTTTCAACAACCGCAGCAAGCGGGATTGTTCCGCCGCCACCGGGGGACGCCCCAAGGCGGTGATGAACCCGGCCCTCAGCCGCGCACCGTCATCCTCCGCGCCGGCGCTGAGCACGTTCTTTGCCATCGAGCGCACCGCTTCAATAAAAACTTCATTCTGCAAGGTCGCCAGCGCCTGAAGCGGAGAATTCGAAGAGTCACGTGCGGGGTTGGAAATGCTGGCATCCGGACAATCAAAGGTAACCAGGGTCGGCTCCGGCGCGGTGCGCTTGTAAAAAGTATACATTCCCCTCCGGTAACGGTCTTCGCCTTCCGATGTCTTCCATTTGAAATTATTAGCATAACTGAGCGCGGCCACATCTTCGGGGACGGGAGGAAAAACGCTGGGACCCCCGACCTTCAAGCTGAGCAGCCCGCCCGCCTGTAAATGAAGGTCGCGCACCAACTCCGCCTCGACCCGGAACCGGTTCTGCCGCGCCAGGAGAACATTGTCCGGATCGACGTCGCCCAGCGCGGGACGATGCCGCGAGGACCGCCGGTAAGTCTCGGACATGACGATCTCCTTAATCAATTTCTTGCGGCTCCACCCGGCTTCATGCACGAAAAAGTGCGCCAGCCAATCCAGTAACTCGGGATGTGTGGGCGGCTCCCCGCGCGCGCCAAAGTCCTGCGGAATCGGCGCCAGGGGCGCGCCAAAGAGATGCATCCAGACCTTGTTGACGCTGACGCGCGCGGGCAGGGGATTCGCCGGGTCCACCAGCCAGCGCGCCAAGTCGAGACGATCCGCAACCACGGGCTCCGCTTTCTTCTCCTTATCCTTTTCCCCGGCCGCCGCTTTCTTCGCCGCAACCGCCCGGGGCACGAGGGGATGCCAGGCCTCCGGAGTACCGGGCGTCAGCTCCCCTTCCTCTTTCAAAGGCTGCAGAAAGTCCCCGCGCCGGAACACGTAGGCCTTGCGCCGGTTCTCCGCGCGCTCGGCGACCACCCGCGTGAATCCGTTCGTATTGTCGAAGTTTCGCAGCCGGCTCAGCGACGCCTGAATCTTGTTGGAGAGACTCTTGTTCGTAAGCTGCGCTTCCAGCATCTCCGCGATCGGCTTCCACTGTTCGTATCGCTTGATCACGCGGGCTTCCGCGTCATCCGGGATTTCCCCAATAAAAATGGGTTCGTAATCGGCGTTATTGAAAAAGGCGTAAAACTCGTAAAACTCGCGCTGCGTTACGGGATCGTAGGGATGATCATGGCATTGGGCGCACCCGATCGTGGATCCCAGCCAGACCGATCCGATCGTGCTGATACGATCGATCACCCGCTTGGTCCGGTCTTCTTCGGCATCGACCCCGCCCTCGAGATTGAACTGCGTCATCAAGTGAAAGGCCGTGGCCAGGCGGTCTTCCCGCGTAGCGCCGGGCAGAAGATCGCCGGCGACTTGCTTGACGGTGAACTCGTCAAACGGAAGATCCTCGTTGATGGCTTCAATCACCCAGTCGCGCCAGCGATAGGCATCCGCGCGCGCGCTGTCTTTCTCATACCCCGCGGAATCCGCGTAGCGCGCTTCGTCCAGCCAATGGCGCGCCCACCGCTCCCCGAAATGCGCGGAAGCCATGTAACGATTCACGACCTCTTCGTAAGCGTCCGCGGATTCGTCGGTGAGATACCGCTCGACCTCCCCGGGGGTCGGCAGCAGGCCGGTGAGGTCCAGGGCCAGCCGGCGGATCAGGGTCCGGCGATCCGCTTCCGGCGAAGGTTCGATTCCCGCCTCTTTGAGGCGCGCCGACACGATCCGGTCGATCGGGTGTCCGCCTGACACCGCGGCGGCCTTCGGCTTCTCCACCGGTTGCAAAGCCCAGTGGACCGGCCAATCGGCGCCTTCCGCAATCCACTTGGTGAGAAGCGCAATCTCTTCCGCCCCCAGCGCTTCCTCGGGAGGCATGCGGTCGTCCTCATCCTCGGTCGAGATCCGGTAAACCAATTCGCTTTTCTCCAGATCACCGGGAACCACCGGCACCGCCCCCGACTTGGCTTCCAGGAAAGCGTCGCGGCGATTGGTAAAACTGATTCCTCCTTTGCGTTTAACTCCGCCATGACACGCGGTGCAGTGCTCGCTGAGCAATGGCTGCACGTCGCGGAAAAAATCCGGCTTCATCTCTTCCTGGCTCTCGCCTTTGATCTCGGCGCAGAAAAAAGACAGGACGACAGCGCATCCCGCGGCGGGACCAAGGATTTCTGGGAGGAATCTGGACATCGGCGAAACGTAAAATACCCCTTCGCACGGCTTTGCGCAATCCGGGAAGGGATCCCGCACACGCAGGTAAAACGCCTCCAGGACGCGGGATCTTTCAACGGTTCGGCCCCCGGGGCAGTCTCGGCGCGGGCACAAAGCCGCGAGAGGCCGGCTTCTCCCGGAATTACCCAGGGCTGACTTCGCTCCTTTGCTCTCGAGAGTGATTTTCGCCGCCGCACAGCTCCTCGATCCACCGATACAGGGAATCAAGATTCACAGGCTTGCCAATGAGCACCTGGCCGCTCTCCGTGATCTGGGCGTCGCCTCCCGTGTCCCTGTTATCCACGGTCGCGGTCAACATGATCACCGGCGTGTGCTTCAATTCGTCGTCCGCCTTGATTTGCTTGGCCAGATCACCGCCTTCCACTCCCGGCATCACCACGTCGAGAAGGATAATGTCCGGACGCAATCTCCGGGCGGTATTGAGGACCTCCAGGGAATCGTTTTCACAGTAAACCGTATACCTGCCGTCGCGCTCGAGATTCAATTTGAGGAGCCGCGTGAACCCCTCCTCGTCGTCGACAAGTAAAATCGTTTTCTCTGCGCCGGATTCAACTGCCATCTCAACTATCGACGGAGCACTCAGCCCCTCTCCTCTTCCTGGTCCAGCGTCCCGCCTCCCGATGCTCTCAGCTTGATCGTCGCACACGCGCCTCCCTCTGCCCGGTTCGTAATCGTGATCAAACCCTTGTGCAACTCGATAATCTTACTTACCACCGTCAAACCCAATCCGGTCCCCTCTCCGGTCGGCTTCGTCGTAAAGAACGGGTCGAAGACCTTGCCGGCTTTATCCGCGGGTATCCCCCCGCCTTCGTCATTCACCTCAATCACCACCACCTCATCACCGTTGCGCAAGTGTGTCCTCGTCCGTAAACCTTGATTGCGCTCCAGATCGGCGAGCACCTCCGGATACACCCGTATTTGCAGTCGGCGCCCCCCGTTTCCGAGCATGGAATGAATCGCGTTCAGAAAAATATTGACCAGCGCCTGCTCCATCTTGGCCCGGTCGATTTCCGCAGGAGGCATTCCCGGTGCGTAATCCTCCTCGACGTCGATGTTATTGCGGGTGATCTCGTGCTGGACCAACAGGAGCGACGACTTAACAAGCTTCCCCAGATCCCACGGCTGCATGTCCAACTGGCTCGCGGACGCGAAATCCACCATTCCCCGAATAATGGTATCGGCCCTCTTTGCCGAATCGGATATCTCCTGCAAGACCACAGGTACGTTCTCGTCTTCGGGAGTAAGCCCGCCCGAGAGATACTCGACCCCAAGAAGAATCCGAGCCAGGGGATTCTTCACCTCGTGCGCCACACCCGCAGCCAAACGCCCCAGGGATTCCAGTTTTTCCGCCTGGATAAGCTGCATCTGTGTCGCTTTCAATTCTGCATTAGATCGCTTCAGATCTTCGTTCAACTGCCGCATCTGGTTTTCGGCGCGCTTCCTTTCCTGCGCATAGCGGATGGTCCGACCCAAGAGATGTCCCTCGAACTCTCCCTTGACCAGATAATCCTGCCCACCGCGCTGCACCGTCTTGGTCGCCAGATCTTCATCGTCCAATCCGCTGAGCACGATAAGGGCCGCGTCCGGCGCCGCCTCGCGGATTTTTTCGAAGGTGTCGATGCCCTGGCTGTCGGGTAAAGAAAGATCCAGCAGGACCACGTCCGCTCCGCGGGAGTGCAGGTTCTCCAGGGCGTTGCGTAGATCGGAGGAAAGATCGATCCTGAAATCGGCTTCCCCCGTCTCCTTGAGCGCCTCCATGGTCAGACGCGCGTCTCCCGGATTGTCCTCCACCAGCAAGACCCGGATCCCGCGCAATCGCGTGCCACCCGGCGCCATCGCCCCGGGCCACGCTTCCTGCACCGTCTGCGATTCCATCATTTCGTCACCTCGATCGGGAGGAACCCAGCTGACGCATCACACCGGGGATATGCACCCTCACGATGATGGCAGCTTGACGAGTTTAAGCCAGAATTCCTCGACGATCCTGATCGCCTCCACAAAACGGTCGAACTCGACCGGCTTGGTGATGTAACAGTTCACGTTGAGGTTGTAAGCCCGATGGATGTCCTCCTCCGCCTCCGATGTCGTCAGGACGACGACGGGTATCCGTTTCAACTCGTCGTCTGATTTGATCCTGGCTAACACTTCCCTGCCGTCCATCTTCGGCATGTTCAAATCCAGTAAAATGATGTCCGGCCTCGGAGCATCCACGTACTTTCCATCACGATACAAGAACGCAAGCGCTTCCTCCCCGTTCATGACAACATTGAGTTCGCTCGTAATGGCATTCCGTTTCAGCGCCTCCTCAGTAAGGCGCACATCCGCCATGTTGTCGTCCACAAGCAGGATATTTACCCCCCGGCCCCGGCTGTCACTCGGATTTCTAACCGTCTGCGCTTCTGTCATTTCTGTCGTGATAACGACCCCAAATTTCCCCGTATTGTCGGAAAATTCAACGATTTAACCAATAAAAAGCAACCTCCGCCGTGAGAGACCCCCGTGATTCCAACGCATGAAGAGGCATTTTGTTGCGTTTTGTCTCGCGTTTACCAAAATTTATTCCACCCGCTTTTTCCTCCGGACGCCAGCGCGCGAAATCACTGCTGACTACCACGCTATCCCGGAAAACCCGAAAACACCGCCTGTCGTGAAGTATATCCTAACTTGCATTTGCGTCTCAACTCTTTTCCTCCTCAGCCCGCTCTCTTTCTGCCCGGGCGCAGACATCCCCCCATCGTCCAGCCCCCCGGCGCCTCCAAACGGCGCCCCCGAGTTCGCCCCCCTGGTCCAACCCTCTCACGGACAACACCTGGCCCTCACTCTCAAGAAATTACGGGACCCACCCCGTCCCCGGCGGCCTTTCCTGATCTGGGCCCTCGGCTCCAGTTACACCAACATGCTCGGCAACGGCGAGTTCTGGCAGGAACACATCCCCCGCCTCTTCGCGAATGCCCCCCCGATCGAATACAGGAAAATGGTCGGCAACTCCTGCCCCTGGCAATACCTCCGCGGCTGGGCAGGACATCTCGTCCTCCCCGATCAACCCGACCTCGTCCTCGTCTATACCATCGGTCGACCGGAACACCTGGAAGCGTTGCTCGTCGATCTCCGTAAGTCCACCACCGCGGATATTATCGTGCCCAGCATCCACTGGCGTGAACGCGACCAGCGGCTCTTCGGCCATTCCGAAGACGCCGCCGACCAGGATGTCTCCGCCGTCCGCGAAATCTGCGCCCGGCATGGGGTCGAGTTCGTGGAAAATCGCAAGGCCTGGGGAGATTACCTCGTCGAAAATGATCTGCCGATCCCCGCCCTCCTCAAAGATCCGGTCCACCAAAGCGATTACGGGAGGGAAATCATCAACCGGAATATCCTCTCACATTTTCGCACGCCGCAGGAATTCTCTTACGATCCGGAGACCCGTGAAAGAATCATCGCCCGCGATATCCAGATCCCCCCGGGAGAATCCCGGGAGTTCTCCTTCGAAGGAACCCGCCTCGATCTCGTGAGCCGCGCCCACCCTGGCGGCGGCTCGCTGCACGTCGACATCGACGGACAGCCCGCCGCATCCTTTCCCGCCTTTCTGATGACTTACGTCCAACCGGGAAAATCCAATTACCACGCCAAAGGAGTCATCCCCCGGGACAACGCCCCGCATGGGATTACGCTGGGGAAAGAGATCGTCCCCCAGACCTGGACCCTCACCGTCACCAGCGACCAGGCCGATTTTACCCTCAGAGGAAGCGTCACCGGCCCGGACGGCGCCGGCAACGCTACCGAGCCGTTCCACAGCGACTCCGGCCAGATCACGATCGAGCCCGGTCTCTGGCGCCGTTCGGAGCGCAACCGCGCCGGCGACTCCTTCACCTTCGATGTTTACCGAAGCACCGTCGCCGAGGTCACCTTCCCCGCCGAAAAAGAAGAATCCCCCTCCCGAGTGCGCCTGGCGCAGAATCTCCCCAATGGCCCGCATACCATCCGCCTCGTCAACCAGGGCTCTCGCGAAGTCACCGTCGAATTCCTCGAAGCCTTCACACCTCCCCTCAAATGAAAATGTGACGCAGGCGTCTCGCCTGCGATCTAAAACACAATCGCTGCCCCGGCAGCGCACATCTTCCTATAAGAACTGTCGGCGCATTAGCGCTTAGCATCATGGCGAAGCCAGGATACAGAGCCCCGCGAAGCAGGGAGAATTAACCGATTCCGCTTCCTGCCTACCGGCTAGGCACCCCCTCCGTCTCCCCGCCGAACACGTTGTTCGCAAACACGACACCGCTTCCGCCCTCGACCTTCAGATCCATCCCCCCCGGTGCGGTGCCGCTCACCATGGTTGCGGACACGATACTGTCCTCGACATCCTTGAATACGATTCCGTTCGCACAGTTCCGCAGGCTGCAGCCAGTGATCGAGAATCTCTTGCATTTCTGCACCACGAGAGCCCCTTTCGGTTCTTTCAGGTCGACGAATTGCACGCCGCCCAGAATGCAATCGCTGCTCTCTCGAAATACCACGCCCCCGACAGTGCCTTTCTTGAGATGCCGCGGATCGAAAACGTTGCCGGTGAATACGATACGCGCGCTTCGCGTGATGAGCGCATCGCGCGGAATCGGCGTAAAAAACGTGTTCCCCGTGACGGTTGCGCTGCGGACGTAATCGAAGTGAAGGTTTACCGAAGCGTCGCTCATAATATTGTTCCCGATGGCAACCTGGTCGATGGGCCATCCCTCGTAACCGAGCATCCGGATATTCGCCCCCTTCGGATTCTTGCTGTTGTGCTGGATCGTGCAGCCCGTGATCACGATTTCCGCGATGGACCGCCTCTCCCGCCCCGCCGAGCTGTCGATCAAGATGTTCGCCGCCAATGATTCGCTCCCGTCGTCCGGCATGTTCCCCTCGATGTCGCAATTTCCGATCTGCAGGTTGCGCACGTTACCGTCGCGGACCACGACCCCGCCCTCCCTGTTATAACTGATGTGACAGTCGCCGACGTTGATCTGGTGCAGGTTCACGTCATCGAGAAAAATTCCTATCCCGCGGTTCTCGTAGACGTGGCAACTCGAGATGATGACGTTGCGGTTCCGGTTCACCAGACGGATCCCGTGCCGAAGCTTGCGCAACACCAGCCGCGTCAGGATCGGCTTGACCGTGCCCTCCAGCTCTACGCCGTCCGCTTTCTCGTGCGCCCCCACGATCTCGATCCCGTCTATCAACGGCATGCGTTGACGCCAGGTCTCCGGCTTAAAAGTCGACGGTGCCGCAGTGCCCTCGTGGGTGCCGACGAAACGAAACGCCGGTCCCTCGCCCGTCATGATCACGGTGACCGCCCCCTCCGCCGAGATCGAAGCGCCGCCGTGTTTCGCGAGATCGACGAGAATGGTTTTCCCAATCCGATACTTGCCCGGCGCCAGCCGGAGATTCCCCTTGCCTTCATCCAGGCGCTGCTGCAACTGCGCCGCGCGATCCGGCAAGCCCACCGCTAATGATTCCACCCCCGCTTGCTGGGCGGCCGCAGGCCAGCACGCCAGCCCCAGTAACAATCCCCAAATCACCCCGGTCCAATCCGCACTCCAATACTTCGATCGCATCATCTCACCCCCATCCTTCATCCCTCCAGCCCGCGGTCAAGATCCGCGGGACGGATTGCAACCCATTCAATGTGACGGAGACTTGCCGGCGGGTTGGATGATGCGCTCTCGCGCCAGGCAGTGTGAAAATCCGTGCCTAAATCCGGATCTCAACTACCGGCTCCTCACCTTCAAAACCTGCCTCCGCGCGACCAGTCTTGGGCGCAGCGCGCTGTAGGAGACATCCTGCACCGCAAGGCCGGCGCGGGCGGCTTCCACGGCAGCCAGACCCGCGCTCTCGCTCAGAATCATGAACACCGGCTCCATCCGCAGGGACGCGAACCCCATGTGCGACGCCGACACACAAAAAGTCACCAGCAGATTCTCGCATTCGCTGCGCACCGGCGTGATGGCCCGGTAAGGCACCTCGTAGGGGTTGCGCCCGGGGGTGAAATCATTCGGGTTGCCCTCGTTGCGCACCAATCCACCCTCGACGATCCGCTGGACAAGATGGCTGTCAGCAGGATACGAGCCCATGCCGATGGAATCTTCCTTGATCCGATCCGTCTCGATGTCGCGGCTGGTCATCACGTATGCCCCCGCCATCCGGCGGGCCTCGCGCACGTAAAGCTGGGGCGACCAGTGGTCCGTACCCACATACTCATCTTTCGGGTAACCCCACTGCAGCATCTCTCCCCGCACCTCCGCCGGCACCCGCGGATCGTGACCCAGGAAGTAAAGCAATCCTTTCGTGTAATCGACATGCCGCCGCATGATGAAGTCTCTCGTCGCTTTATCTCCGTCCGGATAGTCCCAGTTGAATCCGATAAAATCGGTGGAGAACGGCCCGCCATCATTGATGTCGGTCTTGCGGTTGGGTAACGGATCGATCTTCAGCAGTCCTTTGCGGAGGGAGATATCTGGTTTGGCAGCCAGGTAGCGGGCCAGCAGCTCATAGCGGCGCGGGTCGTAATTGTCCGGCTCCCCAATCGGCAGGCGATTGTCGGGGTGATCCGTCAGACAGATGCGGAAATTGTAGGCCTGGACCTTGCCGTCGCCGGCGCCGACCTCGCCGCGCGGCACATCCTGCACCCCGTAGAGCAGCTTCCCGTCATCGTCGTATGGGCTGAGGTCGACGTCCCACTGCTTGCGCGTCGATACTTTCCACGGCAAAACGCCCGCGTACTGCTCACCATACTCCGCCGCCGACTCGCGCCCGACGCGATAGGTGACCCCGGCCGCGGCCAGCAGATCCCCTTCGTACGTGGCGTCGATGAAGACGCGGCCGCCGAACTCTGCACTGTTCTCGCAGCGGAGGGAAACGATGCGCGTCCCGCTCTTCTCGACGCCGGCGAGCCGGTGGCCTTTGAGGAGAGTCACGCCCGCTTCTTTCATCATCTCGCGAAGCACCGACGAGGCGGCCGATGGCTCATGAAACCACCACTTGTCATCGCTGAGCGTCTGGGCCTGCCGCTTGCCGCCCGCCAGATACTCATCGCGGGTCTGAAACTTCCACGCCGCCGGGTCGTCGTAATGGGTCTTGATGCGACGGTAAAATTCCGCGGCCATCCCCCCGATGGTCGCGCTCACGCCCAGGTCTGTCCTCCCCAGTCCGCCGGTGACCATACCGCCGACGTGGTCGCCGGGTTCCAGCACGATCACCGATGCCCCTTCCCGCGCTGCAGAGACGGCGGCGATGATCCCGCCCGCGGTCCCCCCATAGACGACCAGGTCGCGGCGACCGGCCTCGGCGGCGCCGGCCGGGCGGTGAATCGCCGATGCAAAGTACAGAGCGAACAGAACAACGAACCCGTGCCGTGTCATCGTGATTGATCGAGAGTTTGCATCGGTAGACAGGCCGGCGAGTATCCGAATCAGTGGGAACATGGGCCTCGTGTCCGATGGGCGCCAACGTCAAGCATGAGGCACGGCTGACCGGGAGCACGCGCCTGTTGCAGGACAGGGGTTGTAATTGTGGTAAATCATTCGAACTCGGGGCGGGTCAGTCGTTGCTCTCCATGCGCTTCGGTGATTTTTTTCGATTTGACGATTCTATGCACCAGGAACGCAAGCAACAGAGCAGTCCAAATCCCGCAGGCGGTGAGCCTAGCCAGCATCTCATCGAGAAACTCGCCGTCTAGAGTAATAGGGGCAAGGAAGGGCATAGAAACTACGACAACGTTGTTTAGGTGCCGTTTTTCGCCCTGTGCACGATTCGCATATGGTGGTTGTGGCGCTCACGGTTTGCATCCTCTAACGATTCAACGGCGGTAATCTTTTGGACATAGTGTGTTGGGAAGCGCAAGTGTTCGCAGCCAACGATAACCAATTCCTTATACCATGAAAACGGTTTAAGATTCTCATCAATATGCGTGTCAGCAGCAACGTATGTAAAACACTGGCCAAACTCTGGCACTTTGATCGTATCGATCTCGTAGCCGGCGCCCAAGCCCTCGGCTCGATCGAGGTTGGGTTTCTGGGTAGGGTCGATTCTATAGACGGCGACATAAATCTCCTCGGTGGAGACCGCGATATCGCACTTTCCGGAGCCGTCCTTGCTTTGCTTGTGAAACCGTAACGCACGACTGCGAACAGGCGCTGCTCCTAATAAAGAAGCGGAGGGTACCCGCTCACGGAGGCGAGTGGGATGGAGATTTGAACCATAGGCAGCGTATAGCATTGTAGGATTTCTCGGGCACCTAACGTTGTTTATGCACTCGAACGGCCCTGAGCTCTCTCAGTCAGGCAGATCCTCGAGCTTAGTGAATTTGTTTTTTCTGATATCGGCACGAGCCTTATCGATTGTCTTTAAGAAATTCTCGTCGTTCAGGAGGCGATATTCCAACCAGTCATCTTCGCTCTCAAATCCGATTAGGACTGCTGCAGGACGTCCATGCCGGGTGATAACAACTTTCTCTTTTTCAGCCTTCCGGATGATGGCGCAGAGGTCGTCCTTCGCTTCAGTTAGTGGAATTGTCTTCATTTTGTATTCCTTCTTCGTCTAAGTATTCTCTGATCGCCAGTTTCGGAATGATTCTGAGGATCTCTACTCGGTCAAATCGGTATCTACGTCGTAAAAAACCCTCATATCAGTGACCCGAGGGCGATACTGGGGCCAGCGTAATCCTTCTAATCGCTTGATACGGCTTTTACTTGTCTTCTGTGGCTCGTGGCGAAGATGTCGCTCCAAGGCCTGCTTGATGGTCGCTCGCCACCGTGCATCCAGGTCCTTGTAATCGCGTGCCGCCTGAGGGCCCAAGATGATCTCGAAAGCCAATCTGGCTATAATCTAGCCAGATAATGGCCAATAGTCAAATGGGAAGTTCGTGGTTCCAGCCATGCAACGGCTAGCGTGAGGCACCGAGGGGCGATGCCCGAGCTTACCCAGAAGGTGGATTGGAATCAAGGCATCCGAGTTTCCAGCACACGGCGAATGGAAGGTTGCACTCCACCCGTTTGGCCGGATTTGCTGCAGCGCATGGTCAGGCAGCAGCGATTCATGGAATCTGCCAGATCCCATGCTCGATCCCACCGTGCATATAGATCGCAATTATTCCATGTCCAGGAATCTCCATGCGCTCGAGCAAAATCTTGGCTCCCAAATCAGCTGCACGTTGGACGGTTGTCTTGATATCATTCACTCGCACGTAGCTACGTACCATCGGTTTCTCCTCGGTGTGCATTGGAGCACGAATTCCACAGAGCGTTCCGCCAGGAAGTTCGGTAACATATGCGTTTCCCAACTCGGGTGCCATAGGCTGAAAGTGCCAACCATAAGACTTTTCGTAAAGGTTGCGAACAGCCTCAGCGTCCGTGGTCACGATTTCGAGGTAGTGTACTGTGTGTTCAGGAACGGCCATTTGATTGTTTCTTCCTTTTGTATCGTATCGTGTCTATGAGATCCAGAACTATTGGCTGGGCCTACGTCCGAGCGCTGGCACCCGCTACCGGGAGCGCGGTGTCGCAACAGGATTAAGGGTTGGAGAGAGGGTCATTTCGACTCACCAGCGGTAGCGGGTTGCACAGCCGCGTCTTGTTCTGCTTCCTGGCTTCATAAACCAAGCGCAACGATCCTTCTTTATTTCGGTGTCGCTTCGCCGTGTGGATAGCGATAATCGGCTTTTTCGTCGGTGGATACTTTCACCGTGGAATCGTCGCCAGGCGTGTAAAGGAAGAGTTTACCTCCAGCGTGATAGACGATCGCGCTTTGGTCACGAGTCCAGCGGGGATAGGCAAACCAGACCGGTTTTCCGTCCTCGTTGGCGAAGGCTTTGAAATTCGTCATCATACGCTTTTCGGCGTCGAAGTCGGCGACGTAGAGCGTTCGCCCAGCCACCGAGTGTTTGAATCCTTTCTGATACTCGAAGCACACCTTGGTCTCGTCCGACGAGAGGCTGACCCGCGCGAGCACTCCGGCTTTGTCGAGTTCACACTTGATCCGTTCGAACTTGGGTTCTCCACCAGGATTCGGTGTCATCAGATAGTAACCGCGCTTCCGTTTCGGCGGGGTGGAGCCGACGAGAATGCGTCCGTCGGTAAGGCAGGTAAAACCCCAGGTGTGGTAGCTGTTGTCAGTCAGGGCGATCTCTTCGCCGGGTTTTCCGCCGATCTTGCCGGCCATGACTTGGTAACCGCCGGTTTCCGGGTTCCTGCGATTCCAGATCGGAGTATTATTGCCGTCCCGCGTCCAAGTCTGATTGAAGTCGGTGTGAGTGCCGTCGGTGATCTGGTGGAATCCCGTGCCATCAATGCTGACGATGCAGATGGCGGTCTTCCAGTTGCTGACTTCCTTGTCGTTCACGAGACGGCGAAAGAAGACGAGCATGTCGCCGTTCTTCGACCACGAAGGCTTGAAGTCCCAGTGGCCAGTCGTGAGCGGTTCCTCTTCCGGCGTGCCGAGGACATTGATGTGAATCTCGCCGTCCTTATAGTAGGAGGAGCGATGGCCTTCTTGAGAGCCCGCTGCAGAAAGAGTGAACGCGACTACCCCAAAAATTGTGGATCCAATGGCCTGTGGAATGGAGAGCTGAGAAGACTTCATGATTTTATTCCAGAACGTCGAGGGTATGCGACCGGTTACCAGGGACAGGGCATCGTCAGCGGAGCAATGGCTCGCGCGGCCATATGGCTTTCAATAATCGACGGGTAGCCGGTTCGTATCACCCGCCTGTTCTGTCTGAGTATCTTAATCTCTTCCTTCATTCTCGGTTACTTTACTCTCGAATATAACAGGAGGTCAAACGCGGGACTTCCTCATCCTGCTTGATAATCCAAAGCGTGCGAATCTGAGCAGATCGATCGCCTCGCCGGATTTCGAAATCAACGACAAAGCGGCGGCCGTAAGGATCCTCTTCTGCAATCACACACTCTGCGTTCAGAATACCGCTTTCAATCGCATTTTTCAATGCGTCAGCGTCGGGTTGCGTAAATCCCAAGGCGCTCTTGAATACTCTCGCTTTATGTTTGCCTCGGGGATGCCGCAAATCCAAACAGTACGTTCAGGGTTCAGCGTTCAAGGTTCCAAACTTGGCCGCGATTTCTGAAAGCCTCAACACCAGTCTATTTGGATCAACGGTCTTCGACTAGTGTATAGTATGCTCTATACTATAGTCTAAACTATAGTTTATACTAAAGTCTATACGATAGCACCCACCTCTCCCTTCGCCGCAACGACCCCGACACCGTCGGGACAGGCTCCGCGTTGCCCTCCTGTGCTGCACCGAGAACCGAGAACCCCGAGTTCCGCACTCGTCCCCGATTCCGTCCGCGTTCATCCGTGTTCCGTCCGCGTTCATCCAGGTAGAAAGAATGTGCTTGTAGTAACAGTTACCCGAAAATCCGGAACGTCTTCTTCGTCAGTGCGCGCCGCGGGGATACGACAGCGTGGGCTTGGGAATGTATTCGGCCGTTCGTATCGCAAACAGATCATCCTGGGAAAAACGAGAAATCCCTCGACTGCGCTCGGGATGACAACCATGGAAGGGGCGATGTCCTGTGGACTGTGGACCATCGAACGTGAACCGGCGACCGGCGACGGCGCAGCATTCCGAATTCCCAAGACCGGGTTATCCCACCACTCGGAGGCAGGCCGCCGCACTCCACTCCATAAGCTTCGCCCTATCTTCCATCTTCCACCTTCCATCTTCCATCCCCTTCCCCCTACAATCCCCGCATGCAGCGCAAATCCCTCGCCATTCTCGCCGCTCTCTTCATCCTTACTTCGGCTATGGCGGCGAAGCCGCAACCGGATGCAACGTCACGTTGCAACATCGTCCTCATCGTCTCCGATGACCAGGGATACCACGACCTCGGCGTCCTCCTGCCGGAACTCCAAACCCCCGCCCTCGACCGCCTCGCGAACGAAGGCGTCCGCCTGACGTCGTTCTATGTCGCCTGGCCCGCCTGCACGCCGTCGCGCGCCGCCTTTCTCACCGGACGTTACCCCCAGCGCAACGGCGTCTACGACATGATTCGCAATGAAGCGCCGGATTACGGACACAAATACTCCCCCGCCGAATACGCCGTCACCTTCGAACGCATCGGCGGCATGGACACCCGCGAGGTCATCCTGCCGGCCTATCTGAAATCCGTGGGCTATACCTCCGGGATCTTCGGCAAATGGGATCTCGGCTCCCTGCGGCGCTTCCTCCCCCTCCAGAAGGGTTTTGATGAATTCTACGGACTCGTGAACACGGGGATCGATTTCTACACGCACGAACGCTATGGCGTGCCGAGCATGTACCGCGACAACACCCCCACCGAAGAAGACAAGGGCACCTATTGCACCTGGCTCTTCGAACGCGAAGCCCTGCGCTTCCTCAACGCGCACCACACGAAACCGTTCTTCCTCTACATGCCCTTCAACGCGCCGCACGGCGCGTCCGGACTGGAACCGCACGTCCGCTCCGGCACCCAGGCGCCGAAAGAATACCGGGATATGTATCCCATCGAGGGCCCGCGCTTCGAACCCGGCGCAATCGCGAAGTATTCCCCCGCCTCGCCCTACGCCGGCGAGGGCAAGCGCAAGACCCGCGAGGCCCGGCTCCAGGAATACCGCGCCTGCGTCACCGCGATGGACAAATCCATCGGGTCGGTCCTCGATTTCCTGGACGCGAAAAACCTCAGCGAGAACACCCTCGTGATCTTTTTCTCCGATAACGGCGGCAGCGGCGGCGCCGACAACGGACCGCTGCGCGGACACAAAGGCGATACCTGGGAAGGCGGCATCCGCGTGCCCTGCCTGGTCCGCTGGCCCGCCGGGAAAATCCCTGCCGGCAGCGTCAGCGACGAGTTTCTCACCAGCCTGGAACTGCTGCCGACCCTTGCCACCGCAGTGGGAATTCCCGTCGAAGAAAAGGATGGATTACGCGCCGTAGGCGCATCAGGGTCCAGCGTCACGCTGGTGGACGGGTTTGACATGCTCCCCGTCCTCCGGGGCGAAGCCAAGTCGCCGCGAAAAGAAATGTTCTGGAAGCGGAAAGACTCCCTCGGGGGCCGCGTCGGCAATTGGAAGTACGTGCAGATGCGGGGGGAGCAATACCTCTTCGATCTCTCAAACGATCTCGGCGAAAAGAACGATCTCTCCAAGAGCAACCCCGAGCAGTTCGAGAAGATGAAAGCGCGCTTTGCCGCCTGGCTCACGGAAATGGAAGCCGCCGAGCCTCGCGGTCCCTTCCGGGATTTCTGAGAATGTGGGGCAGGTTTGTAACCTGCCCTCTGGGAGACAACTCGCCTGCCCTGGAAGGCCATTCGTTCCCGTAAACGGCACACCCTGTAGCGGAACTCGCCAGAGTTCCGGCGAGATATCGGAAGTTTTGGTGACTTCCGCTCCATTCCGGAGTGATTCATGGATTTATCCGCCCACTCAGGCATAAAAACTTGTCCCCCGGGTTTTCCTCGTTTCATAATAGTTCCCCACTCCGAAGGCAGTTTTGGGACTCCCACCCTCGGCCGTTGTTTGTTGCATGAAACAGAATCTCGTCCACGTCACGTTCCAGCCCACCGAATCGCCGTGGACCGGTTTGCGGCGGGCTTCTTCCCGCATCATTGCGGATGCAACCACGCAGCAGGAAGAAATTCCGGAGGCGAAAAGAATTCACCTGTTGCGCGTCACCGTAAAACGGCTGCGCGCTTACCTGCGCCTGCTCCAGCCGTCGCTGGAGGCGGATAAATACCGCAGGGAAAACCGCTTCCTGCGCGACATCGGCCGCTCGCTTTCCGCGACCCGCGACCGGCAAGTGGCCCTCCGCACGCTGAAATATTTCGAAGAATCAGCGAAAAAAAAGTCGGTGGCAGCAGCGCTGCAGAGCGTGCACGAAGCCATCGATGGAGGTCTCGCGACCCACGAGACGGATCAGCCACAGGATCTGGATGCGAAGATGTCGAACGTGATCGCGGCCCTCCAGGAAAGCCTGGACCGGTTTTCCCAGCTGGAGTCGGACGCCCGCGGCTGGGACTTGCTGGAGCCAGGCTTTAACAAAACCTACCGGGGCGCACGCCGCCATTTTCGAAGCTGGATCAAGACCGCCGATATCCTCGAGGCGCACGACTGCCGCAAGCTGGCGAAGTATCTCATGTTCCAGCTCGAACTGGTGGAGCCCGCGAATCAGGAAGGCATTTCCCTTTTCCGCAAGAACCTGCGAAGGCTCGAAAAGAAACTGGGCCAGCTCAATGACTGCGTCATTTTGAGAGACTTTGTGGAGAAAGCCAGCACCCAGGGCCGCCTCTCGAAGAAAGAACGCAAAATCGTGCGTAAAGAGATCCGCGCGCGGGAGAAAGAAGTCAGCTCCACTGCGAAGCGACTCGGCAGGGATACCTTGGGAGAAAAACCCGCCGCGCTGGTAAAGACGTGGGAAATAGCCTGGAGCCAGTGGACGGGCGGGAAAAGTGGAGCAGGTTTGTAACCTGCTCTCCTGCTGTAAAGGGCAGGTTGAAAACCTGCCCCACTTTTACCAATGTGACACAGGCTTCCCTGCATGTGATTCGAGATCCCGCGGGCGGGACGCCTGCGTCATACTCCCCCTAATAACTAATAACCAATAACGCGGCGCGCAGCACCGCCGCCCTATTGAGTTTACGTCGCTCCTGCATTATTGTATCCATTCTGGAGCGTATGAAACGAATCCCCATGGCAGTCCTCGCCATTGCGGCGGTCTTTTGCTCGCCGCTCGCGGGCTCCTTGTGCGCGGAGCAGAACGACCGATGGTTCTTTGAACGCCTTTCCGCACCCAGCCCACCGCCGGTCGACAACGAGAATTGGGTCCGCACTCCCGTCGACCGTTTCATCCTCGCAAAACTCGAGGCCGCCGGGATCTCTCCCGCGCCGGAAGCGGATCGCCGCACCTTGATCCGGCGCGCCACCTTCGATCTCACCGGTCTGCCACCGACCGCCGACGAAGTGCAAACTTTCATCGACGATCCATCCCCCACTGCGTGGCAAGATCTCATTGACCGGCTCCTCGACTCACCCCGCTACGGCGAACGCTGGGGCCGCCACTGGCTGGACCTGGTCCGCTACGGCGAGAGCAACGGCTTTAAAACCGACGAATACCGTCCCCACGCCTGGCGTTATCGCGACTGGGTCATCGCCGCCTTCAACGACGACATGCCTTACGATCGCTTCGTCCGCCTCCAACTCGCCGGGGACGAAATCGCCGGACATGACCCCGGTGCCATCACCGCGACGGGATACCTGCGCCTCTGGCCCTACGAAAGCAATCAGCGCAACGTCCCCAAGCAATGGAACGAGATCCTGGATAACATCACGGATATCTCTTCCGATGTCTTTCTCGGCCTCAGTTTGAATTGCGCGAAATGCCACGACCACAAGTTTGATCCTCTCAGCCAGGAAGATTATTACCGTCTCAAAGCGTTCTTCGCCCCGATCTGTCCCGATGATGGGATCGTCGCCGCCACGCCGCAGGAAAAACGGCGTTACCAAACGCAGCTTCGCCGCTGGGAAAAAGCCACCGCGGCGATCCGCGAAGAAATGGAAACCATCCTCGCTCCCAAGTTGGTTGCCTCCGGCGAAACCGCGCTCTCGAAGTTTCCGCCGGAACTCCAGGAGATATACCGCAAGACCGATGACGAGTGCACCCCCGGCGAGCGCCAGGTAAAACTGTTCGTCCAATTGCAACTCAACATCGCGCAGCGCAAGGCCCCGGGGAACCTCAAGGATGACACCAGAAAACGCTACGCCCTCCTGCGTAATGAACTCGCCGCCTTCGACCACCTCAAACCCGAACCCCTCACGCCCGTCCTCGCCGTCCGCGACATCGGTCCCGAAGCCCCGCCCACCACGATTCCGGGCGCAACAACTCCGGAAGCCGTCCCGCCGGGCTTCCTCTCGATCGTCGCCCCCGGGCCCGCAACAATCCCGCCATCTACCCGCCCGAAGACGAGCACTGGTCGCCGCGCCACTCTCGCCGCCTGGCTCACCGATCCCGGGAACCGTTTCACCACCCGCGTCATCGCCAACCGCATCTGGCATTATCACTTCGGCCAAGGCGTCGTCCCCACCACCAACGACTTCGGCAAGCAAGGCGCCCGCCCCTCTCATCCTGCCCTGCTCGACTGGCTCGCCCGCCGTTTCGTCGCCGACGGCTGGAGCTTTAAGAAAGCGCACAAGCTTCTCATGAATTCGGCGGCTTATCGACAGGCTTCCCTGGTCGCGCCGAATGCGGTCGCCCAGGCGCGCGATCCCGGCAACCAACTGCTCTGGCGCATGCGCGTCCGCCGGCTCGACGCGGAGCAGATCCGCGATGCCATGCTCTTCGCCAGCGGAGAACTGGACACTCGCATGGGGGGCGAAGGTTTCGCGGGCGAAATTCCGCGGCGCGCCGTTTACCAGAAACTGCTCCGCAATCCGCGGACCCTGTTCCTGAACGCCTTCGACGGCCCCGACGGATTCAACAGCTGCGCGCGACGCGACGCAACCACCACGGCGCCGCAGTCGCTCATGATGCTGAATAACGCGTTCCCCGTGGCCCGCGCCCGCGCCATGGCGAGCCGCGCCGCGGGCACAAAAACAAAACCGGACGCAGCGGTCGTCGATTCCGTATTTCGCGCCGCCCTCGGTCGAAAACCCGGCCCGGCGGAAACAAGACAAGCCCTCGAATTCCTGCGCCACCAGGAACCCCGCATCGCCGCGACGCGATCACCCGGGGCTGCGGACTCCGCGCAAACGAGATCGGGCTCCCGCACCGCCACCCTGCCGGGCACGGACGCCGCTGCCTCCGCCCTCACCGGGACCCGCGCCATCGCGCTCGGCACCCCCAGCCCCCTCGACAAGCTCGAGGTCGACGGACCGGGAGCCGCGGAAGGCGATCGTTTCACCGTGGAAGCGGTGCTTTATCTGGAATCGCTCTATCCAAACGCTTCCGTCCGCACCATCGCCTCGCGCTGGAACGGCAATTCCCGGGAACTGACCGCGGAGAGTTACGGGTGGTCCCTCGGCATCACCAGCGAAAAGTCCGCGCATCAGCCCCGAAACCTCATCCTGCAACTCACCGGTGAAGACATTGCCGGGAATCCGCAATACGAAGTGCTGGCCTCCGCTCTGCGCATCCCGCTGCAGACACCTTATTATGTTGCCGTCTCTCTTTCCACCGGCGCCAAAGGCGGTCAGGCGGTTTTTTATGCGCAGGATTTGTCGGAAGCGGGCGCGGAAATGCAGACGGCCACGGTGGAGCATCTATTCGCTGGCAGTCTCTCGGCGCCGGGGCGCAACCTGGTCCTCGGCGGACGAGACGGAAGTGCGGCCTCGATGTTTCACGGGCTCGTCTCCCGATTCGCGATCACGGACTCGCCTCTGCCCGCGGATGCACTTCTCCCCGGCTCGCCGAGTCCCGCCCCGGACCGCATCCTGGACCTCCGCTTCGATGAAAACGAGAGCGCGCCCACGTGGAAAGAATACAGGGGATCCAAACCGAAAGACCAAATGCGGGACAACCCCTTCTTCGAAGCCATCGCCGATCTCTGTCACGCCCTCCTCAACTCCAACGAATTCTTGTATGTCGACTGAAGAGAATTTCCGGTTTCCGATTTGGAAATACCTCATGAACCAAGTTGAACTAAAGTTGCGGACAAAACAATTTGGCTTACAACTCATCGAGTTAGTCGACCGTTTGCCCAATACGATTTCAGGAAGAGCAATTGCGAATCAACTCATTCGAAGTGCCATGTCTGTGGGCGCCAACTACCGGGCTGCGTGCCGTGGACGATCTAAAGCGGAGTTCATCGCCAAATTAGGTGTGGTGCGTGAAGAGCCGGACGAAAGCGGTTACTGGCTAGAAGTCATAGGGGATTCGCGGATGCTTAAGGACGAAACGGTGACAGCGCTCCAGGATGAAGCCAACGAGCTGACAGCCATTTTCACGGCCACTCTCAAAACTGCGCAATCACGCCAATGAAGGGCAAATCGAAAATCGAAAATCGAAAATCGGAAATTTTCCGCCTCACTCGCCGCGATTTTCTGACGCGCGCCGGTGGTGGATTCGGCGCGCTGGCATTGGGCGGCATTCTCGGCGCGGAACGCGCGAGGGCCGGCGCGGGCCTCGCCGGCGGCAAACCCCATCTTCCGCCGCGCGCCCGCAGCGTCATCTTCCTGTTCATGGAGGGCGGTCCCAGCCACATCGATCTTTTCGATCCCAAGCCCGAACTCAACCGCCTGGCCGGGCAAAAACTTCCCGGGAGCTTTGGCACCGTCCTCACCGCCATGGGCGAACAAGGCAGTCCCATCCTCGGCTGCAATCGCACCTGGAAACAGCATGGCCAAAGCGGCGTCTGGATCTCCGATTGGCTCCCGCACACTTCCACTATCGTGGACGATATCGCCGTGATCCGGTCCTGCTGGGCCGACGGCCTCAACCACGTGGGCTCGGTCTGCCAAATGAATACCGGGGACGTCCTCGCCGGCCGCCCTTCCCTCGGCGCCTGGGCCAGTTACGGTCTCGGGACCGAAAACGAAAGTCTCCCGTCTTTCGTCGTGCTGCGTGATAACGAGAAAAAACCGCACGGCGGCGGCCGCAACTGGGGCACCGGCTTCATGCCTGCGACTTACCAGGGCACGCCCTTCGAATTCGGCGAGCAACCCGTGGCGGACATCAATCTTCCCAAAGGCCACAGCCGTGGGCGGCAGCGCGGGAAAATCGATTTTATCAATGCCCTCAACAGGACCCATGCGGCGCCCCGGGGATTTCAGTCGGACCTGGAGGCGCGCATTGATTCTTACGAACTCGCCTTCCGTATGCAGGCGGAGATTCCCGATGTGGTCGGCATCGAGAATGAACCCGACCACATCAAGTCTCTTTACGGACTCGGCAACGAGAAAACCGATGCCATGGCACGCAACTGCATTCTGGCGCGGCGTCTCGTGGAACGCGGCGTCCGCTTTGTCCAGGTCTATTGCGGATCAGGAAGCGCCTGGGATGCGCACAAGGGGATCGAGCAAAACCACAGCACGCGCTGTGCGGCCAGCGATCAGCCGGTCGCCGCCTTGGTCAAAGATCTCAAGCAACGCGGTCTTCTCGACGATACCCTCGTGGTGTGGGGCGGCGAATTCGGCCGCACGCCCATGAGCGAGAAAGGCGACGGCCGCGATCACAATCCCTGGGGATTCACCATGTGGATGGCCGGCGGCGGCGTCAAGGGCGGTCAGACTCTCGGCAGCACCGACGCCCTGGGCTTGCGCGCGGTGGAAGACAAGCAGCACGTGCACGACCTCCACGCATCCATCCTTTATGCGCTCGGGCTCGATCATATGCAGCTGCACTACATGAACAACGGCCGCCGCGAAACCCCCACCATCAACACCGGGAAACCGTTCCTCAAGCTGTTCGGTTGAGGTAATTGTGACGCAGGCGTCTCGCCTGCGAGCTTTTTATAAATGCGCAGGCGGGACGCCTGCGCCACATTACTCACCCCCCCGGCGGCGGGATCCCTCCTTCGTCCGTCCGGAAAGGACTCGCCAGCAAGCCCTCCTCGTTGACGAAATTCGCTCCCTCGGGATTATTGCTCCAGGCGTAACGCACCGCCACCGGATGCGCGACCTCGGGACTGGATACCCGCACCTTGTCGCCCTTGATCCGTGCCTTCGCCGGCACAAACCGCATATCTTCCCCCGCGATCGTAAAATACTTCAGCGACCCGCCGTCGCTCGACGCCAGCCCGCTTCCCACGTGATCAAAGGAAAGCACCGCAGCAGCGCCTCGCACGGACATCGATTTATACACCGGCCCCGAAAAGGGAATCGATTCTTCGTAAGCATGCCCGCGCGCAAAAATCGCCAGCCGCTCTCCCACGGGTGTCTTATCCCGGGGATGAACATTCCCGGGATCGCCCACGTCGATCGTCACCACCATCCCCGCGTTGGGAATCTCTTTCCATATATTCAGCATCGACTCCCGGATCACCGGCCATCCCCACGCATCGCCCTTCGCGAAATTCGGCAGTTGCACCACGTAAAACGGAAACTCCCGGTTCTCCGGCTGATTCCAGTCCGCCCGCCATGACTCGATCAACGCGCGCATCAGGTCCGTGTAATTCGGCGCCCACGGCACCCGGGAATTGGCTTCACCCTGATACCATACCGCGCCCGCGATCGCGAACGGCTGCAGCGGCGCCACCATGGCGTTGTAAAGGCAGGTGGGACGCTTGGGGTGTTCCGGACCCATCGGCGGACTCGGCGTCCGTGCCGCGCGTCCGGTAACGGGATTTCCGGCCGCTTTGGCCGCCTCTAACTTCTGGCGGTGTTTCTCCAGCGCAACCCGATGCCGCTCCTGCGCCGCCGGCAGCGCGTCGAGTTGTTCCGCGTACCACGTCCGCAGCAATGCCGCGCCCGCATGATTTTCAAACGCGTCGTTGGAAATCCACGAATACGCGTTGGTCCCTCCCACCGCCGATTGGATCAAGCCCACCGGGACGCCCAGCGCTTTTTGCAAAGCCCGCCCGAAATAAAAACCGGTCGCGGAAAACGCGCTCACCGCTTGCCCCGAACTTTCCTGCCAAGAGGACTTAACCGTGGCCTGCGGTGCGTCCGCGTTGCCGCCCGGGACTTTAAAGAGTCGCAAGAGGGGATACTCCCCCGCCTCAGCTTTGGCCGCGGCGTCTTCCCCTTCCAGGCTGCCCCTCACCGCCATAGCCATGTTCGATTGCCCGGAGCACACCCACACCTCTCCCACGAGCACATCTTGAATCACGACGTCGCCGACGCGAAGTTCGGCCGGGTCCGCGCTGGCTTTCAAAGGTTGCAGCTCGATCATCCAGCGGCCGTCTGTCCCTGTGGTGGTGTCGTGACTTTGCGTGCCGAAGGAAACCTCCACCTCTTCGCCGGGCGCGGCCGTGCCCCACACCGGCACTGTCTGTCCCCGCTGCAGGACCATGGAATCGCTGAAGAGCGCATGCGGTTCCACCTCCCCGAAAACCGGGACTGCGCTCACAAAAGAAAATACCAAACCGGCGAAAAAAACCGGGAATAGATTTCGAGTCATAGTGGTCCATTCTATGAAGACGCCGCCGGTCTTCGTCGACTTCTTTTTTTGAGCAGCTCGTAGCTGCGAGCGTGAGAGAGTACCCCTCGGATCCAGGGCCTGCCACGTGATTGTGCTCGCTCACGCTCGCACCTACTCCGTTACTACACCGCCCCGCTTCTCCCAGTACAACGCGATCCCGTCCGCCGACATCGCGCACGGATTGGCGGCCTCATACCGCTCCCAGTCCGCGTCGGAAACGCCCTCCTCCCGCGCCTGCACGCGGCAACTGGTTTCGTATTCTCTTGCCAGCGCTTCCCCAGAAACACCCTCGGCCAATCGCGCCGCCACCCAGTCCGTAGTTTTCCGGATCAGGGCGCGATACCGCCGTAAATGCGCCTCCACCTCGCCGGCGCCCTCCACCGCGCCGAAGTGCGTCAGGTAAATCGTTTCCAAACCGCCCCCTTCCAACCGCCGCAGGGATCGATCGTAAGCTTCCGCGTCAAATTGTGGCGGCGCCCCGGCCACCGAGAGATACCGGCAGCCTGCCGCGCGCACCCCGGTGACGTCCCCTGTAAACGCGGTCTTCCCGAGAAGATAACAGTGATGATGCCGGGCATGCCCCGGCGTGTCCCAGGCCGTGAAGGCAAGATCACCCGCCGTAACCATCTCACCATCCTGCACCTCCGTGAGCAACTCCCGGGGCACCGCCTTGATCTCTCCCCACAACGAATCCATCGCATCCCCGTAAACCCTCCGCGCGCTCTCCACCAAGCGCTCCGGATCGGCCAGGTGCCGCGCCGCGGCGGGGTGCACGTAAACGCGGGCCCCCTGGGCCGCCCACCATCCCGCGGCGCCCGCGTGATCGAAGTGGATATGCGTCACCAGGACATGCCGGACGTCGGAAGGCGCGAAACCCAGCTCCGCAAGGCCCGCGCGCAGCGCAGGAAGGGTCGATTCCGGACCGCACTCGATCAGGGCGAGACCGGAGTTTCCCTCCACGAGAAAGGAGGCGATGGCGCCATCGACACCGCGGAACTTGAGATCGATGGTGTGGATCTTCACGGGATCCGGCCGGAACAGAAGGGCGGCCCAGGCCGGCGCTACTTCATCAAGGAGAAACGCTTCTTGAGGAGATCGACGGCGCCGGCGCCTTCGGTCTTTTTCTGCGCCTGCTCCGCCAACTGCTGCTCGAGATGATTCTTGGTGGGGATTTCGTCGACTTCGTAAAAAACGCCGAACTTTCCCGGATAACGCAGGTCAGCCAAAGCGTAAGCGTTTTGCTCGTCGGTGACGTCGTGCCGCTTGTCATCTTCCGGGGTGCTGTCCCATTTCTTTTCTTCGATCTCCTCGAAGACCCCGCCCTTGCGCGGATTTCCATCGTCAAAGGCTCCCTTGTAAAAGACGACGCACTCGGAAAGCGTTTCCACCACGGAAAAACCCGGGTGTCGAATCGCGCGCTCGAACATTTCCATCATGTGCTTGACCTGGGCGGCGTGAGTGCGCGCCACGAAAGTGGCGCCGCCGGAGATCAGTTTCTTCATCGGGTTGATGGGACGATCCACGGATCCGGCGGGATCAGTCTTGGATTTGAAGCCGATGGGAGAAGTCGGCGAAGTCTGTTTCTTGGTAAGACCATAGACGAAGTTATCCATGATCACGTAAGTCAGATTCACATTCTTGCGCGCCGCGTGATCCAGGTGATTGCCGCCGATGGAAAAGCCGTCACCATCCCCGCCGAAAACAAAGACATGCAGGTCCGGCCGCGAGAGACTGATCCCCGTGGCCAGCGGGAGCGCGCGCCCGTGAATAAAATGCAGGCCGTGGCTGTTGACGAAATAGGGAAACCGGGAGGAACACCCGATCCCCGCCATGGTCACGATTTTCTCATGCGGAATCTGGAGTTTCTCGAGGACTTTGTAGAAAGCCGCGAGGACCGCGAAATCTCCGCACCCGGGACACCAAGTCGGGTGATCCCCGGTCAGGTCCTTCTTGGTGAGTTTCTCTTCAGGTTGCGCCGCAGGAGCTGGAGTCGCAGTAGGCATGGGATTTGGTGAAATGACGAGTGGGGAACCGGACTGATCTAAATTAAATTAACGACACCTTTCGGATTTTCACAAGCACCCTTACTTGGCGGGGACCGCCTTGCGGCCCGATTCGATGCCGGCCAGAATTTCGCGTATCTTAAAGGTCAGCCCGTCGGACTTGGTGATGCTCTGGATCCGGCTGTCACAATAGCGGGCGCGCAGCAGCGTCGCAAACTGGCCGTGCCCGTAGAGACCCTGGTCATTCATCTCGACCACAAATACGTGCTCGAAGCGCTCGAGAATCTCGCCAATCCCGTTGGGCATCGGATGCAAATGCCGGAAATGGATCGAGGATACTTTGAGGCCCTCGTCCCGCGCTTTCAGGGTGGCTTCCCGGATGGGGCCCCAGGTCGATCCCCAGCCCACCAAGAGGACATCCCCCGACTCACCGCCAAAAATCTCCGGCGTCGGAATTTCCTCGCCCAATTGCACAATTTTGTCGCGCCGCCGGTCGGTCATCTGCTGATGCAACTGCGGATTGGCGGTGGGATGCCCCCACTCGTCGTGCTCCAGCCCCGTCACCACCGGATACTTGCCGCCCGTCATACGCGTGCCCGGAGGCGCGTGCCGCGTCGGCCCGTCCAGCGGATAGGGCTTGAAACTGCCGTCGCGCGGCTCCTGGTCCAGCTCGGGAGGGAGCACCGTGGTTTCAAAGTCCGGTTCCGGAAACGCTTCAATGCGGCTGGAGAGCGCCTGGTCGCTGAGCACGATCACAGGGACGCTGTATTTTCTTGCGATGCGACAGGCTTCGATCGCGATGTAAAAGCAATCTTCCACGTCCTGCGGCGCCAACACCACCCGCGGGCAATCGCCGTGACTCCCGTAAATCGCCTGCAATAAATCACTTTGCTCCACGCTCGTCGGCAAACCGGTGCTCGGCCCGCCGCGCTGCACGTTGATCACAATCAGGGGCAGCTCCGCCATCGTCGCGTAACTGAGCGCCTCCATCTTAAGAGAAAGACCCGGACCCGCACTGCCGGTCACCGCAAGATGTCCCGCATAACTCGCCCCCAACGCGATGGAAACCGCAGCCAGCTCGTCCTCCGCCTGGGAAAAATTGCCCCCGTACTTGGGAAGCTCCGCGCGTAGCGTCTCCATGATCGGCGACCACGGCGTGATCGGATACCCCGCGCCATAACGGACTCCACCCGCAATTAATCCGTAAGCCAGCGCGGTGTTCCCATCCGTCGTCACTCGGTCCGCGTCTTTCGATTCGCCGTGCTTGAGATCGAACGTCTTATCAAATATTTTGCCCAGCGGATAGGAATACCCGGAATCGAACGCGAGCATCGCGTTGCGGAACACGTCCTCGCCTTTCCCCTTGAACTGCCGCTCGATGATCTCGGTCAGCTTGGTCCGGTTCAGATTGAAAATGGAGGTGACCAGCCCCAGGACGAAGATGTTCTTACCACGGTCTTTTGCCGTCCCCCCGATGGCTTCGATCGACGTGCTCGTAATGGGCACACCCACGAGTTTGAACCGCTTGTCGTCGAGATTCGGCTCCACGTTGTCGCTGTCGTAAAGACAGACTCCGCCCTCGCGCAGGGATTCAATGTGAGCGTCGTAACTGTGCTGGTAAAAAGTGACCAGGAAATCCGCCTCATCCCCCGGGGACAGCACCTCCCCCGAACCCAAGTGCACCTGGAAGATCGACGGCCCACCCGAAATCGTGGATGGAATCGTCATGTAAGTCATGACTTCCCGGGCGCTACGGCCCGCCAGGCGCGCGAGAAAACCCCCGATCGTCTGAATTCCGTCCTGCGAGTTACCCGCGAAACGAATTACAGCGTCCTTGATGCTCTCGTGAGGGAGATCATCGTGATCGGAATCTTGTCCGGCGGCCTTCTCCACGGAGGGGAATTTGGATCCTGCTGCCATTTGTGATCAGAAACGTTCTACCGATTTGCGAGGAAATCAAGTAGCACGGCCCTACCCATTTACCAAGCTATTAATTGGCCTCTGGACCCCGTCCGGATCAGTCCCCGCGGTCCCCGGAGGAGGCCCGCCGACCTGGGCCCTCGAGGAGCCGGTTCGGCCTCTCCACGGCCATCGCCCGCGGCTGGGCTCCCTCGTGCCTGGTTCCCATCGGACGGGTTGGTCGCAATGCGTCGCGATCCCGGATCCAGAGCCCCAGCCCGAGGCCCGGGATCTCTCTCGATGGCATGAAACTCCGGTTTTTGCCCGCCACATCGGCATAAATCCCCACCAGGGCCACCCAAAACCCAGGCCAAAAGCCCTGATATTATTATGGTAATTATAATTAATGTTGACAAATATGCAGGAGCCTGCTAATTTTCAGGTAATACCATAATTTTCATAGAGTTAGCCTGCCTGTGTCATGATCGCTTCCCATCGCTTCGCCAGCTATCGCTTCGCCCTCGTCCTCCTGGGCGCGGTCCTCTTCTTTCTCCTCGCCCCCTGGACCAAGGCCCACGCCGCCACCTACATGATCGATTGGGATCACCCCAATACCGGTCTCCTCATCTTCGGGCAAGGCACGCCGACCGCCTTCGTCGCCGGCAACATCCTCAATACCTCCGACGGAACCGACTCCGGATACGATTTCACCCTCAGCCTCGTCATTAACGACAGCATCGGCCTGCGACCCAGCTTCTCGGCCACCAGCCCTTCGGTCGCCCTCGCCGGCAGCCAGTTCGGCCTCAATGTCGAAATGGAATCGACCGGGCGCGACGCTACCACCGAAATCGTTGGCTCGCTCAGCGTCAGCGGAGGCACGAACACATTCGCCGCTTTCGATATCACCTTCCTCGACATCGACAGCGCGCCCGCCAACGGCGCCGTCGACGAGCTCGAAGTCCTCTTCGGCACTGGCTCCAATTCCTACACCTACAATATCTTCACTATCGCCCGGAGCGGCGACAGCTTCAGGGGGCTTGCCACCGTTCCGCCCGCGTCATCCGACGGGAATGTGGCCGTGAGCAATCCGGGCCTGTCCACCAACGTCCTGGACTTCAAACTCAAATCGGGAGCCGGCGACACTTTCTCCGCCCCCTCCCAGGACTTCGCTCTTGGTGACGCCCAATTCGATATCGTGGCCGTCCCCGAGCCTTCCGCGGCCCTCTTTCTCACGCTCGGCGCCGGCCTCATTCTCCGCCGCCGCCGAGCAAACGCGGTCTGATTCCCGAAGTCACGCCCCTCGCATGACTTACCAAGGCAGTTCCAAACCACACACCTCCCTGCTCCTCCACTAGCAATCCCAGTCAAGCCTCGGCCTCTTTCTAATCGATCCAAACTTCATTCCTACTTCGCATCCTCCCCCGCTCTCATGGCATGTCCCTTCCAGTTGAGCACACCCCCTGAAAAAGCAGTTCTCCTCAAACTGCCGGGCCTTCTGCTATTTGTCATCCTCTTGACCGCCGCCTCCATGGCCTCGGCGGCCACCCACATCATCGACTGGAATCACGCCAACACCTCCCTCGTCATCACCGGACAGGCCACCTCGAACGCCGTTGTCACCGGCAATGTCCTTGACGCGGTGACCGGCGTGGACAGCGGATACGATTTTACCCTGACGCTCGATATCCAGGATACCTTTGGAACGCCCGCCACCTTCAATGCCGGCGATCCTTCCCTGCAGACAAACGGGGGAGAGGCCGGGGTTCTCGATCTGGACATCGCCGGCGCCAATCGCGACAGCACCACGCTGTTGGTGGCATCCCTTTCCATCGACGGGGGCCATTCGTTCGCGGATGTCGACGTCTGGTTTAATGATCTCGACCGGGGCGCGGCCGACGCATGGATCGATGAAGTGACAATGCAGTTCGGCGTCGGCAGCAACGTATACACTTACGACTCCGCCTTCATCACCCAGACGGGAGATTCGTTCGTGGGAGACACCAGCGTCCCATCGAGTTCCCCGGACGGAAACCTCCGTGTCCAGAACAGCGGCAACGTCGGATCCACTCTCGATTTTACCTACGGACCCGCCGCCGGCGATGCCTTTACCTCCAGCAACCAACGCATCGCCATGGGCGCGACCTACGAGTTCGATGTCATCACCGTCCCCGAACCTTCCGCCGCCCTCTTCCTTATCCTCAGCAGCGGTCTCATCCTCCGCCGCCGGCGCTAAGCTACGGCGACGCGCTTGCCACGCAGAAGCCTTGAGCGAAGGCGGGTCCCGCGTAGCCTTCGGAGAACGAATCTCCCGGTTCGTTCAGAACGAGTCCGAAGACTCGTTCTCCGGCCCCCCCGACGCCCCCGCCAACAGCGCGCAAAGCGGGTAGGGCGACCAGCCTTCGCTGAAGCTTCGGCGTGGCACGCGCGTCCCTGCGTCGCCTTCGACTGCCCCCACCATATCCCCCTTTGTGTCATCCTGAGCGCAGTCGAAGGATCCCCCTCCCCGCCCCGCGCTTTCGTCAGCCATGAGACACTCTGCCCACCCACTGCACCCGCCTGCATCCCGACTCCCAAAATCAATCCAGACGTTACCCATGTCCTGACTGCGCCTCCCGACTACTTACTACTTACTGCCTGCTAATAACTACTCCCCCTCTTCCCCATGCTCCCGCGCCATGATCGCCGCCAATTCCGCCACCACCTCCGGATATTCGCCCGCGAGGTCGTGCCCTTCCGATAAATCGTCTTCCAGCCGGTATAACTCCAGGGGCCCATCAGGATTCTTCACCGTCTCCAGGCGAATCCCTTTCCAGCCATTTGCGATCACCGCCTGCCTCCCTCCCTTTTCCTGGAACTCCCAGTAAAGCGCCTCGTGCCGCGCCTGCGAGTCACGGTCTCCCGCCAGCGTCGGCACCATCGATATGCCGTCGATACCCTCCGGCAGCCCTTCCTCCACACCCCCCAACTCCGCCAGCGTCGGCATCAAGTCCTGAAACGCGCTCACGTGGTCCGTCTCGCGCCCGCCCTCGATTATCCCCGGCCACCACGCGATCAGCGGCACGCGGATCCCGCCCTCATACAGATCCCTCTTGATCCCGCGCAGATCGCCGTTGGAATCAAAAAATTCCGCGTCGTGCCGGCCTTCGTTGTGCGGCCCGTTGTCGCTGGAAAAGAATACCAGCGTGTTCTCCGCAATCCCCAATTCTTCCAGCGTATCCAGAATGGCACCGACATCGTTGTCTATATTCCGCATGATCGCCGCGAATCCTTTCTCCGGATTGGACCACTCTGCGCCGGCGTACTCCCCGTAATCCGGCACTTCCATGCCGTCCCGTTGCTCGGGATCGCTCCCGCCCTCGTTGTTGGCGTGCGGAATGTTCAATGCGTAATACAAAAAGAAGGGCTCCTCCTTCTGAGCACGACGATTGATATAATCCAGGACATCTCTCGCCAGCAAGGACGGGACGTAATCGATTTTCTGCGCCGCCACGCCGGCCCCTTCCTTCCCCGTCCCCACGGGTCGCTCCGCCCGCCAACGCTCTTTCAAGACGTTGCGCAACTTTTCCTTCTTGCCGTTCCGATACAGAAACTCCGGATAGAAATTGTGCGCGTGAAACATGTTCACGTACCCGTAAAAATAGTCGAATCCGTTCCGGTTCGGATCATCCAGCGGCGGCGGATTGCCAATGCCCCACTTCCCGATGCAGGCGGTCGCGTATCCCGCATCCTTGAGAACATCCGCCACGGTGACATCGGAAGCCGGCATGGCGCCGCTCGAGTTACCACGCACGCTGCAATGTCCCGTGTGCAATCCCGTCATCAAAACACAACGCGAGGGCGCGCACACCGTCGATCCCGCGTAATGCCGCGTAAACCGCAGTCCCTGCGCCGCCATGCGGTCGATGCGCGGCGTCGCCAGCTTCTTCTGGCCGCCGCGTGCGTCGCGTTCCCGCGTGCGAGCCACGTTGCCGCGGCTCTGACGCGGCTCACGTGGCGCGCCAGACGCGGTCACGCGATAACACCCGAGATCGCCGTAACCCATATCATCCGCCAGGATATAAATGATGTTCGGCTTCTTCCCCGCCAGCTCTGCCCCAAACCCGGGAACCGCAAGCGCCAGCCCCAGAACCAACATCAAAGGGATCCCGGAAATTCTTTTCATCGTCCTCAAGACTCTCACCTTTTACCTTCTAACGCGCCACCGGCGCATCCCTTCGCCGCTTACTGCGCCCGCGGCGCAATACTTTCCCCGATCGTCTTCAACACCCGGTCCATCACCATCAAATCGCGGCCGCAATCTCTTAATGCCTCGACGGCGTCTCCGCGGTTCTTCAACAACCTGTCCGCCTGGAGGACATAGGCCAACGTCCGCACCCCGCCGAGACCTTCCCGGCCCTCCGCCCCCTCTGCCTCCACGAGGTGGCAAATTCCCACCACCACCAGGGATCCGAAAACTATGGGGAACCAATTCGACCGCATGAGACAACGGGGACGATTACCGGGAAGGAGAACGAGCCTCCCGGCTCGTTCTTGAAGATCAATCCTGGAGAACTTGGACTCCCGTTTGAAGAAATATTTTCAAACAAAAAAGCCCGGCGCTTTCACGCCGGGCTCTCTCCGTCTAAGGCGAATAATCTGTTTCCTGTCTTCAGCCGTCGGCCACCTCGATTTTCTTAGCCTCCAGGACGGTGTGGTCTCCATCCTTGGAAGTCGTCCCAGTCGCGGTCACCTTCTTGGCTTTCTCGTTCTTCTCGAAGAACTTCTTCGCGACTTTGCCCTCGAGCAGAAACACCTTCTCATCGGTGGTCTGAAGCGCCTTCTGGCAGGAAGTCTTGATTTCGAGATCGCAGTGGGCGCATAAAACGTCGCCGGTTACCGTGGTCTCCGCATCTTTTCCCGCGTAAGCGGCGCCGAGGGCGATTCCGCCCGCAATCATGGTGAGAATCAATGTTTTCATGGTTCTTTAATATGTCTTCGTGGTTGGTGGTTGTCTACAGAGAATAAGAGCCCGGGCCAGATCAAAATATTTCCCTTAATCTCAAAAATGCGTTTCCGGGCCCCCGGCATCGGTCTCCCCACTCACCCGCTTTCCCGCTCCAGGACGATATCCACCATCAAATCCGCCGCGATGCGTTCCAACTCCCCCTTCAATTCCTCGAGGGATAATTCCTCTGGGATCTTCAAGAGGGCTTCGGCTTTGAACAAGGATTCGCCGGACATCGGCGCACTGACGCATTCCGTCTGAAATTCTTCCACGTTCACCTCTTTATCAGCCAGCGCCTGCGAAATATCGCGCACGATCCCGGGACGATCCTGCCCCATCAACTCGAGCCGCATTCCCCGTGTCGATCCCGCGGCCGCCCCAGCCACGGAATCGGATGCAATCACCAGGCGCAATCCCGATTCCTCCAGGGCCATCAAGGCGTCCTTCAGTCGCTCGGCCTTCGCTTCCGCAACTTCCACGCGGAGAATCCCGGCGAACTGCCCGCAAAGATGCGACATCCGGCTCTCCAGCCAGTTGCCATCATGCTCCGCAATCAACTTTGCCAGCGAATCGACGAGACCGGGACGGTCTTCGCCGATCACCGTCATCACCAGCGATACATTCATGGGTCGTGCTGCTTTTCTAATTCAACCACTTGTGAAACCACGCGATGTGCAGGATCACTAGCAGGATCCAGCACCCCAGCGCCACGCCCAGGCTCAAAGCCATGGACAGCGGCAAGGCCAGGAACAAGGCCGCCGCAAAACAGAAATACCCAAACTGACACGGAATGTCGGTCTCGAAAAAATAATCGATCACCAGCAAAACCGCGCCGCACGCCAGCAGGATCGGCATGGCGTGAAACTCGTTCAAGGTCTGGACAAAATCATACATGGGCCGCTGCGGCAACCCTAGCCGACCGCTCCCATCCCCGGCAAATTGAAAGTGGAGCAGGTTCCCAACTTGCTCTTAAATTTTGCAGGGCAGGTTGAAAACCTGCCCCACTCCCTTCCCCGATAGCCTGCCACTGCGGCGCGCCGCCCCCCTTGACCCGACGCCATACCCCAACTACTGTGGTCTCCCATGAAAACGACATGCACCTGCACCCTTCTCGCAGCGCTCTTCGCTTTGGCGACCGCGCCCGTTCTCCACGCCCGCACCTGGACCGAGGCCGAATCCGGGCGGACTCTTGAAGGCGATTTCGTCAAACTCGACGGCGAGAACGCCGTCATCCGCAGGGCTGACGGCAATAGCGTAAGTGTCGCCCTCGCCAAACTCAGCGATACCGACCGCGAATTCATCCAATCCCAGTCCACACCCGATCCCGCGGGAGACAACACAGAACTCGTCACCGGGAACGAAGCCGTCCTCAGCGGCGTCCACCTCTGCTGCGGCGGCTGCGAAAAAGGAATCGCAAAAGCGCTCGCCGAGTTCGAAGACGTCGAATTCGACGTGAGCCGTAGCGAAAAAACCGTGACACTCTCCAGTTCCTCCCCACGGAAGATGCAGGAAGCCGTCGACGCTATCGCTGATGCAGGATATTACGGCACCTCCAATCACGAAGCCGTGAAAATCAAGGAAGTCGAAGCCGGCACCGGAAAAGGCGATTCCGTCGAAGTCAGCGGGGTCCATCTCTGCTGCGGCAAATGCATCGACGCCGTCGACAGCGCCATCGAAAATATCGAAGGCGCCGCCACGCATAACGCCGAAAAGAATTCCCCGACTTTTACCATCGAAGGCGAAGGCATCACCGCAGCCGCCGTCATCGCCGCCCTCCATGCAGAAGGAATCAACGGCACCGTGCGCTAAGAATTCCTCACGCGGGCGATCACTATCACGTCCGCCGCCTCTTTCCAGGTCGCGATGCCCGCCGCCAAGGCGACTTCATCCTGATCCCCGCCCTACCCCCCCGCCAGCCCCGCTCCCCTACCGCCGCCGCCCCGCCCCGCTCCCCCGCATCCGCGCCGCCCCAAGGCCCTGCCACGTCTACCCACTCATCCAAATTGTGTCACAAAAAATGGGACATATGTCCCACTTTTTGTGACACGGTTTACCCGGCGATCGGGAGGGGAGTACGACGGCACGGGGCGTGCGCGAGGTTGTGGCGGGCGCGGGGCGTGCGCGAGGTTGTGGCGGGCGCGGGGCATGCGCGAGGTTGTGGCGGGCGCGGGGCGTGCGCGAGGTTGTGGCAGGCGCGAGCCGTGGGCGAGGTTGTGACAGGCGCGAGCCGTGCGCGAGGTTGTGGCAGGCGCGGGGTGTGCGCGAGATTGTCGCGGAGCACGGGCCGTGGGCGAGGTTGTGACAGGCGCGAGCCGTGCGCGAGGTTGTGGCAGGCGCCGGCTGTGGGCTAGGTTGTCGCGGGGCGCATCCCCGAGGTTGTGACAGGCGCGGGCCGTGCGCGAGGTTGTCGCTGGCTCCGGTGCGGCGGGTTGACCGAAGGTGGGGCGGCAGGGGGATCGCGAGTGCCCGCTCCAAAATGCAGATCTGCCGCCCTTGAATGGCTCCGAGGCGCGATTGCGCATCACAAGGATCGTGGAGCGCGCACGGCGATTCAGGCGCAGTCCGGACAGACGCCGAAAAACTCCAGCTCGTGGTAGAGCTTGCGGTATCCCGATTTCGCGGAGATTTCTTTCTCGAGGGCCTCGACGGGACAGGCGATATCCAGTTCTTCGATCGTGCCGCACTCGCTGCAGATGAGATAATCGCTGTGCTTTCCGGGATACTTCATCGTGAAGTAGGCGCAGCGATCGTGGAGCCCGAGACGCCGGAGGATACCATTCTCTTCGAGACGCATGAGGAGACGATAAACCGTAGCTTTGTCGCATTGATTCCGCAGCGCCTTCGATTCCACGAGATCCGCCAGAGTCAGGGGCCGGGGACTTCCGATGAGAGTGCGCAGGACCTCCTCGAGAGCCTTGGTGCGGCGCAGCCCCCGGTCCCGGCACTGCTGCACGGCCCAGTTCAGTCGATCCGGCGAACGCTTACCCATATTGGACGCACGCTAGCACAGAATCGACCGGGCAAAGGACAGAAAACGGGGGGCCTCCTTGAGGAAAGATCGGTGTCCTGACTAAACAATGTGAGCCAGGCTTCCAGCCTGTGATCTATACAGCGCAGGCTGGAAGCCTGTGTCCCATTAAAACCCGTCCTGCGTCAGCTCGCGCGCCGACGTCCAAAGAACAGCGGCGCGGAGACGAGAAGGAAAAACATCGAGGCCGGTTCCGGGACCGGGTAAGCGATATCCCAGCCGATGTCGTCGAGTGCGGCGACATCCAGATCGGTGACCAGCTTGCGGTCTTCGGTCGTCAAGGTGGGATCAAGCGCCGCTTCCTGCGAGAGACCGCCTCCGAACACCGTGCTAGAGACGCCTTCGTCCCAGTGGGCGTTGCTCGAAGCGGCATCCAGCGGCGGCTCCCCTCCATAGGCAGTCACGGCATTTACCCCGGTCCACGTATCGGGAGTGGGCGACAGATTCACTTTGTTAGACCAGGAAGGGGCCGTTCCCAATCCGAGGATGTGCCCCATCTCGTGAAGAATGGTGGAGTAGAGATCGTTTTCATTGCTGAATTCCACGGGCGGTGTGGTGTGATCGAAGTTCCAGCTCACATCGGTGTTCACTGAGAAACTCCCGCCCCAGAGACTGAATTCCGTGGCAGCCGGACCCTGGGTCTGCCCGGGTTCGCCCCTTCGTTCCACCAGGAGATTCCACGCGGCCGTTCCAAAGCTTGAGAAACTGCCCGGCCCGCCAACGCCGAGATTACTCCCACCAAGTGAGTCTGCGCCCACGTAAATCCGGATCGTGTCCGCGGCCATGCTCTCATCAACCAGCGAGATGTCCGGACCCGCCCAATCGCTGGGGTTATCGAAGGTCATGGTCCAGGTATTGAAACCGGAAGGCACGATCGCTTCGAGATCGTCGGTGAGGATGCTTTCGTAAAACGCACCCGCGGCGATCAGGCTGTCGCGGGCGGCGGATGCCGGCGCGTAAAAGTTGCCCGTGTCATAGGTGTAATCGAAATCGATCGTGAAGCCGGAGGCTCCGCGCACGAGGAGGACACAGAGGAAGGAAGCCAGAAGAAGAGACCGCATGAAAATAATACGACAGACTATAAAATACAATATCTATGAAATTTATGCAATACTATTAAGAATCCCTTAATGCTTAGTTTTCTTAACAAATGCGGACTTTTTGGCCAAATCTGCCCCTCACGCGGCCTCTCCTCACTCCTCCAGCCGGCCTTGCACCTCGCTCCCACCCTTCCTATATTTCCCCATGAAGCTCTCCCTGCGATTCACCGCCGCCGCCCCCTTTCTTCTCCTCTGCCTTCTGGCCACGGGCTGCACGCCCGAATCCCGAGTGGTGGCGCCGGCCCCCTCCCCGTCCGAATCCGCACCCGCACCCGCATCCGAATCTGAATCTCAATCCAAAGCCAAGATGACTAAGCACGCCGAACTGCGCGAAAAACTCACCCCCCTCCAATACCAGGTGGCCGTGGAGAACGGCACCGAGCCCGCTTTCCGCAACGAATACTGGGACAACAAGAAACCCGGCATTTACGTGGACGTGATCTCCGGCAAACCGCTCTTCTCATCGACCACCAAGTACGAATCCGGCACCGGCTGGCCGAGTTTTTACGAACCTCTCGAGCCTGAGGAAATCGTCGACGTCGTCGACGAGAGCGCCGGCATGGTCCGCACGGAAGTCCGTTCCAAAAGCGGAGACGCCCATCTCGGGCATGTCTTCGAAGACGGACCCAAGCCCACCGGCTTACGATACTGCATCAACTCCGCTTCCCTGCGATTCATCCCCGCCGAAAAACTCGAGGAAGAAGGTTACGGCGAATACGCGAAGCTGTTTACGGGGAAAAAATAGAAGCGCGGACAACCCCGGACTTTTTCACCGCGGATTACGCGGATTTTTTTCGCAAGAGAGTCCCGCATCCCACGTGGTCATCCCGCACCCCCACTTGTGTCATCCCGTTTCCCCTTGTGTCATCCCGTTTCCCCTTGTGTCATCCCGAGCGGAGTCGAGGGATCTCACGGTTCAGCTCTGATTCACGAATCGTCAGAAATGGTCGTCACACTTTTGACTTTCGCGTAGTCTCGCCGATATGACGTCCCCGTGTAACCGTTGCGAGCCCCAGCGATCACTGGATGCTTTCATACCCTGGAGGTGAGATCCCTCGACTCCGCTCGGGATGACACCAAAAAGGAGAGGTCAGCCTTAATCGGCATGGCGAATTAAATGGAGAACGAACCTCCAGGTTCGTTCAGAACGAGCCTGGAGGCTCGTTCTCCTCCCAATCTTCCACTTGCGTTGGCGCAGCCGGGTCTCGCTTCCCAGCTAGCTCATCTCCCAGCCCTTGCGGTATTCCCGGCGAATCAACGGATCGGCTTCGGGCGCGTTGGTGGCCTTGAGATTCTCCGAATCCCACTCGATCTTCTTGTCCAGCCGGACCGCCAGATTCCCTAGGAGCACGACCTCGCTGAACGGGCCGGACTGTTCGAAATTCGAAAGCGGTTGCGTCCCGCCCTTGATGGCATCGATCCATTCCTTGTAGGGATCGCCTCCCTCGACGCGCGGGATGCTCGGCTCAGGCCAATCGAACCCATCGAGATTGGCCGTCGGCTTCACGGCCCAGTTGTTATTCGCTCGATGAAAGAAGAACTGCCCTCCCTTGCCGCGAAGGATACAGCCGAATTCTTTGGGATTCTCACCCCGGAGGATCCCTTGCGGCGGCGCGTGCTCCGTCCCGTCGTCCAGCTTTCCGTCGTACCAGACCAATTTCACCGGCCGTTTGTCACCGCGCGCCGGGAACTTGTAGGTAATCTTCGACCAGTTCGGACCCGAAATATTTGTCATGCCTCCCGACTCCGCTTCGACCGAAGTCGGCGCCCCGAGGTCGAGTGCCCAGTAAGCCATGTCCATGATGTGACAGGCCATATCCCCGAGCGCTCCCGTGCCGTAATTCCAGTAACCGCGCCAGTTAAAGGGAGCGATCTCTGTGCTGTAGGGACAGACCGGCGCCGGTCCGCACCACAAATCCCAATTCATCCCCTTGGGCACCTCTTCCTCCTGGGGCCACTCTTCGACACCCTGCGGCCAGATCGGCCGGTTCGTCCAGATGTGCGCCTCCCCCACTTCCCCGATCAATCCGGCCCGCACCAGTTCCACTGCGCGCCGAATCGGATCGCCCGCATGCGCCTGGTTCCCCATCTGGGTCACGACTCCTGCCTTGCGCGCTTCTTCCGTCATCAACCGCGCCTCCCAAATCGAATGCGAGAGTGGCTTCTGACAATAGACATGCATACCTTTGCGCATCGCGAGCACCGACGCATGCATGTGATGGTGATCGGGCGTCGACACCGTCACGGCGTCGAGGTCGGGGTGTTGCGCGATCATCTCGCGGTAATCGAAATAAAACTCTGCTTCCGGAAATTCCTTCACGATCCCGAGCCGGGTGCCCTGGGCGCCGGGTTCTCCCTTCCGTTCGAGCAGGTGGTTGTTCGGGTCTGCACAGTCGCAGAGCGCCACGATCTGCGAACCTTCGGCCTTGCCCGTGCCACGGGTATCGGAGTTGCCTTTTCCCCCGATGCCGACACAACCCACATTTACCCGTTCATTGGCGCCCCAGACGGTGCTCGGGACATATTGAAAAGCGAAGGCGGACGCCGATGCGGCGGCGCCGGTCTTGACGAACTTGCGACGGCTGATGGTAGCGGGAGTTTTCTTTTTCATAAGGTAAGTGATGCGATTGAAGAGGCAATACTGGCCCCTCCCCGGCCCGCGGGCAACGGAAAATTCACCCATTGTGACGCAGGCGTCCCGCCTGTGCTTCCAATTGAGATCACAGGCTGGAAGCCTGTGGCACATTGTGCCTCCCGTAAGAGTGGAGCAGGTTGAAAACCTGCCCCACTTCAACCTGCGCACCACCTTACTCCTCCACTCCGACCTTGAGACGCATAAACCGGTTTCCCGGCTCTGAAATCGGGGTGTTATCTCGAAACACCACCTCCGTAGGAGATTCCCTGAGGAGTGTGACATGTGTGCTGCCGCCGTCCCAGGTCTTCAGGTCCGGGGATACTTCCGCCCCATAAACGACGTTGGCGTTGGGCGGGCGCTCAATCGTCAATGTCAGGTATTCCAATCCGCCGGATTCAAGAAATCCCAGGACAGGTTCGCGCTCACTCCTCGCCTCGCGAGGAAGACGTCCCAACGCAAATTCCACAAGGTTCGACATCCCGTCTTCGTCCGCATCCGAGTTCCACGCACCAATCAGCGAGTCGATGAGCTCCGGCGTCGTAAAAAACATTCCCAACCACTGATGCGCGGGGACCAGCGGAGGAGGGCTGATGGTAATCTTTGCCGTTTTCAAATGATACGCGGCGTCCGGCAAGTTGTTCGAGCTTCCCACCACAACCGTGCTCGCACGGCTCGTTTGCCAGCTGAGAGGAAATTTCAGTCCGGTTTCGAACGAGGGAAAAATCCAGTTCGGATCCGTCAGGAGGATCCACTCGCCTTCGGCAAGGTTGCTGTCGAACCCCCAGATGTATCCCTGCCCGCCTGCGAGCGCCGGATCAAACGGGCTCGATCCGGTGAACGCCCGGAAGGTCTCATGATACACCGCGCTGTCGGCTGCCACCCAGTGATCGGCCCATTCGGCGGTGTTCGCCGCGCTCGGCATCCAGCCGGGGACACCGGCCTCGAAGAACGTCCCCACCTGGAAGGTAAACGAGGCGTCGAGTTGGTTGCCCGAACCCGCGCTGGTCAGGCTGGTGCGGTTTGCGGGGCTCCCCCAGAGCACTTGTTGTGCATGCACGGGCGCCATCGCCGTCGCAATCAGGATGGCGATCAGGATAATGAGGAAACGCGTTTTTTTAGTCATGATATCGGTGTTGGTTTATGCAAAAGAAAATCGTTTTCGGCGCAGAAGCAGCACTCCCAGGCCGCACCCCACCAGCAGCGCCCCGGAGGGCTCGGGGATAAAGGTGTGCGTCTGCAGATCGAATAGCGGCGGACCCCCGGTGCGCTCTCCCGGTCCGCTCACGTCGTTGAGCCCGCCGAACACCACTGCCGTCGCGGTGGATACGCGCCACTGGACCGGATCGATAGTCTGATCGTCGGGATCCGGGATCACCCAGTCATCGCCGCCCGCCCCGTCGTTGTCGGTGATCAGCACCCACTCCGAACCGGGAGCCGCGGTATCCGTGTTATAGACCCAGATGTATACCTGCTCCCCCTGACTGAAGTTCACCGGGTCGGCGTCCGGACTGTTGGAGACCACCTGCCCGGGGAGCGTGGGATGATCCAGCAGATCGAAACTATCGGTGAAGATATTCAGCGTGTCGTTGTAGGTGGCGGCATCGAGCACCTTCCAGTTCGCCGACCACAGATCCACGTTGGTCTCGTCGGGAATGAACGTGCTCCCGAAAGTCCCGATCTCGAAGGTGAACGTCGCGAGGAGCGCATCGCCGTCGCTCTCCACGTGGACGCCCCCGAAGCTGCTGCCCCAATTGACCGTGTCGGCGCGCCCCGGTGACGCCGCCGCCAGGCCAATCAGAATCAGGATGTAAAAATAACGCTTCATGCGTTTCGTCATGCCTCTCAGGGAGTCCAGGGCAGCGGCATCACGTAATTCAAGCGATCGCTGGTCACGCGGATCTGGGCGGAGCGATTGCTCTGGAACAGCACGCTGGCGTCTTCATCCGTCACGGACGGATCGGCCATCCCGGTCCAGTATCGGTAAGGCGCGCCCGCATCCAGCAGCCAGTAACCGTTGTAGCCCTCGGCGTTGAACACGCTATCGCCCTTCCAGAAGTGCAACTGGTCGACGGCCGCGGGATCGGTGCCCCCGAAAAAGAATCCATCCGCCAGGGCCATGTCGCGATCGTCCGGGCTCTGGTCCAGCGGCCAGCCGCCGCGCACGAAGTTGTATCCCGTGCTCAGAGGACAGGCGAAGTCATTGGCGCGCACCATTCCGATGCCCACCAGCTCCACATCGGCGGCGCGCGGGTGCAGGAAAATCCCTGCACAGGGATCGACGATGCGATCGCCGCGGTCGGGCATTCCGACTTCACCCTGCTGGGTCCACTGCAGCGGCACGTCCAGCAGGTAGAAGACCGTCCAACTCCCCCCGAAGCGGAAGAGCAGGCGGTCGGCCACATCGGGATCGCCGTCGCCGCTGAACAGGGTCTTATCGAAAAGCGCATCCAGCGTGTCGTGCGCCCGCAGGATAAAACTGTCACCGCTTAAATCCGGCACCGGGCTCTGCGTGTTGTGCGCCGAACCGGTATCGATCGCAATGGTGTCGGCGTCGCTGCCCGCCTCATCGACAT
>JAHEJT010000118.1 GCA_024638765.1 Verrucomicrobiales bacterium
AGGCGGGGCGACAAAGTGGGGCAAGGAGGGATGGCAAAAGGGGGGAGGCAGGATGACAAAAGGGGCAAGGCAGGACGACAAAGTGGGGGAGGCGAGATGACAGAGCGCGGGAGGTGGGATGACAAAGGGGGAGGGCGGAGGCGCGGAGGGCGGGAGGCGGAAGGGGCGAAGTTCTCAGGGGTTCATGAGCTCCTCGATTTCGTCGGGGTCGATGGGAATGGAGGCCATCAGATCGATGTTGCCGTCCTTGCGGACGAGAATGTCGTTCTCGAGGCGGATGCCGAGGTTTTCTTCCCGGATGTAGATGCCGGGTTCGATTGTGAAGACCATGTCTTCCTCGATGACGAGATCGGCGGGACCGACGTCGTGGACGTCGAGCCCGAGGAGGTGCGAGGTGCCGTGCATGAAGTATTTGCGGTAGGCTTTCTCTTCTTCCTTTTTTTCGGGGACGTCGTCGTCCTTGACCTGCTGCTCGGTGAGGAGACCGAGCTTGATGAGTTCGGTCTCCACGAGCCGGGCGACTTGTTCCTGGTATTCCTTGACGGCCGTGCCCGGGCAGAGAAGCGTGGTGGTGGCGGTGCGGAGGATCCCACGGACGGCGTTATAAACTTCGCGCTGACGCGGAGTGAAGCGGCCGTTGACGGGGATCGAGCGGGTGAGGTCGGCGTTGTAATTCGCGTATTCGGCGGCCACGTCCATGAGGAGGATGTCGCCATCCTGGCAAACTTGATCGTTATCGACGTAATGCAGGACGCAGGCGTTGGCGCCGGAGGCGATGATGGGTTGGTAGGCGAAGCCGCGCGAGCGGTGACGGAGGAATTCGTGAATGAATTCGGCTTCGATTTCGTATTCCGCGACCCCGGGCTTGATAAAAGGGAGAACGCGGCGAAATCCTTTCTCGGTGATCTCGATGGCGCGCTGCAGTTGTTGGAGTTCGATTTCCGACTTGAAGGCGCGGAGCCGGGAGAGGAGAGGAGCCAGCCGGAGGTAGCGGCGGCCTGGATAGGTGGCCTGACAGCGCGCACGGAAGCGGTCGTTCCGGGTTTCCACTTCGTTGAGGGCGCGGAGGTGTTCATTGTGATTCAGATAGACCGCCTCGGCTTGTTTCATGAGGCGGCGGAAGGTGGAATCGAAGGCATCGAGCCATTGGACCGTCTGGATTCCCGAATGAGCTGCGGCCTGTTCTTTCGTGAACTTGGCGCCCTCCCAGATGGCAATGAGCTCGGAAGTTTCCTTCACAAAGAGGATTTCCCGGTCGTCGGGATCGGGTGCGCCGGGAAAGAGGACGAGGACCGTTTCTTCCTGATCGATGCCGGAGAGGTAAAGGAGATCACTGTTTTGCTGAAAGGGAAGCACGCCATCGCCGCTGTCGGGCATGATATCGCTGGAGTGGACGACGGCGAGTGCGCCCGGTTCCATCACCGTGGCGAGGCGCTTGCGGTTTTCGATGTAGAGAGCGGGATCGATGGGGTCGTAGCGCATCGCTTCGCGAGTTATTGGGTATCAGTGATTAGAAGCTATCCCAGAAAACGAATTCCCCTCACCCTAACCCTCTCCCCAAGGGAGAGGGGATTAGAATTCCGGGGCTTCAGGGGTGATGAAAGCAAACAAATCATCGAGATAACTTAAATTGGGATAGCTTTTAGTTATTAGGGGCCGAGAAGATGGACCCGGTCTGGAGAGCCTGATAAGGATAACCGATAACGGATAACGCATTACTCCAGGGTGTGGATGAAGAGGCCGGAACGGAGCTTGGGTTCGAACCAGGTGCTTTTCGGGGGCATGATTTCGCCGGCGTCAGCGATGGAGATGAGTTGGTCGACGGTGACGGGAAAGAGGGAGAAAGCGACGGCCCAGTCTCCGCTGTCGACTCGTTTTTCCAGTTCATCGGTGCCGCGGATGCCGCCGACGAAATCGATGCGTTCGTCGGTGCGCGGGTCTTTGATGCCGAGGACGGGCGCAAGGAGTCGCGATTGGAGCACGCTGACGTCGAGGCGGTCGACGGGGTTTAGGCTGGAACCGGGTTCGGCCCATTCCAGGGAGTGCCAGTTTCCATCGACGTAGATACAGACTTCGCCGGGACCGTCGGGTGATTTGCGGCCGTCGGAACTGAGGACAAAGACTTCGCCGGCGCGCTCGAGGAAAGAAGGCACGTTGAGGCCGTTGAGATCTTTGACGACACGGTTGTAAGGGAGGATTTGGAGTTGGCTGGCCGGGAAGAGGACGGAGAGAAACCAGTTGTAGGATTCCGCGCCCTCGTGGTTGGGATTAGCGGCGCGGCGTTGCGAGCCGACGCGGTAAGCGCTGGCACTCCGGTGGTGGCCGTCAGCGACGTAAGCAAAAGGGACGCTCTCGAAAGCGGCGGTGATCTCTTTTCCGCCGGGGATACGCCAGAGGGTATGGCGCACCCCGGTTTCATCGGTGAGATCAAAGGCGGGTTCCTCGGAGGTGGTAATCGTTTCGACGATGCGGTCGATTTTTTCTTGATCCTTGTAAGTGAGAAAGACGGGGCCGGGGTTTGCGTTCAAAGTGTCCACCAGGCGGGTGCGGTCGTCTTCTTTCAGCTTGCGGGTTTTCTCGTGTTTGCGGATGACATCTTCACCGTAATCGTCGATGTGGCAGGTGAGGGCGATGCCGGTTTGGGAATGATGGCCCATGGTCTGGCGGTAGAGGTAGACGCAGGGTTCGTTTTCGCGCACCAGGATTTGCTCTTCCTGGAGCCGCGTGAAATTTTCCCGGGCTTTTGCGTAGACTGCCTCGCTGTAGGGATCGGTATCCGGGGGGAGATCGATTTCCGCGCGCAGGACGTGGAGGAAGCTGCAGGGATTTCCTTTGGCAAGGGCGCGGGCTTCCTCGGTGGAGACCACGTCGTAAGGGACGCAGGCGACCTCGGCGGCGTGAGCGGGGGCGGGGACGAGGGCGCGGAAGGCCTGGGTTCTCATGGGTGGGGCGGTTGGTGGACGTGGACAGGTCTACAGAGCGCAGATAAAAGATAAAAGATGGAAGATGGAAGATGGAAGATGCAGAGCGGAGATCGGGGTTTGGCGCGGGGAGGTGAGAGGGGTGGCGGACTTGGGACAGGGGAAGTGATCAAATTCGGACAGAGAGGGGGGGGACGAGGGACCGTGAGTCTCATTCAGAGGGGGTTATGGAGTTTGGCACGGAGGATGCTTCATGGAAAGAGGCAGCCCGATTGGACTTGTGCTCCACCTGTGAGTTTCGGGGGTTTCTCACGGAGCCAACCAATCGGGCTGCCTTTTTTCTTTTTCGCGTGAATGGCTGGGGCGGAGTGCTTAGGATTTGGCGGCCGCGGCAATGCCGAAAAGAGAGCGCCGTGGGTAACCCGATGCAATTCAGGCAAGAGTAAGGTGCGCGCCGGGAGGGGCCGCGGGAAAGAGTGACCGGATATGGGTAAATACCTGACAGCGCCCCGGCCGACGACGGGGATGCCGAAGGGGATTCCCTATATCATCGGAAACGAAGCTGCCGAGCGCTTCAGCTTCTATGGGATGCGCACCATCCTGGTCATTTTCATGACCAAGTACCTGATGGGTCGCGGGGGCGAGTTGGAGCCGATGGGGGATGAGGACGCGAAGTTCTGGTTTCACCTTTTTACTTCGGCGGTTTACTTCACGCCGCTGGCGGGGGCGGTACTTTCGGACGCCTTCCTTGGGAAATACCGTACCATCATTTCGCTTTCCATCGTCTACTGCCTCGGCCATTTGGCATTGGCGCTCGATGAAACGAGAGTAGGTCTCGCGGTGGGCTTGACCTTAATTGCGATCGGAGCCGGAGGAATCAAGCCCTGCGTTTCCGCCCATGTCGGGGATCAGTTCGGAGAGACGAACAGCTTTCGGCTCTCGAAAGTTTTCGGATGGTTCTATTTTTCCATCAACTTCGGCGCGTTTTTCTCGACATTGATGACGCCGATTCTGTTGGACCGGGTGGGGCCGCACATTGCTTTTGGTGTGCCCGGCCTGCTCATGTTCATCGCCACGGTGGTTTTCTGGAGCGGGCGCAACACCTTTGTGCATATTCCTCCGGGGGGGATGCGGTTCCTGCGAGAATCCTTGAGCGGGGAAGGGTTGGCGGCGCTGGGCAAGTTGTCGATCGTTTACGCGTTCGTGGCGATGTTCTGGGCCCTCTTCGATCAGACGGGATCGGCCTGGGTTTTGCAGGCGGAGAAGATGGATCGCAACTGGCTGGGCATTGAATGGCTGCCCTCGCAGATCCAGGCGGTCAATCCGATCATGATCCTGGTCTTGATACCGCTTTTCAATTTCGGGATTTACCCGTTGATAGACAAGGTGTTTCCACTGACGCCCCTGCGAAAGATTTCGATCGGTTTTTTCGTGGCGATTCCGTCGTTTCTACTGCCTGCGCTTGTCGAATCGTGGATTGCGGCGGGGGAGGAGCCGATCATCTTATGGCAGGTGCTTTCTTATGTCATGATCACGATTGCGGAGGTGCTTATCTCGATCACTTGTCTGGAGTTTTCTTACACCCAGGCGCCCAAGACGATGAAGTCGTTGGTGTTGAGTTTCTTCCTTTGTTCGGTGGCGGTGGGGAATTTGTTCACGGCCCTGGTGAATCACTTTATCCAGAACCCCGACGGGACTTCGAAGCTTACGGATGTCGGGTATTACCTTTTTTTTGCGGGTGCCATGGCGGTGACTGCGGTGGTGTTTGTGTTTGTGGCGATCTGGTATCGGCCGAAGGAATACCTGCAGGACGAGGCGCTGGAGGCGGAGGCGGAGGAAGAGGGGACGACGGGGAGGTAGGTTGCGGAGCTGGCGGCCGGCGGCGTGGAGGCCCCGGAGCACAGGCGGGACGCCTGTGTCACTATTAATCGTCCTTGGCGGCGATCTTGCTCTGGGCCCAAGCCACGGAACCTAGGACGGTGGCGTCGTCGGCGAGTTGGGCGGGGACGACTTTGAAGGCTTTCCGGTAAGTGGGCAGGACCCGGTCGCGGGCGGTTTTCTGGACTTCGGTGACCCAGAGATCGGGCATGGCCTGGACGAGGCCGCCGCCGAGGACGATGGTGTCCGGAGCGAGCAACTGGATCACGGTGGCGGTGCCGATTCCGAGCCAGTAAGCGGCTTCGCGGACGATTTCTTCGACGGCACTGTCGCCGGCTTCAATGGCCTCGGCGATCTTACCGCTCTTGATCTTGGAGAGACCGGTGCCGCAGGCGGCGAGGAGATGGGGGGCTTGTCCGCGGTAAGCGGCCATGCTGACAGCGGCGCCGATGGCGAGGCGGCTGGCCATGGTTTCGAGACAGCCGCGCTTGCCGCAGCCGCAGAAGGGGCCGTTCGAGAGCACGGGGATGTGGCCGATTTCCATGCAGGAGGACGCGGCGCCCTCGATGATTTGGCCGTTGAGGACGGCGCCACCGCCAATGCCGGTCCCGGGAAAGAGGCCGACGACGCAGCGCGCGCCTTTGGCGCTGCCGAATTTATATTCCGCGTAAACGCCGGCATCGACGTCATTGACAAGGACCACGGGAGACTTGAAGGCGTTCTCCAGCTCTTTGCGGACGGGGGTATTTTTCCAGCCCAGGTTGGGGGCCTGGAGGAGGACCCCGTTGTCGGGATCGACGGGGCCGGGGCATGCGACGCCGACGCCTGCGAGTTCTTTGCGTTTGATTCCGGCTTCATCGAGGGCTTCCTCGAGAGTCTGGATCATTCGCTCGAGGCCGTCTTCGGCCCCGCGGTGTCCTTCGGTTTCCGTTTTGGAGGACGAGAGCTTTTTCAGGTCTTCGTCAAAGACCTGCGCCAGCATTTTCGTTCCTCCCAGATCAAATCCTGCCCAATAGTCTTGCTTCATGCGTTCCGGATTCGAGATAGGCGGAGCGGGAGGAGTGGGAAGTGCGCGTGCGGCAATGGGGTGGCGTCCCGCATCATTCCGATGCTCAGAGCACAAAGGGCCTTCGGTTTGAGCCGGCTGTCACCGATGATCCGGTCGTCGAGCCGCCGTCCGTGGAGGCCGAGGAATCGCCGCCGGAGGTGCCGTCACTGGTGGTCCCATCGCCGGAGCCGTCCCCGGTGGTCCCTCCGTCGCCGCTATCATCATCGACGGCAGCTTCGTTGCGATAGCCCAGACTCTCCAGTCGATCGGTGAGTTCCGAGATGGCCCCGCTTACCGAGTCGTTTCGGATGGAGGCTCCGGTTTGCCAGGTTGCATAAATATTTCTGGCGCCGGCAAATCCCTGGCTGCCGTCGGGAGCGGGTTCATCGAAATTGAGTTCGCTGTCGGCGGCGAAGGCGACGCCGCGGAGGCTCCGTGGGATGCGCGTGCGGGTTCCGGGTGTGCGAAGAGTGCGGTTGACATTGCCGAAGAGAAGGAAAGCGGTGGAGGCGGTGTCGCTCCCACCGGCGGCGCTGATGACGCCGACACTTGTCTTGCGGTTGAAGGCGACGAAGTATTGGCCGGAGTCATCGGAGACAGTGTAAGTCTTGTTCTTTCCCCTGCCTTGGAAAAACACAAAGCTTCCGGTACCGCCTTCTGCCGGGGCGGCGAAGAATCCGCCGTCGAAGAATTCGAAGTTAATGTTGCGGCCGGTCTTGCCGAGGACGCGGAGCTTGTAGACCACCACCTGGGCGTCGGCCTCGTAACTGGCGAGGGGACTCAGCAGCAAAACCGCGAGAAGGGTGACAAGAAGAGGTGGGGTTATTGGTCTCAATCCCATGCTTTGACGGTAGGCCAATCTCTGATAGATGTCGAGGGCGTGAATGGGGTGAGGATGGGGCGCTGCGGGGTTCGGAGTGCGGTCGCATACCGGCGGTATGCGCAGGGTGCCGCGGTCTCCGGACGGCGAGCTTTCCCGCTGTCCGCGGGGGAAGGGCTGGCGGGGAGAATTTCGCTCCCGGGTCCCGGATCCTCTTCTCCGACGGGTGCGCGGGGCAAAAGATACAAAATTCTGGGGGTGGCCTGTGACTTTTGGGCCTGGGAGGCCATCTAACCTCTTTGCAGTAATGGGAATGCAACCGGTTCAAGGCAGATTTGATGGCGGAGGCGTGTGATATTGAGACGCCTTCGCTGGAGGATCTAAGTGAAGAAGACCTGATCGCCCAGGCGAAGGGGGAGTTACCCTACAAGCTTGATGCCTACCGGGAGATTCTCAGGCGGCACGAGGGGCTCGTCTTCAGCACGTGCATGAAGATGATCGGCAATATCCAGGATGCGGAAGAGGTGTGCCAGGACACTTTCCTCCAGGTTTTTCACAAACTTCATCAGTTCGAGGGACGGTCCACCTTCAAAACCTGGCTCTTCCGGATCGTTTACAATTACTGCCTGGGGAAGCGGGGGGCACTGGCGAAGCGTCGGGAGCGCGACGAGGCGGTCGGGGAGAAAATTACGCAGGAGGCCAAGGACGACCGGGATGCGGGAATGATTCCGGGCGCGGGGGAACTGGTACATGAGGTGATGCAAGGGATGGACGATGATGAGCGCAACCTGCTGGTGATGCGTTTCGTGTCCGGCTTGAGTCTTGCGGAGATCGCCGAGGTTTTGGATTTGAAATTGAGCGCCGCGAAGATGCGGCTGTATCGGACGCTGGAGACTTTCAAGGGGGAATACACCAAGCTGCTTGCGCAGCAGGAGACTGAGAAAGGAGGTCTGACATGATTTCAGACGAAGACTATCAGAATAGAGAAGAAGAGATCGGCCAACTCTTCGCGCAGGAACCGCGGCCCGATCCGGCTGACGACGTGCGTCGTATCAACCGGATCGTGGAGCGCGCGCTTTTTGAGAACGTGGTGAAAGACACCACGAGTTTCATTTTCTCGAGTTTCGGCAGCGCGCTGGGAGGATTGACGGGCGCGGTTATTGGGGCGATGCCTGCGGGCGAGGCTGCGGAAGGGGAGGAAAGCGCCGGTAAGGAGCCGGAGCAGTGAGGAATGGATTGCGAACTCCGGAAGAATTTTAGAAGTATAAGAAAGGAACCCTAAGATATGAAAACGATGAGTGTATGGATGCTGGCGCAGGCGGCGCCGGGGCAGGCGGCGGAGGAAAGTCTCCTGCAAACGGTAATCAACGCCTTTACAAACATGCGCAACAGCGCGGTGGAATTTCTACCGAAGCTGGTGTTGGCGTTGATTCTTTTCCTGGTCGGATACCTGGTGGCGCTGTTTGTGCGCAAGGTCCTGGTCACGGTGACCCAGAAGGTGGGATTCGACAAGATGTGTGAGAAGATCGGGATTACCGAGATGCTTTCACGCGCGGGAATCCGCTCTCCCCTGACGGTGATCCTGGGGAAACTCGTGTTCTGGTTCCTGATCCTGTTTTTCCTGCGCTCTTCCGCGGACGCGCTTCAGATCAAGGACATCTCCACGGCCCTTGCCGGGGTGCTCAACTTCATTCCCGGGGGATTGACGGCAATCATCATCCTGGCGGTGGGATACCTGGTCGCGGATCTGATCAAGGGAATGGTTTTCAAGAAACTGGAGGGCATGGGGTTGGACTATGCCTCGACCCTGGCCAACCTGATTTACGGGCTGGTGTTCATCATGGTGCTGACGGTGGCACTGGACCAGATCGGCATCAGCACGGAGTTGTTGAACAGCGCGGTGAAGATTGTGCTGACGGCGGGAGCGCTGGCAGTGGCGCTGGCGATGGGGCTGGGACTCAAGGGGCTGGCGCAGAGTATCGTTTCAGGCGTTTACGCCCGCGATCTTTACCGTCCGGATTCGACGATTGTCTACGAGGGGGACGAGGCCAAGGTGGTGGCGGTGGGGCCGGTGACGACCCGGCTGCGGAAAGTGAACGGGGAATTTATCATGGTGCCGAACTCGCAGCTGGTTTCCGAAGTGGTCCGCGGGAAGGAGTAGGCCGCTTTGCGGCCGGAATCGGGTTTACCTGTCTCCCTTCCTTTTTCAGCCCATTTTTTCTGTCATCCCGAGCGGAGTCGAGGGATCTCGCGATTCACCCTGCATTCTCTTGCCGGGCTAGTTTATCGATGCAAGTGCGCCATTATTCAGAGCTTATGAACGAATACCTGAAGCTGCTTCTTTCGCCCGGGGTAACCCGGTAACGGCATTGCTCTTTAGAGAGATCCCTCGACTCCGCTCGGGATGACAAATGGGGGTGTCGGGGATCGGGGCTTCTGGGTCGTGGGGCCTTGATTTTCCGAGGATTTTCGGGAATTCGGAAATTTTTTCGCCCTCTTTGTGACCTTTTGGGAGTCCCTCGGGCTCTAAAGGGTCAGATGCAGGAGTGGAGCAGTAACGCGAAAACGAGTTTCCCGCGCGGGACCGGATCCGGAGGTTGGCAGACGCCGGGGATTGACTGCTCCTGCTCGAAGTTTTCCTCCCACGACCGTTGGTGTTTCGGTGCAGCGGCTTCAGAAATCATTGGTCCCATTCTCTTGGTTAATGTTGCCGGAGCATCGGGCATCAGCGGTCGACCTCCCTTTTCTTTCTGGACTGACTGAGATCCACAGCCAGCTAAGCGAGCAAGAGATCTCCCCCCAAAGTAGACATACATACCCATACATATGGTATCGCAGCCTCCGGGCTGTTATTCCTCTGAACCGGTAAATAAGGAAAGCGGGTGCCGCGGCGGTGCGGCCCCGCTTTCCGCTTTTTGGGGGGTGCGCGATGCGGGATGGATTGGTGGATTGGTGGATCGCCGCGCGCTGGTGCGCGCTTTTGGGGCCGCAGGCACGAGGGCAAAGCCCGCCGCAGGCAGGATGCTGCTGGATGCGCCGGCGAGGATTGGAGATGGGCAGGCCTTGAAGTACCCGGGGTAGATTCCGTTCTATGAGTCTTGTCATCCCGAGCGGAGTCGAGGGATCTCTCTTATCTCTGCCGAGCGAACGAACGTTGAAACATTCGGCAGCAACCCCGGGCAATCGTTGCCCGGGGAGCCAAGAGAACCCGCTGGATGCTTTGTGGGATCCCTCGACTCCGCTCGGGATGACAGAGGGAAGATGGGAGGCTTGTCCTCCGGAACCTTGGCGAAGGAGGATCGATTTTACTGTTCATAAGAACAGTTTGGGTTTAGAGTGGGGGACTGATGCGGACGAGAAAGCCATCGCGGTATTATCCGGCGTTCCCGCTTCCGGAGGGGTGGGAGGGGTATTGCCGGCCGGAGTTCGTGGAAGGGTGCCGGCGTGGCGGCGGGCGGCCCGGCCGGATGGAGTTTCTGCGGGAGCTGGGGGTGGTGGGGATGGGCGAGCGCTATCGCGCTCGGGTTAATAGTAATCAGTTTCCAGTTATTGGTGAGGAGAGTGGGGCGGCCGGGGCCGCCCGGGGGAAAGCGGTTTCGATGGAGATGGTGGAGGCGCGGTTGGAACATGAACTTTCGGTGGTCGAGTCCGAGCCGGACGGGCGGATTTGCAGTTGTCCCAAGGTTTCTCCGGCGCAGATCGAAGCGCGGTTGGAACATGAACTTTCGGTCGTCGAGTCCGAGCCGGACGGGCGGATTTGCGGTGGTCCCAAGGTTTCTTTGGCGCAGATCGAAGCGCGGTTGGAACATGAACTTTCGGTGGTCGAGTCCGAGCCGGACGGGCGGATTTGCGGTGGTCCCAAGGTTTCTTTGGCGCAGATCGAAGCGCGGTTGGAACATGAACTTTCGGTCGTCGAGGAAGTGGGCTATGCGGATTATTTTCTGATCGTATGGGACATCGTGCGCGAGGCGCATGTGCGGGGGATTCCGACGCTGGCGCGGGGGAGCGCGGCGGATTCGCTTTTATGTTATTGCCTGAAAATATCGACGGTATGTCCGCTGCGTTTCGATCTCTATTTCGAACGTTTTCTGAACCGGGAACGGATGAAGTTTTCCAAGCTGGCGGACATTGACATCGATTTTCCATGGGATCAGCGGGATGAGATGATGGAATACGTGTTTGAGAAGTACGGGCGCGCGCACGTGGCGATGATCGGGGGCTTCAATCGGTTTCACGGGAGGGCGGCGGTGGGAGACATCGGGAAGGTTTACGGGTTGAGCGAGCACGAGGTGCGGTATTTTACGAAGCGGATGCCGCGGATGTCGGCCGAGTCGATTGCGAAGGGTCTCGGGGAGACGGTGCGGGCGCAGGAGTTACCGGTGGAGGAGGAGCCGTATCCGGAGATCCTGGAGACGGCGCGTCGGGTGGAGGGATTTCCGCGGCACATGATGATGCATCCCTGCGGGATCGTGGTGAGCCGGGTGCCGCTGGCGCAGCTGATGCCCTTGATGCCGAGCGGGCGGGGGCCGCAGATGACGCAGTTCGACATGGACGCGGTGGAGGAGATGGGACTGGTGAAGATCGATTTGCTGGGGCAGGCGGGGTTGTCGGTGTTGCGCGACGTCTTGCGGATGGTCAAGGAGCAGCACGGGGTGGAGATTGACCTGGATACCCTGCCGTGGGAGGACGTGCGGACGTGGGATTACATCGCGGGGGGAAACGCGCGCGGGGTGCATCACATCGAGTCGCCGGCGATGACGTCGTTGCTGGTGCAGAGCAATTGCCGGGACATGGATTGTCTGTGTGCGATCGTGAGCGTGATTCGGCCGGGGGCGGCGGACGAGGCAAAAAAGCTGGCGTTTACGCGGCGGCACCAGGGGTTTGAGGCGCCGTGTTATCCGCACGAGTCACTGGAGCCGTATTTGAAGGACACCTACGGGTTGCTGGTTTACGAAGAGCACATTCTGATGGTGGCGCATCATTTTGCGGGGATGAACCTGGGGCGTTCGGACGTGTTGCGGCGGGAACTGGTAAAAATGAAAAGTCCGGAGTTGCTGCTGGAGTTGGGGCGGGAGTTTCGGGGATGCGCGCTGGCCGTGGGGCGTGATGAGGAGGATGTGAAAAAGGTGTGGTATGCGCTGGTGCATTTTCACGGGTATATGTTCAACAAAGCGCACAGCGCGTCCTACGCGGTGGAAGCGTTCCACGGGGCGTATTTGAAGGCGCGTTACCCGGCGATATACATGGCGGCGGTTTTGGAGAACGGGAGAGGATTTTACACGCCGTTGTTTTACGTGCTGGAAGCGCGGCGTTTGGGGGTGCGGGTGTCGGGGCCGTGCGTGAATCGGTCGGGAGAGAAGTGTTCAGTGTTCAGTGTTCGGTGTTCGGGTGAATGTGAGAACGGTGTGCGGGATTGTATCCGTGTGCCGGTGGATTATATCCGCGGGTTGGGTGCGGCGACGGGGGAGCGGTGGTGGCGGGAGCGGCGCGAGAGGGGGATGTTCGCGGGCCTGGAAGATTTTTATCGCCGGGTGCGGCCGGGCGCGGCGGAGATGCAGTTGTTGATTGACGCGGGGGCGCTGGATTGTTTTGCGGAGCGGCGGACGGAACTTTTCTGGCAGGTGCAGCGGCTGCAGAGGCAGGGGAATTGGGGCGTGGATCGTGCCGGAGGGCAGCGCATGGAGACGCTTTTCGGGTATGCTGCGCGGACGGGCGATCTTGCGGAGATGGTGGCGGAATGTGCGGACGGGATGATTCCGGAGGGATTGGAGCTGACGGAGCCGTCGGCACGGGAGCGGGCGGCGCTGGAAATGGAGGCGCTGGGATTTCCCGTCAGCATGTGCGTCTTCGACGCGCTGGGTGAATCGGTCCCTTGGGAGAGTTACTGTGCGATCGCGGACTTGAAAAGATTCCACGGGGAGAAGGTGCGGGTGGCGGGTTTGGTGGTCCAGACGCGTCACAACCATACTTCCAAGGGGGAGGTGATGATGTTTTGCACCCTGGCGGACCCGACGGGTTTCGTGGAGTGCAGTCTGTTTCCTAAGGTTTACCGCAAGTGCGGGATTTTCCTGGAGCAGGGTAAGGTGGTGTCAGTGCGTGCGGAGGTGCAAGCCTTTGACAACGGCCTGGGGCAGACGCTGGACGTGCGGTGGGCGGGGGAGGCGGAGAGGGTGGGGAGTAAATAGTAAGCAGTAAATAGTAAGTAGTAAGTAGTAAGTAGTAGGTAGTAAGTAGTAGGTAGTAGGGGTGAAAAGGGGTGTAACGGGAGGGAGGGAAGGTCCGTCTATTTACCGAGAGATGATTGCCATGGGTGGAATAGCCGGATGGAATGCGGGAATCAGGGGTGGCGGGGGAGCCGCTATACCCTTATTTTCGAGCGTGGACGCCGCGGTTGTGTTTCCGGTGATGAATCCGTCGGACGAAGAGAGCCCTATTGCCGGGGATCGGCAGCTGGCAGCGAGGATTGCCGGGGGAGACGAGGAGGCCTTCGGGGACCTGGTGACGCTTTTCAAGCACCGGGTGTTGGGGACGGCTTCGCGATATGCGCGCAACTCCCATGAACTGGACGATTTGGGTCAGGAGATTTTTATCAGGGTATGGCGGGGACTGGGAAAGTACCGGGGGGACGCGCCGCTGGAACACTGGGTCATGCGAGTGGCGGTGCGGACCTGCTATGATTTTCTGCGCAAGGTGCGCAAGCGGAGAGAGTGCGAGGTGCTGGTGGAGGAAGTCTTGGAGTCGGGAGCCGAAGACGAATCGGAGAAGATGCGGCGGAGCCGGGAGGCGTGGGAAGTGATCCGTGCCGGGATGGCGGCGCTTTCGGTTAAAGATCAGTTGGTTTTGACATTGGTGGAATTGGAAGAGAAATCGGTCGCGGAAGCGGCAGCATTGACGGGGTGGAGCGAATCCAACGTTAAGGTGCGGGCTTTTCGTGCGCGCAAGAAACTGAAAACGATCCTGGAAAGGAGCGGGTATGGCAATGAATGAGGAACAATTCGACGACCTGATCCGGTTGGGGAGAGCACATCGATCGGGGGACGTGTCCCGCGCGGCCTTTGGCTTGGAGACGCGCGTGGCGGCGCGTTTGCGTGTTTTGGGTGAGGCGGGAGAATCGGCGTCGCTGCTGTTTTGGGAGGATCTGCGCAAGTGTGCGTGGGGGAGCGCTCTCGGCGTGGCCCCGGCGGTGGTGTTGATGGTGATATGGTTGTGCGTATGGAGCGGTTTTTCGGCGGCTCCCTTCGCCTATGACGCCATCGGCGACCTTTTCTCGATGTTCCTTTGAGATAATCCGAGCACGAATAGAGACTTACGGGCAGTGTCGGCGAAAAGAAAATTATCGATCGGGTGCGGATTGGTCGTCTTATTCGGGATGGGGGTGCTCACCGGACTGGTGGCGGCGCTGTTCCTGGTGACGGGGTTAGCGCACCGGGTCGAGTCGTGGAATACCGAGGAGTCCCGGCGCTTCATCACCAATCATTTTGCAAATGTGTTGGACTTGAGCGAGGAGCAGAAGCAGCTCCTGGCGCCCATGATTGGGGAAGCGCTTGAAGAGCGTTGGGAGATGCGCCAGAAATACCGGGAAGAGACAGACCGCGTCTTCAGGGAAAAATACGCGCCCCGCCTGGAAGAGATTTTATCGGAGGAACAGCAGGCCAAGCTGCAGAAACGCTGGGCCAAGTGGCGGGAGGAAAAGCGGCTGGATGCGGAGACCGGGGAATCGGTAGGCGCGGAATGAAGCAAGCCGGCTTCGGAGTAGCAGAGGACAGCACGCTGGTGCCGTGTAAGATTAAGTTTTGATCTCCCTATTAAGTAAGGGGCCTGCGGGGGAAAGTAGCTGCGGCATCCTGCCGCAGTATTAAAACGGAACTGTGACAGGATGCCGCAGCTACTGCCTCTGGTCGTTCATTATTATCGGGTTCACTACCCTAGATCGCGCTGACGCCGTGTTCGCGGGTGCGGATGCGAATGACGTCTTCGAGTTCCTGCACCGTGGTGTCTTCGGAGGGCGACGGCACCATTCCTGATCCGACGGCCGCGTCGATGACATCGTCCAGACAGGCTTTGTCCACGACGATCTCGAGTTTGAGGCAGGGTTCGAATTTCGCCCCCATGGGTAGATCCGGGAGGAAAGCGTCGGGCCGTGGGGGCTCGGAATGATAGTTCTTAATTTCGCTCACCGTCATCCCGATGATCCCGAGTTCCTGGAGCGCACTTTTTGCATTGTTGAGGAGGTAAGGCTTGATGATGAATTCGATTTTTTTCATGTGCGTTGGCGCAAGGCGAAGGGATGCCCCGAGGCGATCCGGCTAATCGCCGGCGCTTTGCGCGGCGGCGGGGCGGACGCCTTTGGAAAAGTTCGAGCCACAACTATAAAGCAGCCTTCGTGCCAGCTCAGGGGTTAAACGAACTTTCCCGGATTGAGGATACCCTTGGGGTCGAGGGCGGACTTGAGCGCGCGGTGGACCGCCCTGGCTTCGGCGGGGAGGGCGTCGTCGAACCAGCGTTTCTTGGCGAGCCCGATTCCGTGCTCACCGGTGATGACGCCGTTCCAGGCGAGCACTTGGCTGAAGAGCCGGTCGAGAACGCCGTCGACTTTTTCGCGGTGTTGCTCGAGTTCGGTGTCAGCGACCATGATATTGACGTGGATATTTCCATCACCCGCGTGGCCGAAACAAGCGATGGGGTAACCGCTCTCCTGCTGGAGGGATTCCGCGAATCGGACGAGATCGACGAGGCGGCCGCGGGGCACGACGATATCCTCGTTGAGCTTGATGAGACCGGTGGCGCGGAGGCTGTAAGAGAATTCACGACGCAAAGCCCACAGATTTTCACAGGCGGCTTCGGTGTCGGCGACCTCCAGGCTGAGGGCATTGAGGGCGCGGAGTTTTTCTTCCAAAGCATTTTTTTCCGATCGGACGGAATCGGGTTGGCCGTCAATTTCGAGGAGGAGATGGGCTTGGCCCTCGGGCACCACCGCGGTGCGCACGTATTCGCGGGCGGCATCGAGGGTAAACTTATCGGCGATTTCCAGCGCGGCGGGGAGGAAG
>JAHEJT010000281.1 GCA_024638765.1 Verrucomicrobiales bacterium
ACCGATCTGGAAAGAAACGACCTGGGGCGCGTCTGTGCCTATGGATCCGTCGAAGCCACCGAACTACTCAAACTCGAGCGCTTCGCCCAGGTCTTCCACCTCGTCTCCACCGTCCAGGGATCTCTTCGTCCCGGTCTCGATCACCTCGACGCGCTCCAAGCCTGCTTTCCCGGCGGCTCTATCAGCGGGGCTCCGAAAAAACGGGCCCTCGAAATCATCCGGGAATTGGAAACTGCACCCCGGGGCCTCTACACCGGATCCGTCGGTTACCTCGGATTCAACGGAGAATCTCAGTTCAGCATCGCCATCCGCACCGCCTTAATCCAACGCAATGAAAACCGAATCCACTTTCACGTCGGGGCGGGCATCGTCGCCGATTCCGACCCCGAAAGCGAATACCGGGAAACCCTCCATAAAGCGGCGGGCATCCTCCGGGCCGCACACCAATATGAGCGCTCCCGGAGCTCTAATCTCCGCCCTTGAAGGCAATTCCCCCTTACGTTGAACGCCTGCCCCCGCCCCGAATTCGGACCTCGGTGGTGTCGGGCGCGGTCCCGTGCAACGAAATTACAGGCTTTTCTTGAGAACGCTCGACGGACTGAACCGGATCGACTTGGATGCCGAGATCTGCATGGGTTCGCCCGTCTTGGGATTCCGGCCCATTCGCGCTGCCCGGTTCGTCACTTTGAAAGAGCCAAAACCGACGAGTTGTACCGTCTGATCCCTCCTGACCCCGTTGGCAATACAGTTGAGTACAGCTTCCACGGCATCGGTCGCCTCACGTTTGGAAATCTCACTGCCTAATGTCTGTTGCACGGAATCGATTAATTCTGACTTGTTCATGGAACCCTTATAAAAAGTTCACATCCCCTAAGTAAAGCGATTTCTGGGTAGAAACCCCCGAGCTTCCAAGGAAAACCGGGCCCTCCACCCCTCTCTAGCCCCCTTCCGCCCGCGGATTCAGGTCCCAGGCAGGGGCCCCACCCGGGCCCCCTTGTTTTTTCCCCTCCTTCTGGTATCCTCCCCCCGATGCCTTCCCAGGTTGTCCAAATCCAGGTCCGGGCCGTCCTCCCGACCAGCGGTGGATGCGCCGTTTTCCTTGGAAACGACGAGAAAATCTTCGTCATTTACGTCGATCAGAGCGTGGGCGCCGCGATCGCCATGTTCATGAAGCATACCCCCAAGGAACGGCCCCAGACCCACGATCTGATCGGGGATATCCTCCTCGCCTTAGGGACCAAGGTGGACCATATCGTCATCAACGACTTCCAGAACGGCGTCTACTTCGCCCGACTCATCCTCCAGGCCGAAAATGAGCTCCAGGAGAAGAAAATTGTCGAGATCGACGCCCGGCCCAGCGACAGCATTGCCCTCGCCATCCAGCAGGAAGCCGACATTTACATCAGCGAGGACGTCTGGTCGGAGGTCGAGGATATGTCAGACGTCCTCAAGAAAATGGAGGACCGGGGCTTTGAGGTCACCGAAAATGACGAATAACCGTGGATTTCAACCCCTGCCCGCCTCTGCCGAAACGCAAAAAAAGCTTGAGAACTTCCCCCCCCGACTCGATAAACCCAAGGAGCAATCCGTAATCTAAAGGAGACCATGAAGATCTTAGTCCTAGGTGCAGGAGGTTTCATCGGCGTCAACCTCACTGAACGACTCCTCAAAGAGGGGAACTACGAAGTCACCGCCGTCGATATCGAGAAAGACAAACTCAAAGATATCGGCGTGTTCGATGATCCCCGCCTTCGTTACCTGCATCTCGATATCCGAACGGATAACGATACCCTCGAGCGGGAAACCAAAGATCACGACTTGGTCATCGATCTGGTCGCCATGGCCAACCCCGCGCTCTATGTCGAAGACCCACTCGGAGTCTTCACCCTCAACTTTACGGAGAACCTCAAGATTGTGGACTACTGCCACAAGCACAAGAAGCGCATCATCCAGTTCTCCACCTGCGAGGTTTACGGAATGACCGCCGCGTCGGTCATCGGCAAGGATCCCAAGGACATGCCTTGCCCCTTCAGCGAAGATGATACGCCGCTGATCATGGGCCCCATCAAGAATCACCGCTGGATTTATGCCAGTGCCAAGCAACTGCTGGAGCGCGTCCTCCACGCTTACGGTCTCCAGCACGATCTCAACTACAGCATCATCCGCCCCTTCAATTTCATCGGGCCACGCATCGACTATCTCCCCAGCGAAAAAGCCGGAAACCCGCGTGTCTTCAGCCACTTCATGAACGCCCTTCTTTACGGCACCCCCATGAAACTGGTGGACGGCGGAAAAGCCTTCCGCGCTTACACCCTCATCGACGACGCCGTCGACTGCATGGTCCGTATCATCGAGAATCCCAACGGAGCCTGCGACAAACAGATCTTCAATATCGGCACCCCGGAAAACGAAATCACTATCGAAGGTCTCGCCCACCTCATGAAGGAGATCTTCAATGAGCACTTCCGCCAGGAAGGTGATCCCGACCCCGAAATCGTCACCGTGTCCTCGGAGGAATTCTACGGCAAGGGATACGAAGACTGCGACCGCCGCATCGCCGATATCAGCAAGGCCACCGAACTCCTCGGCTGGAAGCCCACCCACGACTTGCGCAGCGTCATCTACAAGACGATGGAATACTTCGTCCAGCAGCACCGCGCCAGGCAGGGCCAGCCCGAGCCCGCCACCGCCTCCAACTGAGTCCGCGCGGGCTCTCTCATCGTGACGGCATCGATCTCCGGGGACTACGGACTATCGACCGCCGACCAAGGACTCCCTGCTAGTCACGCATCGCCGCAATCGCCGACGCCATGTCCGGCGCCTTGAACAACGAGGTCCCTGCCACCATCACGTTGGCTCCATGCGCCGCCGCCGTGCCTACCGTCTCCCCGTCGATACCTCCATCCACCTCGATGTGAAAAGACAGGCCCCGCGCGCGCCGCGCCGCACATGCTGCTTCCACTTTCGGCATCGTCTCTTTCTCCATAAAAGATTGCCCCCCGAAACCCGGGACTACCGTCATCACCAAGAGCAAATCAATCTGCTCAAGAAAGGGCTCCACTTCTTCAAACGGGGTCGCCGGATTCAAAGTCAAACCCGGCCGGCATCCCGCTTCCCGGATTTTCACCAGCGTCTCTCCCACGTCGTGATCCGCCTCCACGTGCACCGTGATGCCCCCGGCTCCCGCATCCACGAAACGTGAAAAATAACGATCCGGCCTCGTCAGCATGAGGTGCACGTCCAGGTAAGCCTCCGGCACCGATCGATGCACCGCAGACACGAATTCCGGGCCAAACGAAATATTATCCACGAAATGCCCGTCCATGATGTCGCAGTGCAGCCAGTCGCCCCCGGCATCGAGGGCACGGCGCGCCTCCTCCCCCACTCGGCTGTAATCCGAAGCCAGCAGGCTCGGCACAATAATTCGCTGATTGAAATCCACCATTCGGCTGAATTATCTTCATGCGATCCCGTAGTGCAAAAATTAAATGGCCTCCCCTGAAGAGAGCGGCGATTCCGTCGAACCGGTCATCGACCTGAAGAGCGACCAGTTCTTCATGGGCGAAGCCCTGCGCGAAGCCCAAAAAGCCTATCTACAGGAAGAAGTGCCCGTCGGCGCCGTCATCGTCCACGAGGAGCGCATCATCGCCCGCGCCTTCAACCAGGTGGAAACCCTCAAGGACGCCACTGCCCATGCCGAAATGATCGCCCTCACCCAGGCCCAATCCGCCCTCGGCGACTGGCGGCTCTCGGACTGCCAGCTTTACGTTTCCAAGGAACCCTGCCCCATGTGCGCCGGCGCGATCATCCATTGCCGCATCCAGCGCGTCATCTTCGGCTGCCGCGACGAAAAAGGCGGGGCCGCCGGCGGCTTCATCAACCTCCTGCAGCAGGACACCCTCAACCACTGCGCCGAAATAACACCCGATATCCTCGGCGAAGAATCCGCCCAGCTCCTTCGGACCTTCTTCGAAGAAGCCCGCACCAAGCGCAAAGACCGCGACCTGGCCCGCGGTCAGGACCTCGGCGATTTCTCTTACGGCTCCAACTAACTCCCCCCTCCCCCCGACCGCCTCCCTGCGACCGACTCCTCGAATCGCCTCCCCGCAACCACCTCCCCGCGACCGCCTCCTCGCGACCGTCCCGCTGGAGTCGCCTCCTCGAATCGCCTTCTCACGCCCCCCCCGGAACCGCCTCCCTGCGACCGCCTCCC
>JAHEJT010000282.1 GCA_024638765.1 Verrucomicrobiales bacterium
GAAAATCGCTGCGGTTTGAGCGAATTGGATTTGGGGCGAGCAGTGTAGGTCCAATTTTGCCCTCTTGGGAAGCGTCTTTTACGGTTTGCGCTCCTGGGCCGGTTTTGGCTAGATTTGGGCCTATTCTGCATATTGGACAGCCGGCCCCCATGAATCGCCTCCGCCTTCTCACCTGTCTCTCGCTGGCCGCCGCCTTGCTCTGGGCCGGTCTGGCACGGGTGGAAGGCAAAGAGTATCTCTGGCAGACGAATGCTTACGGAGATGACGTCCACGTCATTGATGTGGAGACGCATGATATCGTGAAGCGCATCGTCGTCGGCCCTCAGCCTCACGGGATTGCTTCTCCTGACGATGCCAGCGTGGTTTACCTGGCGATCGAAAATTTCAAGAGTCCGCTCGGGGAACTCGTCTGGGTGGATCCACGGAGTTACGGTATCACGCACCGAATGGAGGTGGGTCCCAAGCCCAATCAGATTGCGTGCACCCCGGACGGCCGCTGGGTGTATGTGCCCTGCAATGACGGGCATTACTGGGTCGTCGATGCTTCCAGGAAAACACTGGCGAAGAAAATTTTCACCGGAGGCCGTCCCCATAACACCCAGTGCAGTCGCGACGGACGATACATGTATCTTTCGCCTATGGGCAAAGGGGAGGGGGGTAAAACCGTCGTCACGATTGTCGACGTGGAGGCCGGGCACGAGGTTATTGGAGAGATTCCTTTCGCGAATTCCCCGCGCCCGCCGGCATTATCGGCGGATAACCGGCGTTTTTATCAGCACATCGATAAGCTGGTGGGTTTCCAGGTTGCCGATATTGCTGCACGGAAAGTGATTGCGACCGTGGAGCACGAGATTCCGGAAGAGCTCGCGGATGTGAAGACACGGTGCCACGGGCTGGCGATTCGCCCGGACCAGAAAGAGATCTGGTCCTGCAACGTCGAGCACAAGATGGTGCATGTGCACGACTTAACGGATGGAGATTTTACCGAGATCGCCCGGATCCCGATGACCGGGCGTGTTTATTGGCTCTGTTTCTCGCCGGACAGCAAGCATTGTTACGTGGCGGTCCGCAGTGAGCGCAAGGTGTGCGTGATCGACACCGCCACCAAGGAAGTGGTGAGCCACATCGAGGTCGGGGATACCCCGAAGCGCAACCTGGTCATTAATCTGCCGGATTCGTGAGCACGCGGCTGCCGGGAGCGGCGAAGATCTTTCTCCGGTTGGCGCCGATTTTATTGGCCCCGGCGTGTGCCGTCACTTCGCGAATGGCGGGCCCGAAACCGTTGCCGGTGGATTCGCAATTGGCAGAAGGCGGACGCGTCTACGCGGTGAGTTGCGCTGCCTGTCATCTCGCGGACGGGGAGGGGATGGAAGGCCTATCGCTGCCGTTGCGCAATTCGAAATGGGTCCTGGGTCCCGAGGATCGTTTGATCCGCATCGTGCTGCATGGTGTGCGCGGTCCCATTGACGCGGCCGGCGTAGAAGCGAACCTGGAAATGCCGGGCATGGGATTTTTCAGTGACGAAGAAATCGCAGCGGTGCTGACTTATACTCGCAGCGCGTGGGGGCACCGGGCGCCCCGCGTTTCCGCGCCCTCCGTGGCCCGGGTGCGTGCGGAGACGGAGGGGCGCGGAGATTCGTGGACGGTTGCGGAGTTGGAAGCCGTCCGGCTGGAGTGAGAAGTAAATAGTGAGTAGAAGCTATCCCAAAAAACAAATTCCCCTCACCCTAACCCTCTCCCCGTGGGAGAGGGGATTGGAAAAACAGGCTTTTCGAAATGATGAACGCAAACGAATCATCGAGAGAATTTATCTTGGGATAGCTTCTAGTGCAGTGTAACATTGAGATGTGATCACCAAATGGAGGGTCATGCTTCGTCATGACCGCGGCGACGACGAAGCGTCGCCCTCCAAGTCAAGACGCCGGGGTTCATTTTCATATGTTACGGTGCACTAGTGAGTTGTCGGTGGGATAGGCCCCTGGGTGGTGCGGTGGGGCGGGCGCGAAGGTTTGGCGCTTGAAGTGGGGCGTGGTTGCCGGGCACAATGCCGGTCCCATGAAAACAGTGATCGGTTTGTGGACCTGTTGTCTCTTGGTGTGTTGCCACGCGGTGCCGCTTCGGGCCGAGGAGCGTCCCAACGTGCTGCTGATCACGATCGACGATCTCAACGACTGGGTCGGCTGCCTGGGTGGGCATCCCCAGGCGCGGACTCCTCGCATCGATGCACTCGCCCGGAGGGGAGTTCTCTTTAAGAACGCGCATTGCCAGGCGCCGATCTGCAATCCCTCGCGGGTGAGTTTCATGACGGGCATTCGTCCGTCGACCTCAGGGGTTTACTTGAACAACCACCGCTTTCGAAAATCGGAAACGATTGCGGACGCGGTGACGCTTTCCCAGCACTTCGCTGCCGATGGGTATGCGACGCTTGGCTGTGGAAAGCTGTATCACGGTTCGGGCGGCCAGGATAATTTTCAAACTTACGGACCTGCGGGCGGGCAAGGCCCCATGTCGAGGTTGCAGCTCAACGGGCCGGCGAAAGGCAAACCCAGCCGCGGCCTCTGGGATTGGGGACCCTTTCCTGAGGACGAGGCTGACACCCACGACGTCGAGGACGCGCAGTGGGCGGCGGCGCAGTTGGGCCGGGAGCGTGAGGACGCTTTCTTCCTGGGGGTGGGATTTTACCGGCCGCACGTTCCGTTTTACGCCCCGCCGAAATGGTTCCAGGAACGGCCGTTGGAGCACGTGAAGCTGCCGCCGATCCGGCCGGATGACCGGGACGACATCCCCGTGGCGGGGCTGGAACTCACGCGCAACAGCACGCCCCCTCCGCACGATTGGTTCCTGGAGAGCGGAGGCTGGCGAAGTGCGGTGCAGGCCTATCTCGCGTGCACCACGTTTACGGATCACTGTGTCGGCATGGTGATCGACGCCCTGGACGCGGGTCCACACGCCGACGACACGTGGATCATTCTGCTATCGGATCACGGGTTTCATTTGGGAGAGAAAGCGCGCTGGGCGAAGCAGGCGCTCTGGGAGCGGGCCACCAAGGTGCCGTTGATCGTGGTGCCGCCGCGCGGCGAGAAAGCCGCGGGTTGGGTGAGAGATGCAGTGTGTCCGCAGCCGGTCGAGCTCCTCGACATCTATCCCACGCTGATCGAAGTTTGCGGATTGTCTGCGAACCAGCGTCTCGAGGGGCGGAGTCTCGCGCCGCTGCTCAAGAATCCGGCTGCCGAGCGGAAGTTCCCGGCGCTGACCACTTACCAGGAGGGCAATCATGCGGTCCGCTCGGTCCATTGGCGATATATCCGGTATGGCGACGGTTCTGAGGAACTTTACGATCACCGTGTGGATCCGCACGAGTGGTCCAACCTGGCGGACGATCCGGAGAAAGCAGCTGTCCTTTCCCGGCATCGCAAGTGGCTGCCGCGAGTCAACGCGCCAGCGATGCGATCGGACCCGGCAGGAGGCAAGGGCAAGGGCAAGAACCGGGCCCGGAAGAAGAAAAAGGAGACAGCGTCCGCCGGTTGAGGCGGCGCCGCAGGGCCGCTTTTTGGCTTCCTGCGCCACTGGGAGAAGGGCGCAGAATTCCTAACTTTTTAGTTGGCAAGACACCGGCGTTGTTAAATAGAATGATTGACTCCCTGCTAAACGTCGCGTGTGCGGATGAAAAAGCTTTTTGTGGGACCATGGGTTGGGGAATTCGGCGTGGAGCTGTTGCGATGGCACAGCTACGCGCGGAGCGTGGCACTTGAAGGCCGTTGGGAAGAGGTCGTGGTGGCGACCTATCCCGATCGCTTTTATCTCTACGAAGATTTCGCCACCAAGTTCGTCCCTTACCTGCCGCCGACGCGCGAAACGGAGGGCCGCGCGTGCAAGGGGCATCGGTATAACAACATTCACCGGGAGTTTATCGATCCGGAGGGCGGTGATGTCTGGCTCTCGCCCTTCGGAAAGCTGGAAGACTGGCGCCGCCTTAAAGAGCAAATGGACAGGAGGTTGAGCTTCGCCAACCTGGCGGCGCGGGGCGTCGAAGTGGCAGAGGGATTCGACTTGTTGTTGCACGCGAGGACCACGACCAAGAGGGGGCAGCGTCGCAAGAACTGGCCGCAGGAGTGTTGGAGAGAAGTGGTGCGGGCGTTCGGCGGAGAATTCAGAATCGCCAGCATTGGATCGAGGAGTGGCGCGGCGCATATCGAAGGAACC
>JAHEJT010000283.1 GCA_024638765.1 Verrucomicrobiales bacterium
CTCGCCATCTCAGTATTGGGACCATGCCCCGGCTTCACCGCGATGACGTGCCCCATGATCCGCCTCCCGGAGAGCATTAAGTCCCCAATAATATCCAGGATCTTGTGGCGCGCGAACTCCTCCTGGAAACGCATCGGCTCCTTGCTCATCACGCTCTCATCGCGAATCACGATGGCGTTTTCCAGACTCCCTCCCTTAATCAAACCTTTCTCCAGGAGCGGCTCGACGTCTTCGTAAAATACAAACGTCCGCGCCGGTGCGATCTCTTTCTCGTAAATCTCAGGCGTGACCTCGGTCGAATAATACTGTGTCATCCGGCCGTCGGGTCCCACCTGGGTGCACGACACCCGGAAACTTTTCTCCGGCACCACCGTGATCAACGACCCGTCATCGGTCTCCTGGTGGATCGGCTCGCGCACCTCGAAGACGCTGCGCAATTTCTCCAGTTCCTTGATCCCCGCCCTCTTGATGCACTCGACGTAAGGCAATGCGCTGCCGTCGCCGATGGGCGGTTCGTTGGCATCCATCTCGATGACGGCGTTGTCCACCCCCATGCCGGATAATGCCGAAACCACGTGCTCGACCGTGTGCACCTTGACGCTACCCTCCGCCAGCGTAGTCGCCCGTTCGACCTTTTGCACCTTGCTCACCTCCGCCGCAATAAACGGCTCGTCGGGCAAATCGATACGCCGGAATTTGAGCCCGTGACCCGCAGGCGCGGGCTTTAACGTCAAAGTTACCTTCTCCCCCGTGTGCAGGGACGTCCCCGCAATACTCGAAGGTTGTTCCAGGGTGGTCTCATTTTCTATGCCCGCGGACATCTGGCTGTATTCTCATAAACACTGCCATCGAATAGTCCAGCAGAATAGGGGATTCCATCCCTCTCCGCTTGAAGAGACCCCGCGCGGCCGGCGCGACCCCCGCTTGTGTCCGTCCCCCGCCGCGATAAACTGTCCTCGTGAGCCTGTCACCCACGGTCCCCACGCCCGCCTCACGCGACCGCGTCATCCGCAATAACCCCGATTTCTCCGTGATCGACGAGACGGAGCATTACATCGTCGTCGACAAACCGGCCCCCCTCCTCACCCACCCCAGCAAACCCGGAAATCCCGCCACCCTCTGGGACGGACTCCGCGCCCTGCTGGCGTACGAAATCGCCAACGGCGGCCAGATCTCCATCATCAACCGGCTCGACCGCGAGACCAGCGGTCTCGTCCTCGCCGCCAAGAACCGCGACACCGCGCGCCAACTTTCCCTCCTCATGCAGGAGCGCCGCATTCATAAAGAATATCTCGCCCTCGTCCTCGGCTGGCCAGACTCCACCCGCTTCACCGTCGATGCACCCATTCTCCGCCGCGGCGATGTCGCGGAATCCCGCATCTGGCTCAAGCAAACCGTCCATCCGCAGGGCGCGCCCGCCGTCACCGAGTGCGCGGTCCTGGATCGTTTCCCCGCGCGGCCGCCGGAACTCCCGGAGTGCAGCTTGATCCGGTGCCGGCCCATCACCGGGCGGATGCACCAGATCCGCGTCCACCTCGCGCACGCCGGCCACCCGATCGTCGGTGATAAAATTTACGGGCCCGACGAAAATTGTTATCTCGACTTCATCGAAACCGGATGGACCGAATCCCTCGCGCGGCGACTCACCCTCCCCCGCCAGGCCCTCCATTCCAGCGTTCTCGAAATCCCCGCCCGCGGCGGCGGCGAGACCCTCCGCTGGACCTCCCCCGCCCCGCCCGAATTCTCCCTCTGACCAGGAGGGCAACGCTTTGTCGTTGCCGTTGCCGCTTCCATTCCATCGGCCCGCCCTTCCGGTCGCGACAAAGCGCGACCCTCCAGCTATCGCACCGGTCGCCCGCTCGATGGCAACGCTTCGTAGTTCCCGAACTCGCTCCCGACGAGCCAGACTCCCGACCGTGAACCGTCAACCTTGAACGGCGGGGCGCCCGCCGGATCCGATCCCGCTTGACCACGCTTCGACCCCCTCCTATTTTGTCGGCCCTTGCTCCACCCTGCGGGCACCCATGAACATCCACGAATACCAGGCCCGCGAACTCTTCGAACGCTTCGGAGTGCCCACTCCCAAAGGAAACGTGGCCGCCACGCCGGAGGAAGCCGAAAAGGCCGCCAGCCGCCTCAACGCCAAGTCCCTCGTCGTCAAAGCCCAGATCCATGCCGGGGGCCGCGGCAAGGGCACTTTCGAGAGCGGGTTCCAGGGCGGCGTCCACCTCTGCGCCTCCCCCGGCGAAGCCCGCGACCTCGCGGAGAAAATGCTCGGGCAAACCCTCGTCACGCATCAGACCGGGCCCGAGGGCAAGACTGTCAACAAGGTCATGATCGCCGAGTCGGTCGACATCGCCAACGAACTCTACCTCGCCCTCCTTATGGACCGCGAACAAGAGTGCCCCGTCATCGTCGCTTCCACTGAAGGCGGCATGGACATCGAAAGAGTCGCCGCCGAAACCCCGGATAAAATCATCCGCGAGAACATTCATCCCGCGCTCGGATTCCAGCCTTACCAGGCGCGCAAACTCTCCAAACTTCTCGGCTTCTCTCCCGACAAGATGCGCGACTTTGGCAAACTTCTTCACGCGCTCCACCGCCTCTTCATCGATTCGGACTGCTCCCTCGTGGAAATCAACCCGCTCGTCGTCACGACCGACGACCGCCTCCTCGCCCTCGACGCAAAGTTCAACTTCGACGACAACGCGCTCTTCCGGCACCCGACCATCGCCGAACTTCGCGACCCCTCCGAGGAAGACCCGCGCGAAGTGGAGGCCTCGGAATTCGATCTCAATTACATCGGTCTCGAGGGGAACATCGGCTGCATGGTCAATGGCGCCGGACTCGCCATGTCGACTATGGACATCATTAAGCACTTCGGGGGCGACCCCGCAAACTTCCTCGACGTCGGCGGCGGCGCCACCGAAGAACAAGTCACCAACGCCTTCCGTATCCTCGTGGGCGACCCCAAGGTCAAAGCCATCCTCGTCAATATTTTCGGCGGCATCATGAAGTGCGACATCATTGCACAGGGAATCATCAATGCCGCTAAGTCCCTCGACATCAATATCCCGCTCATCGTCCGCCTCGAGGGCACCAACGTGAAAAAGGGACGCCAACTCCTCGACGAATCGGGCATCGCCCTCACCACCGCCACCGACCTCTCCGACGCCGCACAGAAAGCCGTCGCCTCCATCTCGGCTTAGTGAAGAGTTACCGGATCTTGGTGCTGGAATTCCAATTCTGAAAAATCTGCGTTCATCTGCGTAATCTGTGGTCAAAAAAATGTCTGTCTTAGTCGATAATACGACCCGCCTCCTGGTCCAGGGAATCACCGGTGAATCCGGGGCCTTCCACACTCGCCAGTGCATCGAATACGGCACCAGTGTCGTCGCGGGCGTCACCCCGAAAAAGGGCGGACAGAAATTCGAAGACGCCGTCCCAATCTTCGACACCGTCTGGGAAGCGCGCCAGGAGACCGGGTGTAACGCCACCATGATCTTTGTCCCGCCGCCGTTCGCCGCGGACGCGATCTGCGAGGCCGTCGACGCCGGGATCGAGGTTATCGCCTGTATTACCGAAGGCATCCCTGTCACCGATATGATGAAGGTGAAGTCCTTCATGGCGGCCAACCCCGGCTCGACCCTCATCGGCCCGAACTGCCCCGGAATCATCACGCCGGGACAATGCAAAATCGGCATCATGCCCGGGTACATTCACAAGCCTGGCAGCATCGGCGTCATCTCACGCTCCGGCACCCTCACTTACGAAGCCGTCTGGCAGCTCTCCGAAGCGGGCCATGGCCAGAGCACCTGCATCGGCATCGGCGGCGATCCCATCCACGGGCTCACCCACCGGGATTGCGCCGAACTCTTCACCAACGATCCCGACACCGAGGCCTTCATCCTCATCGGAGAAATCGGCGGCTCCGAAGAAGAAGAAGCCGCTGCCTGGATCGCCAACAACTGCGACAAGCCCGTAGCCGCCTTTATCGCCGGGGCCACCGCCCCTCCCGGGCGCCGCATGGGGCACGCCGGAGCCATAATTTCCGGGGGAAAAGGGACCGCCGAGGCCAAAAAAGAGGCCCTCCGGGAGGCCGGCATCCGGGTCGCCGAAACCCCCGCCGAAATGGGCGAATCATTGATTGAAGCCCTCAAGGAGCAA